>DATBTL010000216.1:0-6420 GCA_036559345.1 Chloroflexota bacterium | reverse complement strand
CGCCGCTGTCTCCTGGTCCCGGCGGACAGCCGAAGCGTGGCCGAGGTCGAGGCGACGGTGGATGCGACTATCGAGGCATATGGGACGATCGACGTGCTGGTCTATAACGCGGGCTTGACCGATCCCCGTCCGCTCTTCGAGATCACCGAGGAGGAGTGGGATCGCACCCTGGACATCAACCTCAAGGGGATGTTCTTCTGCGCCCGTCGCGCGGCGGCCCGGATGCGCGATCAGGGGACGCAGGGCAGTATCATTCTCCTCTCGTCGGTGCACAGCATTCAGGCATATCCCGACCACCAGCACTATGCCTCCAGCAAGGGCGGCATCAACATGCTGACCCGATCGCTCGGTCGGCAGCTGGCGCCCCTGGGGATTCGGGTCAACGCGATCGCGCCCGGTTCGATTTTCGTGGAAAAGTTTCACGGCGTGTACGACCCCGTCCAGGCCGGCAAGGCGATCCCGATTGGCCGGGTAGGCAGGCCGGAGGAAATGGCGGACATCGCGGTCTTCCTGGCCTCCGAGCGGGCGAGTTACATCACGGGGCACGTGCTGTTCGCCGACGGCGGGATGACCCTGCCGCTGCATCTCGGATGAACTGGTCGCCTGATTATCGAGTCGGCGCTGGATGTCGTCCTGGCCCATGGCCGCGCCGCGTTCACCCTTGTCTGGGTGAGGCGGCACGGCACTTGACGATAGACGATCCCTTACCAAACGAAGAATTGGCCGAGCCGACGAGCGTCGCTATGCGCCATAGGCAAGTTCGCCGTGCTGCGACACATCCAGCCCTTCGACCTCCTCCGCCGCGTCGACCCTCAGCGGGACGATGGCGTTGGTGATCTTGAGCAAGACAAAGGTGCCGATCCCACAGTAGGCCCACGTCGCGCCGATATCGGCGAGCTGATAGAGGATCTGTTTGGCGTGGCTAAAGCCGTCGATCAGGCCGGAACCGCTGGCATTGACGGCCGATGTGGCAAAAATGCCGGTGGCGAGTGCGCCCCAGGTGCCGCCCATGCCGTGGCACGCGAACACGTCGAGCGCGTCGTCGGCGTGAATGAACTCCTTGAGTTGACCACTGATGTAGCAGATCACCCCGGCTCCCATGCCGATCAGGATCGAGCCGCTGACATCCACATACCCGGAAGCAGGGGTGATCGCCACCAAACCGCATACCGCGCCAACCGCCGCGCCAATCGCACTGGGCTGGCCGTTCCGGAACCAACTCACGGTCAGGTAGGTAAGCGCGGCCATGGCGGTAGCGGTGTTTGTGACGACAAAGGCGCTGGTGGCCAGCGTGCCGGCCGATACGGCGCTGCCCGCGTTAAACCCGAACCACCCGAACCACAGTAACGAGGCGCCGAGGACAACGTAGGTGGCGTTGTGCGGCTCGACCTTCTCTTCCTTGATCCCGATGCGGGCGCCGAGCATCTTGGCGGCGACGATGGCCGAGATGCCCGAGCTCATGTGGACCACGCTGCCGCCCGCGAAGTCCAGGGCGCCCAGGTTGCGCAGCCAACCGTTATCGCCCCAGACCCAGTGGGCCAGCGGATCATAAATGAACGTAGCCCAGAGCAAGCTGAAGATCACATATGCCTTGAACCGTTGGCGTTCGGCAAACGCCCCGGTGATCAGGGCGGGCGTGATCACGGCAAACATCATCTGGAAGGCCATGTATGCTTGGTGGGGGATGGTGGGGGCGTAGCCGAACGGATCGGGCGCGCTTGCGCTCACGTTATGGAGCCCAATCCAATCGAGTCCGCCAATCAGATGCCCGTGATCCGGTCCAAAGGCCAGCGAGTAACCCCAGAGCACCCACTGGACACTGATCAGGCACAGAATGAAAAAGCTGTGCATGATGGTAGAGAGGGCGTTCTTGGGCCGAACCAAGCCGCCGTAAAAGAACCCCAGGGCAGGGGTCATCAACATGACCAGCGCCGCCGACGCCAGCACCCAGCTGGTATCGCCGCTGTTCACGGGGTTGGGAGCGGCGGCCCGCGCCGCGGCGTGCGCGATCAACCTGCCGGCGGCATGCACCACCGACGGCAAGGCGCCCATAGCGAAGCCAAGGCCGATCGCCGGGAAAATCAGGTACTCGCGCTTCATCCGACATCCTCTCCAGGGCACGTACAGTGCGTCGAGAACATAGCGTGGCACCGCCCCCGTTGAGCACCCTCCGCGGAAGGCACGACAGCGGGAGCGTAGCGGAAAACAGGACGAGGCGTGGTCGGGGTTAGACGCCCGACATCTGGATCGCGTGCGCGGCGTGCGAGACGACGTCCGCGACGGCTACCTTCTTGCTCATGCCCTTGCTCGCGGGTAGAACAATCCAGGCGGCGATATGGGCGGCGAACGCAATGATAACGATGGCGGTCATGGTAATCTCCTTCACGCATCTCGCGGGACTCAGGGTTAACGCGGATAGACCGCGCTCAACCGACGATTCGATGCCGACACGGCATAGAGACCGGTCACCGCAGACCCTACGTATCACCACGCCACGCTGTGGAAGGAAAGAAGAAACGGGGGGCGGAATCCACATTCCCAGCCTCGCCGGCCTCGCTTGACGGGCGTCGCCGTCAGCCGAGAACGGAAATAACTCGGGGATCGCCATGATGCCCTTCAGCGATGAGGAGCACACCTCCGTTGCACGTAACCGTAGCAAAGGGAGGAGAGTCTGTCAAGAGCAAAAATGGTATGGGTCACGCATGCACCTCGTAGCCCAAGTCGCGCACCATGCCCGCGATGATCTCTTTCGTGCGCGCGTCCAGTGGTTGGATCGGGAGCAGCGGGTCGCCGACCGACGGTCCGATCATGTTCAGCGTTGCCTTCATGATTGCCAGCCAGTTGGGATCGTTTCCGGCCCCAAGGTGCTCTCGGAACACCAGGCGCATGAGGGGCGCGAGGGCACGCCACTGCCGGCGGGCGGAGGGCAGGTCGCCCTGGATCGCGATCGTCTCATAGAGCTGCTTGGCGGCTCGGGGGACGATGCTCGGGAGGGCGGAGATCCAGCCGTGGGCGCCATGGCACAGGCCCTCGAAGGCCACCGTGTCAATACCGGCATAAACCACCAAGCGACGATCGGTGGCCTGCAAGAGTTCGCAAATGCGATCGGGGTTGCCATTCGACAGTTTGACCCCGGCGATCACTTTCTCCTCGAACAGCGTCACCAGGTGTTCGGTCCGCAGGTCGATATTCGTGCCGCCAAAGTTGTAGTAGACGACAATCGGAATCCGTACGGCATCGGCCAGGTGGCGGTAGTGGTCCAGAACCTGGTTGATCGACGGATGCATGTAGTAGGGCGGCGTCACCAACAGCGAGTTGGCGCCCGCCTGCTCGGCATGCCGCGACAGATCGCGGGCGATGCGGGTGGAATAGTGATGCGTACCGGCCATGATGTGGACGCGCCCGGCATTGGCCGTGGTCACCGCCTCAATGACCCGCTTGCGGTCGTCACTCTCGATGCCGACGAACTCGCCGCTGCTCCCCAGTGGTGAAATGCCGCTCACGCCCTCCCCGATCAGCCAATCGACATGGGCCGGAATCAGATCGAGCCGGAGATCGCCGTCCGGGCTAAAGGGGGTCATTGACGAAGCTACGATTCCATCAACCAGCATGTTATTCACCCTCCACTGATCGCGCGCCCAGCCGGAGGCCGCTTTACCGGTCCGCCATGGGCGTCAGTCTGATCTGCCAACAGTATACACGGATAGCGGTTGACGATGACCTCAGCCGCGGGGTTGGTCAAACCTGGGCTGGGAGGGTCCAGAGATCGCGGAGTGCCCGCAAGCCGTGGCGAGGATGCCAGGATGGAACAGGATTCTCCAGCCGGCTGGCCCAGAGGCGGTCAAGCAGGGCGGTCAGGGCAAAACGGGCCTCGGTGCGGGCAAGCGGCGCTCCCAAGCAGAAATGGGCGCCCCAGCCGAAGGCCAGTTGCTTGTTCGGCACACGGTCGAGGTGAAGGCGATTTGGGTCATCGAAGACCGCCGGATCCCGATTTGCCGCCGCCACGCACAGCACGACCGAGTCCCCACGCCGGAACCGCCGGCCCACGAACTCCAGATCCTCGCTTACCACTCTGGAGATCAAGGGAATCGGGGTTTCGAAGCGGAGAAACTCCTCCACCGCGGGTGCCATGAGCGATGGATCCTTGCGCAGCCGGGTCATTTCCTCGGGATGCTGGAGGAGGAGCAGCGCCGAGGAGCTGAGGAGGCTGGTCGTGGTATCGTGGCCGGCCGAAAAAAGGAAGACGCAGATCCCGAGAACCTCCGACACGCTCATCCCCACGGCGGAAGTCATCGTGGTCGCGATGTGGCTCACCACGTCATCCTCCGGATGACGCTTGCGGCGTTCGACCAGGATCGTGAAGTATTCCGTCAGTTCCTCGACCCCGGCATGCGCGCGTTCGGCGGCGGACACCACGCCGGGACCAGCCTCGGCGACATAGTCCGAGATATTGATCACCGCCTGCCAGAAGCGGCCGCGATCCTCGGGCGGGATGCCCAGGATTTCACAGATGACCGTGAGCGGCAAGGGATGCGCGAGGTCAGCCACCAGATCCACCCGTGGGCTCGGCAACCGAGCGACCAGTTCGTCCGCGAGCAGGCGTACCCGATCCTCGAGCGTCCGCGCCAGTTTTGGCGTGAAGACGGGAGCCAGCAACCGGCGAATCTCCGTGTGGCGCGGCGGATCCATGAACCCGAGCCAGTTAGCTACGTGCTCGCCCAGGGCATGCAGCCGGCTTTGCATGTCCTCCGGCAGCTTCCGCATATTAACCGCCGCTCGGTCGGAGGAAAATCGGGGATCCAGGAGCCCTTTGACGACATCGGCGTGCCGGCACACGAACCAACTCTCCAGTGGCTCGCTCCAGTGAACCGGATACGTTTCGAGCAACCAGGTGAAGAGCGGATAGGGATCGTCAAGCCGCCCCTCGCAGTAGGCCTGGTACACATCCGACCACCGCCCGTCCAGTGCAATGGCCGCTTCCGCCATGGACCTTCCTCCCCTCTCCGGTTCCGACGCGGCGAACGCTCGCCGCCGCGCAACTCCTCGCATCGAGGATCTGGATATCCGGAGGTAACTTTGAACGACTCTGAAACGTTGAAGGCGTAGCGGATCGCCATCCGCTGCCAATTCCCCCTGGAAGTGCCGGCGGCGGGAGTCGAACCCGCATGGTTGCTCGAGCGATTTTCAGTCTTATTGTTAGAGCGATTTGGTCGTGGCGTCAAGCCGCGCCAGGTGTCGCGGCAATGGGCCTGGGCGGAAGAGAGTAGGTGAACCAGACGCACATACATGCGGTAAATGTACGTTCGGCGCGCTGGACAGCGCCTTGAGGACCTTATGCATCAAAAGCGACAGAGAATCGAAGAAATCCTGGGTCCCCTATACTATTGAGGTTACTGGGAAGACCGCCGCGCGCGAAGCGGCGACCTCGGCAAGGGAGGCGGCCATGAAACCGGTGAGCAGCGGCTACGCTGACGTCAACGGCATCAAGCTCTATTACGAGATCTACGGCTCGGGCGAACCGCTGGTGCTGATCCATGGCGGGCTGACGACGATCGGCGAGATGCAGAGATGGCTGCAGCCGCTGGCGAAGACGCGGCAGGTGATCGCGGTGGAGATGCAGGGCCACGGCCGCACGGCGGATACGGACCGGCCGATGACTCTCGAGACGATGGGCGATGACCTCGCGGCGCTGCTGGACCATCTCAAGGTTCCGAAGGCCGACCTGGTCGGCCATTCGTTCGGCGGCGCCAGCGCGATCCGCGCGGCGATCCAGCATCCGGACAAGGTGCGGCGGCTGGTGGTGATATCCTCGCCTTATGCCAGGTCCGGCTGGTATCCGGAGACGCGGAAGGGCATGAGCCAGATCAGCGCCGCGATGGCCGAGAACATGATGCAGACGCCGACCGGCAAGTTCTCGAAGGAATGGCCCGAGCCGCGGCGCTTCCCGCAGTTCCTCGACAAGATGGGGAAGATGCTGGGCACGGATTATGACTGGTCCGCCGACGTCGCCAAGCTGCCGATGCCGGTGCTCCTGGTGTTCACCGACAATGACTCGGTCTCGCAGAAGCACATCGCGGAGTTCTTCGCGCTGCTGGGCGGCGGGGTGAAGGAGCCGGGCTGGCAGAACACGCAACTGTCGAGGTCGCGGCTGGCGATCGTGCCGGGCTACAGCCACTACAATTTCATGACCTCGCCGGAGGTGCCGCGGATTATCGGCAAGTGCCTAGCAGACCCGCTGACCAATCCCCCCGCGGGCGCGGCGGCGGCTTCGCAGTCGTCGGGGCAGTAGGTCTGCCCTGGTGGTTGTCCTCCGTGCGTGGAAGGCGACGCTAGCCGCCCGTAGGCTGGCACCGGGCGATGTGTGGCAGGACCACAAGCCGTTCGTGTCCAAATCAGTGTCCAAGCACGGAAGAGGCCCCT
>DATBTL010000215.1:0-2410 GCA_036559345.1 Chloroflexota bacterium | reverse complement strand
CAGCACCGGCCCGTATGGAAGCGTACGCCGTGCCGCAGGTGGAAGGTCCAGACTGACTTATCGGCATTGGCACTCCAGCTTGTCGCCAGGGAGGGCACGTAATCATTGATCGAGCTGCCCTTGATCGCCACCAGGGTGTCGTCAATGTTGCGCGCGATCATATCCGAGGACGCGAGCTCATTCGAGGCCGGATCGAGATCGGCGGCTGATCCGTAGCCGGCGACCGTGAGGGTGCCGACATCGGTGAACCCCGCCGCGGCGTGGCGGGCGGCGGCGGACAGGGGGGCGATCGCCAGGCCGGCGCACAGAAGCGCGGCGCAGGCGGCGCGCGCGGTCAGGCCGAAACGGGCGCGGAGGGCGGTCAAGGGGCTGGTCATACTCCATAACTCCTTGTCAAACTACCAAGCACTATCCAGGGCGAAAAAGAACAGTTCGCTTGAGGCGACAGAGCCTCGGGGTAGTGTAGCACCCGCGGACCCGCGACAGTGGTCCGGGCGCTTTCCGCGGCGCACCGAAGCATTGTGGCGGGCCGCCCCTCCTGGGAGCGCGAGCATCCTTGCTCGCCCCCGTCGCCACCGACACGGGGCAAGCCGGGTACCCGCTCGGGGTACCCACCGCAGTGGGTCGCGGCTCGCGCTCCCAGGCGACCGTGGCGACCATGCTGGTGAGACAACGTGGATCACAAAACGTCGGTGCGCCCGCGCTCTCCGCGGCGGCGACCGATGTTGCCAGGCAAGGCGGACACTCGGTACTATGGCCGGGCAGGTCACCCGCGGCCCGACCGTGGCCGCGCCATGACCAGCACACTTGATCCCTGTTTGACCAGAGATTGAAGGTAGGTTCCGTAGGGTTGGTGGGGAGCTGAGTCCATGAAACGCGGGAGGATACTCAACGCGGAGTTGAGCAAAGCAATCGCCCTGATGGGGCATGGTGACCTGTTTATGATTTGCGATGCCGGTTTTCCCATTCCGCTTGATCGCTGGCGAGTAGACCTGGCGATCACCAACAACCTGCCCGATCTGGAGACCGTGCTCGATCTCGTGCTTGCCGAACTGCTGGTGGAGAAGGTGCTGTATGCCGATCTCGTTCCACAGTACAACGCACCTTTGCTTACCCTGCTGGAAGAGCGATTCCAGGGGACTGGCGCGGAACTTGAAGCGGTGCCCGCCGAGCACATGCTCACGGAATTGGCGCACCGGGCCAAGGTGATCGTGCGCACGGGCGCCTTCAATCCATGGGGGAATCTTGGCCTCGTTTGCGGTACCGATCCAGACGCCTGGTTTGCCCTACCGGGCACGGTCATGCCTGAGTCGTATCGCCAACGGCGCGCTCGAATGGGCCGCTAGTATGGCTTGGCGCAAGGGGTGCCCCTACCGAGAACCGCCATGGGATTTCAGCCGGGGGGGGTACTAGCCTGAGTACTGGCCCGTCCGGCAAGAAATACGATCGCGCTTGAGTCCGCAAGGAGTGAAACATGCGGCAAACATCACCGTCCATCGTGGTCGTTGGCAGCTACATGCATGCCTTTGTCGTCCGTGCTGCCCGCTTTCCCGGAGCGGGCGAGACCGTCTTCGGCACGGATTCCGAGATTGGCCCAGGGGGGAAAGGACAAAATCAAGCGATCGCGGCCGCTCGGCTGGGCGCCTCGGTGAGCGTCCTGGCCTGCGTGGGCGATGATGCATTTGGCGCCGCTGCCCGTGACCTGTGGCGGCGCGAGGGCCTGCGGACCGCATACGTACGCACAGTCGCCGACCAGCCGACTGGTATGGCGTTTATCATGCTGGACGCCCAGGGGCAGAATCGGATCATTGTCGTGCCGGGGGCCAACAATGCGCTGGGCGCCGCTGACGCCGACGCGGCGGAAGACACGATTGCCGGCGCGGCGGTGGTGGTCGCTCAGTTCGAGTCGCCGGTGGCGGCCGTCGAACGCGCGCTGACCTTGGCCCGGCGGCACGGGGTACTGACGGTCCTCAATCCGGCGCCCGCCAGAGAGGTGTCGGACGCGCTGCTGGGGTTGGCGGATGTCATTACCCCGAACGAGAGTGAGGCGTGGGCGCTCACCGGTGTCGCGGTGGAAAACAATAACCCCGGTCCCGCGGCGCGCGCTCTCCGGGCGCGAGGCCCTCGGGCGGTAGTGCTCACGATGGGTGAGGCCGGCGCCTATATCCTTGACGAGGCCGGGGGACGGCAGGTGCCGGGGCTACCGGCGCCCGTGCTGGACACTACGGGGGCCGGCGATGCCTTCACCGGCGCTCTCGCCGTGGCGCTCGCGCGCGGGATGAACCTGGACGAGGCCGTGGCCTATGCCAACCTGGCCGGAGCCTTCTGTGTCACCCGGTCCGGCGTGGTGCCCGGCCTTGGCACGGAGAAGGAGTTGCTGGCCTTCCGCGAAGCGCGTTCCCCCCTCTGA
>DATBTL010000214.1:0-2633 GCA_036559345.1 Chloroflexota bacterium | reverse complement strand
TGCAAATCGCCCTGGGTTTGCACCGAGAGATCGAACAAGCCATGGTGGGCGAGCAAGTGGAGCATATGGTCCAGAAAGCCCACCCCGGTGGAGATTTCGGCGTCCCCCGCCCCGTCCAGATTCCAGGTTACGGTCACCGCCGTCTCGCCGGTCCGCCGGGTGCAATGGCCAATTCTCTCGCTCATCGGATCTCCTTTGTGGTTCATGGTGATTCCAGCGGATCGGACCGATCGGACCGATCGGTCCGATTGGTTACCTTTCAGCCTTGGCACGGTCGCCCTGGCCGGCGGCAAGCCAGAGGCGCACTACTCGTTCGCTGGCTTGCCGGACGAGGCCGGCGGCGCGAGTGAAAGCCTTGGCATAGCTCATGGGGCCATCGGTGATCGGGAAGGCGGCAGCCAACCCCGCCGCGTACAATGGCCCGAGGTCAGCGGCGCGGACGCTGCCCCCAAGGGCGACCACGGGCACCCTCGCCCGCCTGGCATGGTGCAGGACACCGCTTATCACCTTCCCGTGCGCGGTCTGGCGGTCGAGCCGTCCCTCGCCGGTCAGCACGAGGGTCGCCCCGTCAAGCTCCCGATCGAAGGCCAGGGTTTCCAGGACCAACTCGATCCCCGATTCGCTCCGCGCCCCTACCGCGAGCAAGCCGGCGGTGAGCCCACCGGCGGCCCCTGCTCCCGGTAGGTCAGCCACCCGGATCCCGAGATCGCGGGCCAGCACGGCGGCCAGCCTGGCCAGATTGGCCTCTAGCACCGGGATGTCGGCTGGGCGGGCCCCCTTCTGAGGGCCGAACACCGCCGCCGCTCCCTGTGGGCCCACCAGGGGGTTCCGCACATCACAGGCCACCCGTAAGCGCACGGCCCGCAGCCTGGGGTCCAGATCCGAAAGATCGATGGCCGCCAGATCCGCCAGTCCAGCGTTTCCAGGGGGTACTGGGTGGCCGCCGCTATCCTGGAGCCGGGCCCCGAGGGCCGCCAACGCCCCGGCTCCGCCGTCCACGGTCGCGCTTCCCCCCACCCCAAGGATGATCTCGCTGGCGCCCTGGTCGAGGGCGGCCCGGATGAGCTGGCCGGTGCCAAAGGTACCGGCCCGGAACGGATCGCGTTCATGCAGGCCCAGGAGGGGCAAGCCAGAGGCTGATGCCATTTCGACCACCACTACCCCGCCGCCCAGCAAGCCGATTGCCGCCTCGATTGACCGATTCAGGGGATCGCGCGCCGCCACCTTGAGGGTAGTGCCGCCTCGCGCCGCTACCAGTGCGGCCACCGTGCCTTCGCCGCCGTCGGCCAGGGGAAGCTGCCGCGTCTTGGCGCGCGGGGCGGCGCGGATCACGCCGGCCGCCATGGCGGCGGCTACTTCGGCGGCTGAGAGGCTGCCCTTGAAGGAATCGGGGGCGCAAATCACTCGCATGTGGGCATTGTAGCGGGAAAACGTGGCTTTTCTCGCCTGGAGACCCCGGTAATTGGCATTTTTTGGTGACAGCTTGGCGCCGCTATGCTATGATTCGCTCGGTCGTGCGCCGGTCGGAAGTGGTGTGTTGCCTGGATGGCTACTCGCCACGGGTCCAATCTCGGAGGAAGGGAGGAAAGCCGGTACCAGCGGCGGAAGCGCTCTGGAACTGGCCGTACTTATTGAAGAGAGACACGACTGGACACTCACGCAAGGCTCCGATAGCCGGGGCTGTTGCCGTACTTTGCCTCGGTCTGAACCATGGAATCGGCTCCCCGCGAGCCGCCCAGGTCCAGGCCCAGGCATCGGGGACCACGCAAGCGCGGGCATTGCTTTCACCGGGCGATGACCTGAATCCAGAAAGGGTTGGGATGTTTTCCATGACGACGCAACCGTCGCTCAGCGGTACACCCCCGCGCCTTGCCGTCCTCAAGCCTCTATTCGCCGTCGACCGCCAGGTCGGTACGGCGCCCCTGAAAGCGCCGCCCTCGCGCGGCATCTCTACATTGCCTGGCGGGTCTCTGAACCCGCCCCATGGTGGCCAGGGCAATGCTTACTCGCCTGCCTCTCAGGTACAAACAACGAGGGCCACCGTACTCGTCCAACCTCGCACGCTCTTTCACTCACGGGCGCAGTCCCCCGCGCAAGCTCGGGAAGCGATCAACGCGACCCTGGCCATCCTGACGAAGGCGACCGCGCGAACCTCGTGGTTCGCGGGGCCCCAGGCATCAGCCGCCGGTTTGGCCGGCATCGTTTCGACGGTGCGTGGCCGGCAAGCCAGCCTTTCGTCACTGAGTCTCGAACGTGTTCTCGATAATCAGAAACTGACCCCTGTCGCTCCTCTCCCTCTCAGCCGAGGGGAAGAGACCGGCGTGGTGGCGAACGATCTGGCTATCATGGCGCGGCGGCCGCGCATTGCCGCCGGACTCCGCATGGTCGGGGTGCATCCTACCCCGACCACCTATTCGCAAGCAGCCGGCTCGCAAGCCTTGGCTCGGGCCGGCTATACCACCACGGTCCCTAACTCGGGGAATGCGTCTAGCTGGACCGCCGCGACCATGCCGGGCGGAAATGCCGCTCTCTTCTGGATCACCGGCTATACCTGGACCGGGAGCAAAACGAGAACTGGCACGTATCCGCACTGGGGGACGGTCGCGGTCGACCCACGAGTCATTCCCTTGGGG
>DATBTL010000213.1:0-1663 GCA_036559345.1 Chloroflexota bacterium | reverse complement strand
GTGATGCTGGATGACCAATTTCTCGGGGCCGCCACGCCCGCGGCCCTGCGTGCCGCGCTGAATAAGGGCTAAAAGGGGAGGGGAGCAACGGTGGAACGGATCCTCACCCAGCACACGGACCAGAGCGACCAGCCACGTCTGGCGGCGGCCCGGCAACGCGGCGCCTACGAGGGCCTGCGCCAGGCGATTGGCCGCACGAGGCATCAGATCATCGAGGAGGTGACCACCGCCGGTCTCCGCGGGCGCGGCGGCGCCGGCTTCCCCACGGGACGCAAATGGGACTTCATCCATCCCCAGCCGGGCCAGCCCGTGTACCTGCTATGCAACGCGGACGAGAGCGAGCCGGGTACGTTCAAGGACCGCTACCTGATGGAGCGTGATCCGCATTTGGTGATCGAAGGACTCTGCATCGCCGCCTACGCGATCGGCGCTCACGAGGTCTGTATCTATCTGCGCGGCGAATATGCCTCGGTCGGCGGCGTCGTGGCGGCGGCGCTGACGGAGGCGCGCGAGGCCGGGATCCTCGGCGCGACCCTGCTCGACTCGCCCTACGAACTACGGATCTGGGTCCAGCTTGGGGCCGGGGCTTATATCTGCGGCGAGGAGACCGGCTTAATCCAGTCGTTGGAAGGGAAGCGGGCCTATCCACGGGTCCGCCCGCCGTTCCCCGCCGTCCATGGCTTCATGCGGCAGCCGACCGTGGTGAACAATGTTGAGACCCTGGCGAATCTGCCCTGGATCATCCTCCATGGCGGGGATGCCTTCGCCCAGATCGGCACGGAGCGCAGCCCGGGGACCAAGCTGATCAGCGTTTGCGGAGCGGTCAACCGGCCCGGTGTCTACGAAGTGGAGATGGGCTATCTCCTACGGGAGTTCCTGGCGCGGGAAGCCGGCGGCATCCTGGATGGGCGGGCGCTCAAGGCGCTCATTCCCGGCGGTACGTCGGTGCCCATCCTGACCGCCCAGGAGGCCGAGACCGTTACCCTGGATTTCGAATCCCTGCAGCGCGCGGGAACCATGTTGGGCAGTGGCGGGATGATCGTCTTCGACGAAACGACGGACATGCCAAGGGCGCTCGCCGCCATCGCCAACTTCTACGCCCATGAGTCGTGCGGCGAATGTACGCCCTGCCGCGAAGGCACGGGCTGGTTTGCCTGGATCATCGCTCGTTTGTTGGCGGGCGAGGGTCGACCAAACGACCTGGAGCAACTGCTGCGGATTTGCGACAACGTAGAGGGGCGCACGATCTGCGGCCTGGGGGACGCCGCCGTGCAGCCGGTGCGGAGCTTCATCACCAAGTTCCGCTCCGAGTTCGAGGCGCTCCTGCCCTCGACGTTAGACACGCGCCCGGACTGGCAGCGCCACGGCCATGGTCCACGCACCGCGCGCCAGGGGCCTCTGGATCAGGAGGCGGCGCGGGCTGAGCCGGTGGCGGGACCATCCAGCGCGCGACTGTAGGCGCGACCGCGGCAAAGGAAGAGGAGGAGTGACGGGATGCCTCTAGTAACCATCGACGATCAGCCGATCGAGGTCGAGACCGGCGCGCTGATCATTCAAGCAGCCGACCGGCTGGGTATCGAGGTGCCGCGCTTCTGCTACCATCCCGACCTCCGCCCGGAAGGGAACTGCCGCATGTGCCTGGTCGAGGTGCAGGGTTTTCCCC
>DATBTL010000212.1:0-1758 GCA_036559345.1 Chloroflexota bacterium | reverse complement strand
CAGTTCACCCCCGATGCCATAACATTCATGCGGCCATTGTCGCACGGGAATGGAGCTAAGGCAACGTGAGGCGACACCCTGGCCGGTTTCTGTAGGGGTACCCGGTGCCCCTACCCTTCTGGCGAGGAAAATGTGGGTACTGATGAGCCACGCCCCTAGATCCCGGTTCCACCGAGGCGTGCCAGGTCAGAGAACCCGAGCCAGTTCCGCTATTCCTGCCCTGATCGCCGCCTCCCGCATCGCCGCGTAGCCGAGCACCAGCGCGGCGCGGCGACCCGGGGCCAGCACACCCGACCGGATAAGGTTACGCAAGCGGTCCTCCACCTGGGCTTTCAATGGCCGTCCCATCCCGCGGGTCAGCGGGATAAGCAGTTCAGGGGTACAAGTGGTCCACTTTCCTGGCATGGAAATGGATCTTAGCACTGGTCCACCCGCGGTGTACAGTTGGAGCCATGAGACGTCAGGAGTTGAATGGCCTTGACCGGACTGATTGGGTTCAACCTCTGTCTGCTGGCGGCGCTGCGCCTGGCCGACCTGGCGGCAATCGGGGTCGTGATCGGCTGTACGCCGGTCGTCCTGGCCCTGGCCGGGCCGCTGACGCGAGGGCAACCGCCGCGGGCGCGTGTGATGTCGGCCGCCCTGATCGTCACCGCCGGCGCAGGCACTGGCCATTGGCTACCTCGCGCTCCCAGTCACGGTGGGCGGCTTCCTGGCCTGGTTCAGCGGCCTCTCTCGCCTAGGGGTGGAGCGGACCGGTTTGTTCGCCGGTATCATCCCGATCAGCGCCCTGATCACCACGGCGGTGGTGGGCATGGGGAGCCTCACGCCATCGCGCGGGCTGGGCGCATGTCTGGTCGGCGCGGGCGTGGCGGTGGGGGTTATGCATCGGAGAAAGGGCCGTGGATGAATGCAGAACGTAGCATATGGAGCCTGACATGTTCTTTCGTCATCATGAAGAAATCTGGAGTGCGTTTCCGCGTCTGGCGGCAGGGGTGGTGTATGTGCGGGGCATCGACAGTTCGTGTGACGTATCCCATGAGATGTTGAGACTGATGGATGCCGCCAGGGCCAAGCATGGCGAAACCCTGGAGTCCGAACTACCGGAGATCCAAGCTTGGCGGCGCGCCTTTACGACCCTCGGGCTCAAGCCCACGCAATACCGGTGTGCTTCCGAGTCGTTGTTGCGGCGCTTTCGGAAAGAGGGCTACATACCGCCCTTGCATCCCCTGGTCGACCTCTGCAACGCGGTGTCAATCCTCTATGCGATCCCCATAGCGGTCATCGACCTCGCGAAAGTGTCCGGGTACCTTGAGGTGCGCCGCGCCAGAGGGAATGAGATCTACACGCCGTTCTCCGGTCCCGACGAAGTACCGGAGGTGGGCGAGGTCGTGTTTGCCGATGCTACCAACCGGGCGCACGCGCGGCGGTGGACCAATCGCCAGAGCGGCTTCTCAGCCGTTAGCCCATCAACCTCGTCCGCTCTGATCGTCGCCGAAGCCCTGCATGAGACGGCCGCGGCGGACGTTCGCGCCTTGCTCGACACCCTCAGCCCGCTCGTCGCCGGCATGGCCGGATCCGAGATTCAAAGCTGTGTGATCAGTAGTGCGGGAGGCCGATTCGATTTCTGATACGGGCTTTCTGTGTCTTCCATTCCTTCGGTGTTTCTGTGCTTCAGGGCGCCAAGCAGCGAGCGGCCTGAAGGCCAGGGCTTCAATCTGGTACAACTCGGTCTGCTGTAGGGATATGCTGACCGCCAGC
>DATBTL010000211.1:0-20929 GCA_036559345.1 Chloroflexota bacterium | reverse complement strand
TCACGGTCGCTCCGGTCCGACGGATTCTCGCCCGCGCCCACGGTTTGGACACGGCGAGCGCGATTGAACTTGCTAGGATTATACTATACGCTTTCTCACTAACCCGCACATGTGCCTCTCCATCCGTAGAAATGAGAATCGTATGGCGTCTTCTCAATCCGTTCTCTTGGTCGCCCAGTCAGGTGGGCCGACTCCGGCGATGAATGCCAGTCTGGCCGGGGTTGTGGAACAGGCGAGCCACTCGGGCGTGTTACGAGTACTGGGAGCCCGCTATGGCATTCAGGGCGTACTGCAACGAGACCTCATTGACCTGGGGGTTCAACCGGCAGGTCTATGGTCCCGCCTCCGACGCACGCCATCGGCCGCCCTTGGCTCCTGCCGGAGAAAGTTGAGCGCCGAGGACCGCCGCGCGGTTCTGGACACGCTGATCGAGTTGGATGTCCGGTACTTCCTCTATATCGGTGGGAACGACTCCGCTGATACGGCCCTCGCCCTCGACCAGACGGCCAGAGAGGTGGGCTATGACTTGCGGGTGGTCTCGATTCCCAAAACCATTGATAATGACCTTCCTGGTACGGATCACTGTCCCGGCTATGGCAGTGCCGCAAGATTCATTGCCCAGAGCACCCAGGACGCCGGCCTTGACACCGAGGCCATGCGGCTCTCCGATCCGATCAAGCTGATCGAGGTGATGGGACGCGACGCGGGCTGGTTGGTGGCGGCGGCCACCCTGGGAAAGCTGGATGAGGCGCACGCGCCCCATCTGATTTGCGTACCGGAGCGCCCGCTCGATATCGACGCCTTTCTCACGGCGATCGAGTCGACGTACCGCCGCTTCGGCTTCGCGGTCGCGGCGGTCGCGGAAACCATCCGCGACCTCGCGGGCCAGCCGCTCGGGATCGCGAACGAGGTGATCACCGCCGATGCCTTTGGCCATCCCAATCTGGCGGGCGGGGCGGCAACTCTGACCGCGCTCATCGGACGCCGGCTCGGGATTAGGGCCCGCTTCGACAAACCCGGCACCATGCAGCGTATGTCCATGGCCCTTGCCTCGACGGTCGATCTGGACGAGGCATACGCGGCCGGCACACAGGCTGTATTATATGCCCTCGAAGGGCGGAGTGGCTGCATGGTCGGTTTCACCAGGCCCGAGAACGCTCCCTATCGCTGCGGCATGTCGGCGGTGGATTTGAGTCTGGTCGCGAATCAGCAGCGAGTCCTCCCGGCTGAGTTCCTCGACAGCGGCCCATTTTCGATCAGCCCTCGCTTTCAGGACTACGCGCTGCCTTTGATCGGCGATCCGATTGACCCCTATCCCCGACTCCTCTGATCGGGTCGGTTTGCGCCGGACTTTCACCGCCAAGTACAATGGAGTCGGAGTGCGAGGGGTTTTGGCTCGCGGCCCAGGCGAGCTGGGCAGAGGCCCGTTGCTGGAGGAGTGAAGCCGGTGAACGTGTATGACCAGTTGCACGAGATCCGCGACGAACTAGAGCGGCGCGGCGCTAAAGCGGAAACGATCACCGTGCTTGACCGCATTATCGATCAGGCGGAACCGGAACGAGATAATCCGCTCTCGATTACCCAATCCATGATGTTGCGCCACTTACTGCGCCAACGGGACGTGCTCAATAACGAGTTGGTCTACATCGATGTCCTGGCGCTGGCCGGAGATCTCGACGAGCGAAGGCCACAGCGGCGGGACGAGGACGTGCCCGACGCTACCGCCGATCGTGACACGCGCCCCCAGCATACTCGCGCCTTCTACAAGAAGCAAAAGGACAAGCAACACCCCTGAGCGAAGGGCAGGTTGGGCGCGGCGCGAGGGGCCGCCGCGGTGGGCGGCCCTCATGATCCTGCCGGCTATTTGGTTCCGCTGGCCGCCGGCGCGGGCGTGGTCGGCGTGGACGCGGCAGGGGTGGTTGCCGCCGGCGTGGCGGCCGAGGTGGATACATCTCCGTTGCTCTTCGCGGCGGCTGGCTCGCCGGTCGAACCGTTGCCCTCGGCCTTCCGCTCACCGGCGGGGACGCTATCCCGCGGCGTACCGCGTGAATCCGTCTTGTAAAAGCCCGAGCCCTTGAACACGATGCCCACGGGAAACAGGACGCGGCGGATCGCCCCCCCGCACTCCGGGCATGTGGTGAGCGACGCATCGCGAATCCCTTGGCGAATCTCGAAACGATGCGCGCACGCGGCACAGGCATACTCATATAACGGCATCTAAACCTCCAGAGCAGTAACGATTGCTAGGGGACGCATGGCCCAGCCCAACATCTATATTGTAAAGTAGAGAAGCCCTTCGTGCAAAAGACCCGATTGGTACGCGCGCGGAAGCCCCGCGAGTGCTATACTTTGGCAGACGTGGCACCCGCGCGAGGAGAGGCATACACCATGATTCCATTTGTCAACCTGATCAGTGGCAGCCCGTTAGCCCTGGCCGGATTCGGTGACCTATCGCTCAGCAACCTCATAAATACCATTCTGGCCATCCTGATTGCCATTGACGTCCATGAACTGGGGCACGCGCTAACCGCGGATCGGCTTGGCGATGATACGCCAAGGCTCTCGGGGCACATCTCACTCAATCCATTCCGCCATATGGATCAGTTTGGGATCATCATGCTCTTTATCACCTCGATTAGCGGCACGGCCTTCACCTACGGCTTCACTCCCATAAACGAGGACAAACTACGTAGGCGCACGAAGTTCGGTCCGGCCCTGGTCACCATCGCGGGGCCGTTGATGAATCTCATCCTTGCCGCTCTGGTAGCGCTTGTGCTTGCCAAGTCTACGGGAGTTGCCAGTGATGGCTCGGGGGCTCCGGCGATCGGCGGCAACTCCAGCCTCTTCGACTTCGCCTTGAAGCTCTTCACGATCAATACCTTCCTGTTCGTCTTCAACCTTGTGCCCTTCCCGCCCCTGGACGGCTGGAAGCTGGTGTCCGAGTTGTTGACCCCCAAGGCCCGCTACGACCTTCGCCAGTTCGTGCAATATGGTCCCATGATTATTCTGGCCCTGCTGTTCTTCGAACCGCAGATTCACTTTTTCAGCAACGTGATCTTTCCCATCACGAACGGAATTGAGAACCATTTCCTGCAATTCTGGGGAGCATCGTTTCAGGTGGCTTGATCCGCGACGTGGTCCCTGGCGAAAGCAAAAAGAGTGCCCCGACCGTGGATTTGGTCGGGGCACTCGTTGTTTGACCTGGCGCGCCGTTTAGCGCTTCGTGTATTGCGGTGCCTTGCGGGCGCGCTTGAGTCCGTACTTCTTCCGCTCCTTGACGCGCGGATCGCGAGTCAGGAACCCTTTCCGGCGCATGGCGGGCCGCATCCCCTCGTCCATCCGGACCAGCGCGCGCGCGATGCCATGGCGAATCGCCCCCGCCTGACCGGCGTGGCCGCCGCCGACTACCTTTACCACCACCGTGAACGGGGTCGGCAAGGCAGCCTCTACCAGAGGCTGGCGGACCATTGCCTCCAGGGTGCCCCGGCCAAAATAGTCGGCCACGGGCTTTCCGTTCACTGTTACCCGACCATCGCCCTGCAACAGCCGTACCCGTGCCACCGCGCACTTGCGGCGACCGAGCCCGTAGAAATACGTCGCGTCAGCCATTCAGTGCTTCTCTCCTACTCTCTCACTCGCCGCGTACCGCGGCCCGCGTCAAGGACTTGCACGATGTCCGCCGGTGTCTGGCCCTCGTGTGGATGGGTAGCTCCGTTGTATACCCGCATCTTCTTCAGCATGGCGTCTCCCAGCTTGGTGCGCGGAAGCATCCCGCGAACCGCCGCCTCGATTACCCGCTCCGGATGGGTCTCCATCATCCGCTGCATGCTGGTCTCACGAATACCGCCGGGATAGCCTGAATGCCGATAATACATCTTCGTGCTCAACCGCTTGCCGGTTACGGCAATTTTATCGGCGTTCAACACAATGACATGATCACCATTATCCAGGTAGGGGGTAAAGTTTGCCTTGTGTTTCCCCCGCAAAATGTAGGCAATATCCGATGCCGCCCGGCCCAACACCTTGCCCGCGACATCAATGGTGTACCACTTTCGGTCGATTTCAGATACTTTCACCGCTGGGGTGGACATGCTCGACTCCTCAACCACTCACACGGGCCCGGGGCACCCCGCCCGCTCGAACTAATAGCGCACCTGTACCAGGTACAGGCCGTGCGCCGGGGCGGCCGGACCGGCCGCGAACGACCGATCGCCGCGCAGGATCGCGGCTACCGCGCGTGCCGGCAGCGATCCGCTGCCGACCCGCAAAAGCGTGCCAACCAGCATCCTCACCATGCGGCGCAAGAATGCATCAGCGACAATGTAAAATAATACAAACCGGCGCACTCGGCGGCAGACCGCTACCAGGACCGTCCGCTCCGTGCCGCCCCGCCAGGTTACGGGAGCGCCCTCGGAGATACGGGCCGTATGCTCCATCGGGGCTCCGAAGGCGGCAAAATCATGCCGGCCTAGGAGCGACGCCGCCGCCGCCGCCATCTCATCAACCTGAAGGGGCTGAGGGACATGATGGACCCTCCTGGCAAGTAAGGGCGACGCGACCTCACCATTGTCCACCACGTAGCGATACTCGCGGCTAATCGCACTATATCGAGCATGGAACTGGTCCGCCGCTTCCACCAGCCCTGTAATCGACACCTCGACGGGTAGGAGCGCGTTCAGAGCTTTCTGAAGCCTTGCGGCAGGCAACGGGGAACTACAGACAAAATGGATCACCTGGCCCAACGCATGGACCCCGGTGTCGGTACGTCCGGCAGCGACCACGCTGATGGTTTCACCCGTGACACGGGCAATCGCGGACTCCAATGCACCCTGCACGGTCAGTTGACCGGGCTGGCGTTGAAAGCCCGCGAAAGCGGTCCCATCATATTGCACGACACAGCGGAACTTGGTCGTCATTCCACCAATTCAAACACAGCCATCGGCGCCGCGTCTCCGAAACGGGGCCCCAGTTTAACAATCCGCGTGTAACCACCGGGGCGGCCAGCCATCCGGGGACCAATCTCCCTGAACAGTCGATCCACGGCCTCCTTATTGGGGAGATCTTGCATGGCCAGCCGGCGATGGTGGATCGTTGGCTGCCGAGCCAGGGTGATAAGCTTCTCCACATACCCACGAACCGCCTTGGCCTTGGCCTCGGTGGTGGTGATGCGATCATGGAGAAAGATCGCGCCCGCGATCCCCCGATAGAGGGCCACCCGCTGATTGGTAGGGCGGCCAAATTTCTTTCCAGACCGTTCGTGTCTCATGCCTCGTCATCCTCGTCCGCGTCTTCAATCGGGCCACTGGTGCCAAAGGAGCGCAGCAAGGCGCTGTTAGCCGCCTCGACATCCAGGCCGGTAGCGGTCAGACGGTCCCGCAGCTCGTCGAGCGACTTCTTGCCGAAGTTTCGCACCGCCAGCAACTCATCTTCCGACATGTCCAGAACCTCACCCACTCGAGCAATGTTCGCCCGCTTGAGCGAGTTATAAGCCCTGGGGGTCAGTTCGAGTTTCTCGATCGGCATTTCGGCGATGTGGGCCGGAATGGATGCGCCGGCCACGACCTTGCCATCCTCGGCGAATACCGCCTTCCCAAAATCCGCCACCTGCTGGAAATGATGCCGCAGGATCTCGGCGCTTTGGGTCAGAGCGTCGGTAGGTGACATCGTCCCATCGGTCCAGATTTCGAGCACCAGGCGCTCGAAGTTGGTCATGGGGCCCACCCGCTTCCGTTCGATCACGTAATTCACCCGACGAATCGGACTGAACACCGCGTCGATTGGAATAGTGCCGATGTCGAGATTCTCATGCTGATCCACGGGCAGGTAGTGTTTGCCGCGCTCGACGATCATTTCCATGGTCAGATTCGCGGCATCGGCATCAAGAGTAGCGAGATATTGCTCGGGATTCACCACTTCGATGCTGCTTGGAACTTGCAGATCGCCCGCGAAGACCTCACGGGTTCCCTGCACCTCCAGGCGGATGGTCTCGGGCTGTTCGTTATACGACTTCAGACGAATCTTTTTCAGATTCAGGACCAACTCGGTGACATCCTCGCGCACATGCGGGATGTCGGAAAACTCATGACGAATACCATCGATCTTGACCGAGGTAATCGCGGCGCCGGGCAAGGAAGACAGGAGAATGCGACGGAGGGCAACGCCCAACGTCACCCCATATCCTTCCTCAAGCGGCTCGATCTCGTAACGGCCATGGGTCGCCGAGACCTTGGTTGCCTCTATACGGAACGGTGAAGGTGCCGAATATCCATCCAACAAGGGGGCTGCCCTCCCTGGATCGCTCGGGGCCGTATCGGCCCAATTTCCATGAAGAATCAAAGACAGAGCCCACCCTTAGACACGGCGCGAGTAATACTCAACAATCAACTGCTCCCGGACCGCCTGCTCGCAGTCCTGGCGCTCCGGGATGGTCAGAACGGCGCCTGACATGCCATCGCCCTGCAGACTCAGCCACTGTGGGACGGGGCGCTGCCGCTGGGTCGCCGCTAGATCCTTGAAAAACGTTATGGGCCGGCTGCGGTCGCGCACTTTGATCGTGTCGCCTACCCGCACCCTATACGATGCGATGTTGGTCTTGACCCCGTTCACGTCGAAGTGACCGTGGGTCACGAGCTGCCGCGCCTGCTCACGATTGGCGGCCAACCCGAGTCGGAATACCACGTTGTCCAACCGCAGCTCGAGAAAGCGCAACAAGGTCTCGCCGGTCATCCCAGTCCGCTTGCTGGCCTCGCCGAAGGTCTTGCGGAACTGCCGCTCCAGTACGCCGTAGATTCGGCGCGCCTTCTGCTTCTCTCTTAACTGCAGGCCATATTCCGATGGCTTACGGCGGCGCTGCTGATGCGGTCCGGGCGGAGTAGGACGCCGCTCAAACGCACATTTCTTTGTCATGCACCGCTCGCCCTTGAGGAAAAGTTTCATTCCCTCCCGACGACACAGTTTGCAATCAGGTCCTGTATATCGTGCCATATTGCGCGAACGTACGGGACACCCTGGCGGCAACCAATGTAGCCGCGCGGGGACCGGTACTGACCGCTTCCTCCTTCCTATCTCTTGCCCTATACCCGACGCCGCTTGGGCGGTCGGCAACCATTGTGCGGGATCGGGGTCACGTCGGTAATAGAATTTACGCTGAGACCTGCCTGCTGCAGGGCGCGGATCGCGGACTCGCGGCCGGAGCCAGGACCCTTGACATAGACATCAACCTGGCGCATCCCGTGTTCCAGCGCCTTCCGGGCCGCCACGTCGGCGCTCATTTGCGCCGCGTACGGGGTGCTCTTCCGGCTACCGGTAAAGCCGGCTGCCCCGGCGCTACCCCAACATACGACCGCCCCGGTGGGATCGGTAATGGTCACGATGGTGTTGTTGAAGGTGGAGTGAATATGAGCCTGGCCAAGCGGTACATTCTTCCGCTCGCGGCGTCTCCCGCGAGCCGGCGCCTTCCGCTTCCCTCCCGTTGTCTTGGCATCCGCCATGGTGTTCCCTCCTGGCGTACGGCTCCGCGCCGCACTCCGTCCGCGCGCCCAATGAGCGCCCTTTCACCCCTGTGGTTGACCCCGCCGCGCGAGGAAAACTACTTCTTGGCCTTTCGGCGCGCGCCGACCGTCTTCTTCGCCCCGCGCAAGGTGCGGGCATTGGTCCGGGTCCGCTGGCCGCGGAGCGGCAATTTCCGCCGATGGCGAATGCCCCGGTAGCTGCCGATCTCCTGCAATCGCTTGATGTTCAAGGCAACCTCGCGTCGAAGGTCTCCCTCGACCCGGAAATTGCGGTCGATATACTCGCGCAGGCGGTTCACCTCTTCCTCGGTGAGATCCTTGACGCGCGTATCGGGATTGACGCCTGCCCCCGCCAAAACCTTCTGGCTGGTGGTAAGCCCAATTCCGAAGATGTAAGTGAGCGATATCACGACGCGCTTGTCGCGCGGAATATCAACGCCGGCGAGACGAGCCAACTACTTCCTCCTCCTACCAACAAGCGGCCGCTGCCACGATACGCGACTAGCCCTGCCGTTGTTTGTGCTTCACATCCGAACAGATCACCATAACCACGCCGTGGCGCCGAATGACCTTGCACTTTGGACACCGTTTTTTCACCGAAGGTCGAACCTTCATATCATTGCTCCCTGATTCAAGACGCGACTGTTGATTATATCATACATGCGGCATAGCTGTCTCCGAGTGCCGCGTGACCGGAGGATTGGCGGCCCAGACTGTAGCCGGATTGCCCGGAAGCGTAAGGATCCGCGGTCCGGCCGCCGTGACGGCGATAGTGTGCTCAAAATGAGCCGAGGCCTTTCGGTCCCGAGTGACTATCGTCCAATTGTCGGGCAGAGTCTTGTTATCCGGGCGCCCGACGCTAACCATCGGCTCGATGGTAAAGACGGTACCTGCCCGCAGCACCGGGCCCCGATTGTTCTGGCGGAAATTCGGCACTTGAGGGGCCTCCCACATCTGGCGCCCGATCCCGTGGCCGACCAAGTTGCGGATCACATGCAGGTGACGGCGCTCCACGAATTCCTGAATGGCCGCCGAGATGTCGTGGAGATGCCGGCCCACGGTGGCCAGGCTGATGCCCAGGGCGAGGGCCTGCTCGGTAGTGTCAAGCAGGTGCCGTGCCTGGGGAGCCAGCGTGCCGATGCCTACCGTAATCGCCGCGTCCGCGTGATAGCCCCGGTAAATCGCGGCGATGTCCAGGCTCACCACGTCGCCTTGTTTCAGGACTCGGTTCCCAGGGATGCCGTGGACAATCTGCTCGTTGATCGAGACACACACGACCCCAAAGTCAAAGCCGACCTCACGGTAACTTGTCACGGCGCCACCGGCCCGCAATGATTCCTCGGCTAAGGCATTCAGGGCCGCGGTGGTGACCCCCTCCCGAGCATGCTCTTTCAGAAGGACCAGCGTGTCGGCCACGATGCGGCCCGCTGCCTGCATGATGTCGAGTTCACGCGCCGATTTGAGGCGAATCTCATTGGTGAGCAACAACACGCTCCCGTAACGCCGCGAACACGGAATCCATGTCTTGCTCGCCATCTACCAGATCAACCAGGCCACGATCTTGGTAATAGTCAATCATCGGCTTGGTTTCCTGGCGGTAAATGCTCAGGCGCTCCTGCAGCGTGGCGATTTTGTCGTCGGATCGGACATACAGGGCATGCCCGCAACGATCGCACACGCCTGGCTCCTTCGGCGGCGCGTACCGCAGGTTGTAGACCTTCCCACAGTTCGCGCAACTAATCCTGTCCATCATGCGGTGAAGCACCGTGTCCTCGCTGACTATCAGCATCAGCACCAGATCGATCTTGCGCCCGAGCCCCTTGATCGTGAATGCCTCGTCCAGGGCCCGTGCTTGCGGAAGGGTCCGTGGGTAGCCGTCCAGCACCACGCCGGCCGCGCAATCAGGCCGCCGTATCCGATCCAGGATCATACTGGTTGTCAGTTCGTCAGGCACCAACATGCCCTTGTCCAGAAAGGTTTGGGCCTGCAATCCCAGCGGAGTTCCGGCCCGGAGTTCCGCCCGAAAGAAGTCCCCGGACGCCACATGAGGCACTCCGAGCCAACGACTAAGTTGGTCCGCCTGCGTGCCCTTCCCGGCTCCAGGCGGACCGACGATGACGACATTCATAGTTGACCTCGGATACTTCGGAGCGCCCTTGCTTGCCGAGAACGTATGTGAGGTCTCGGGCAATTCCACCTCGACCAAGGACATCGTGCTGGCCCTTCGCCTTCATGCCTCAACGGATGAAGCTCTGATAATTCCGCATCATCAACTGGGCTTCGAGTTGTTTCATTGTATCCAGTACCACCGCGACCACAATCAGCAGCGCCGTGCTGCTAAGGGTGAAAGTATTGGCGGAGGTGAAGGGACGGGCGAGAAACGGCATGGTGGCGATGACGGCCAGGAATAGGGCCCCGGCCAGTGTGATCCGGTTGAGCACGCGATTCAGGTAATCCTCGGTATGCTTGCCGGGGCGGTAACCGGGAATGAAGCCGCCATTCTTCTGCAGATTCTCCGCGAGCCGCTGTTGCTGCCACTGCACCGTCGTGTAGAAGTAGGTAAAGCCAAATACGAGGATGAAGGTGAACACCCAGTAGATCCAGTTGTCCTGGTTGAAGGTGTTCACGATCCAGGTCGCGGCGTTCCTCACGATGGTATTATTCGACGGTTCAAAGTAGCTCGCGATAATCGCCGGAGTGGTGACAATCGAGAAGGCGAAGATCAGGGGAATCATGCCCGCCGAATTCACCCGCAGCGGAATGTGGGTACTCTGCGCTTGCGTCATCCGGCCCCGAACCACGCGCCTGGCATACTGGACGGGAATGCGGCGCTGGGCCTCCTGCACGTAGACAATCGCCGCGATGACCAGGACGGCCACGATGGAGATCCCAACCAGGAGGGTCAGATTATTCGCCTGTAATTGTTCCGATACCAGGCTTGGCAGGCGGGCGATGATCCCGGCGAAGATAATCAGCGACACCCCGTTCCCAACTCCGCTCTCGGTTATCAGCTCGCCGAGCCAGATCAGGAACAGGGTACCCGTGGTCATGACCAGCATGAAACCGAGGGTAGTCCACGCATTCCCACCGAAGAAGCCGAAGTTCTTCAGGAGGGTCGTACTGTTGGAAATCAAGACGCCCTGGCCATATGCCTGGAGCATGGCAAGGGGAATGGTTGCCAGCCTGGTTATCTGATTGAGCTTCGTGCGCCCCGCCTCACCCTCGCGGCTCAGTTCCTCGAGCCGGGGAATCACCGGGAGGAGAATCTGGATCGCGATCTGCGCCGTGATATAGGGGTAGACACCGAGCGACACAATGGAAAAGCCTCCCGAGCCGCCGGAAAAGAGGCTGAGGAGTTGGAAAATCTTATAGGTCTTCAGCAGGTTGTTGAAGGCCGCCTGATCGATACCCGGCACCGGAATGGAGGCCGCGAACCGGTAGATGACCAATACGCCAAGGGTAAACAACAGCTTGCGTCGAAGGTCTGGGAGTTTGAATGCGTTAAGCGCCGCCTGCAGCATGGGTCTTCTCCTCAGTCGGCTTGCGACTCGTCGGGCGACGCCTGATCCTGTTCAGCGGCCCCGGCAATGCTGCCCCCGGCTGCTTCCACCTTGGACCGCGCCGCCTTCGTCCAATGCACATCCTGGAGATGCAGCGCCTTGCCGATTTCTCCATTGGCCAGCAACTTGAGCGGACGTTCCTCGCTGGAACGCACCAATCGGGCCGCCACCAGATCGGCGCGGCCAATCGTCGC
This sequence comes from Chloroflexota bacterium, assembly GCA_036559345.1. GTDB lineage: Bacteria > Chloroflexota > UBA5177 > JANWHV01 > JANWHV01 > JANWHV01. The sequence goes on along the minus strand of DATBTL010000211.1, from coordinate 9,664 downwards.
GCCGGCTTCGAATTGTTCAAGATCGGAGAGTTTAATCTCCGCGTAGTCGATCCGAAACGGATTCTTGAACCCCCGCCGATGCGGCAAGCGCAAATGAATTGGGGTTTGGCCGCCCTCGAAGCGAGGGTTCCATCCGCCGCCCGTGCGAGCCAACTGGCCCTTGGTACCCCGGCCCGCGGTCTTCCCCCGGCCCGACCCGTGGCCCCGTCCCACCCGACGCTTCTCTCGGTGCGTGCCGGGATTCGGATGCAAATCGTGCAGTCTCACCCTTGACCTCCAGCCGGCTGATCGTCCGCTACTTCCTCGACCTGGACCAAATGCCGGACAGCGTGGACCATGCCCCGAACCGTCGGGGTATCTTCGTGCTCAACCACCCGATGCAGCTTAATCAAGCCAAGCGAGCGAATGGTATCGCGTTGCCGCTGATTGTAGCCAATCATGCTCTTGGTATAGCGAATACGTAACCGTGCCATGTGCCTAGACCTCCGGGCCGTGCAGCATGCGGCTGACCGTGAGCCCGCGATTGCGAGCCTCGTCCTCCACGCGACGCAGCGACTGCAACGCCTTGATCGTGGCCGTCACGACGTTGATTTTGTTATTGCTGCCAAGCGACTTGGTCAAAATATCATGGATGCCGGCTGATTCGACGACCGGACGTACCGACTCACCGGCGATCACGCCGGTTCCCGGCGCGGCCGGACGCAAGAGCACCCGAGCCGCGTTATACCGCACCTCGATTGGGTGCGGAATGGTCCCTTTGACCAGGGGGATGCGGATAAGATTCTTCTTCGCCGCCTCAACCCCTTTGCGGATGGCCTCGGGTACCTCGCCGGCCTTCCCCAGTCCATAACCTACCACGCCGTTGCCGTCGCCGACCACCACCACGGCACTGAAGCTGAAGCGGCGACCGCCCTTGACTACTTTGGCCACCCGATTTATCTGGACTACCCGTTCCTCCAGGTTACCCAGGGTCGCGGGATCAATTCTCGCCATTTATACACCTTCCCTACGGATCGCTCCCCCGCCCCGCCGCGCCATGCGTCCAGGTGAGGAACCGATCTCCCTCCGGCACGATGCCGGATGGGTTGCCGGCTAGAAGTCGAGTCCTCCGGCGCGGGCGCCTTCCGCCAGAGCCTTGACCCGACCATGATAAAGGTAGCCTGCCCGATCAAATACTACTTTGCTCAGGCCCTGCTTGGAGGCCCGTTGGGCGAGAAGCTTACCAACCCGCGTAGCCTTGGCAATCTTCGCGTTCTCGCTCTCCTCATCGCCGATCGCCCCCAGATCCTTATCGAGGGTCGAGGCGGCAACCAGGGTGTGCCCACGATCGTCATCGATGATTTGCGCGTAAATGTGAGCACTGCTCCGGAACACGCAAAGACGAAGCCGTTCTGGGGTGCCGTGAATCTTGCCCCGTACGCGCTTGCGTCGCCGTTCTCGCCCGATGCGCGCACTCTTCTTGCCTATCATTCAAGCACCTACTTCTTCTTGCCGCCGACTTTACCGGCCTTGCCGGCCTTGCGCCGGACCACTTCACCGGAATAACGAATGCCTTTGCCCAGGTATGGCTCGGGCTCACGCCACTTGCGGATCCGAGCGGCGGTCTCGCCCACCAGTTGCTTATCGATTCCGGTTACCGTGATCCGTGAAGGTTCGGTTGCCCGCCCCTCCTGCACGGCGAAAGTAATGCCCGCCGGCGGCTCAACCACGACTGGATGCGAGAATCCCAGGGCGAGATTAAGGGTCTTACCGCTGAGCTGAGCTCTGTAGCCGACTCCGTTGATTTCCAGAACCTTGCTAAATCCCTGGGTGACGCCAATTACCATATTGTCAATTAAGGTCCGGGTCAGGCCATGGAGCGCTCGGTGCGAGTTCGATTCCGACGGTCGCTGAACAAGCAGAGTTCCATCCACCCGATCAATACTCATGCCAAGCGGCATGACGTACTGCAACTCGCCCTTCGGTCCCTGGACCTTGACCGTACTCCCGTCGACGCCAATGGTGACTCCGGCAGGTACTGGAATGGGGCGTTTTCCGATCCGTGACATATTATCTCTCCACCCCTACCAGATCTCGCAGACCAACTCGCCACCCACCCCGAGGCGGCGGGCCTGCTGGCCGGTAATAATGCCGCGAGAGGTGGAAATGATCACCACGCCCATTCCACCCAACACGCGAGGAATCCGATCTTTCCCGGCGTAGATACGCAGGCCGGGCTTGCTCACCCGTCGGAGATGGGTCATAACCGGGCGCCGGGTGGGCGTGTACTTCAGGGTCACGCGGAGCGTGGCCTTAGGGCCATCTCGTACTACTTCATATTCGCGCACGAAGCCCTCATCCTTGAGGATGCCGGCAATGCGTTCCTTCATATTGGAATGGGGCATATCCACGGTAACGTGGCGCGCAAGCAAACCGTTGCGCAACCGAGTCAACATATCGCCAATAGGGTCGCTTAACTGCATCTCGCTCTCCTACCAACTGGCCTTGGTTACACCCGGCAACTCGCCTAGAAGGGCCAGCTCCCGAAAGCAAATGCGGCAGAGCGCGAACTTCCGAATAAAGCCGCGCGGCCGCCCACAGCGTAGGCAGCGGTTATGCTGCTGCACCGCGTGCTTTGGCTTCCTTTGCGACTTGACAATCATAGATTTCTTCGCCATGGACCCTCCTGTCCCGTCCTTCCGGGATGGTTAGTGTGTCCTTACCAAATGTGGTCCGAACATTATGCGACGCGAAACGGCATCCCCAGTAACGCCAGAAGACGCCTGCCCTCTTCGTCACTGCGGGCCGTGGTCACGATGGTAATCTCCATACCGCGGAGACGATCCACTTTATCGTAGTCTATTTCGGGAAATACAAGCTGCTCCCTCAGGCCCAAGGTGTAATTCCCGCGGCCATCGAAAGATCGGGGAGAAATCCCCTGAAAATCACGGATACGCGGCAGCGCGACGCTGGTCAGACGATCGAGAAACTCCCACATCCGCTGCCCACGCAGCGTAACCATCGCCCCAATTTCCATCCCGGCCCGCAGCTTGAACTGCGCGATGGATTTCTTGGCCTTGGTTACGACCGGTTTCTGACCGACAATGATTTTGAGGTCGTTCACGGCGGCGTCCACCGCCTTGGCGTTTTGTATCGCCTCGCCCAGACCGATATTCACCACGATCTTGTGAACCGTTGGCAACTGCATCCGGTTGGTATAGCCAAATTCCTTGAGGAGCGCCGGTGCGACCTCTTCCTCGAACCGCTCCTTGAGACGTGCGGCCATCCCTAGCTCCGATCGATTACTTGGTTGCACTTCTTGCACACGCGCACCCGTTTGCCATTTGGCTGCTGCGTGTGTCCGACGCGCGTCGGTTTCCCACATTCGGTGCAGATGAGCATCAGATTGGAGATGTGGAGCGGCGCCTCCATCTCAATGATCCCAGCCTGCCGCACGCCAGGGCTCCCCTTGGTGTGCTTCTTCGCGATGTTCACGCCGGCGACCACCGCCCGTATCGACTCGCCTTTAATGACCATCCGATTGATCGTGCCTTGCTTACCGCGATCTTTCCCGGCAAGCACTAGAACCTCGTCGCCCTTCTTAATGTTGGGCTTAGGCGCGTAACGAGCCATAATTTAGAGTACCTCCGGCGCCTGCGAGAGGATCTTGGTGAATCCCCGCTCCCGCAGTTCGCGCGCCACGGGCCCAAAAATACGGGTACCCCGCGGATTATTCTGGACATTGATGATCACCGCCGCGTTATCGTCGAAGCGGATGTACGACCCGTCCGCCCGCCCGTATTCCTTGGCGGTCCGCACAATCACCGCGCGCACCACTTCGCTCTTTTTCACCGTCGCCCCTGGGGTGGCTACCTTGACGGCGGCGATAATAATGTCACCCACTCGCGCGTATCTACGCGCATGGCCGCCCAAAACTCTGATGCACATGATTTCCTTGGCGCCAGAGTTATCGGCCACGCGCATGCGCGTCTGAACCTGAATCATTGAGTTATCCCTCCTTTCTGCCTAGCCTTGTTTCCTACTTGCCCGATTCTAGCCCTGGTCCGCCGTGACCGCAGCCGGCAAGATACCCTCGGTGGCGCGAATATCATGGGCGATAATTTCCACCACCCGCCAGCGCTTTTCCTTGCTCATCGGACGAGTCTCCTCGATCCGAACCGTGTCACCGGCCCGGCAGGCGTTTGGCTCGTCATGCACTTTAAACCGCTTGGTGACCCGGACCGTGTGCTTGTACAGCCGGTGCTTCCGCAAGGACTCCACGGCCACCACCACGGTCTTGTCCATCTTGTCGCTGACCACCCGCCCAACTTTTTGCTTCCGGCGTCCCTGAATATCGGCGGCGGGAGCCGCTGTTTGATCAACCATGGTTAGCCTATCCTCCGCAACTGATCCTCGCGTAGCAACGTCTTGACCCGAGCAATCTCACGCTTCAACGTTACCGCGCGCGCCTGGTTGGTCGCCTGGCGATTCGCCAGTTGGAAGCGCAGGGTAGCCAACTCGTCCTGTGTCTCACGAAGCATCTGCAGCAATTCGCTCGGCGTCTTTGCCCGGAGGGCGGTACCGCGCTTACTCATCGGCCGTCACCTCCTTGGTCTCCTCAGTCACCTCGTTCTCCTCGTCCTCCGACGGAGCCGTCGGACCGACGTAGGACGAGCCATCATCGTAGGGGACGCTGTCGGCATCGATTCGCTTGGCTACAAACCGCGTGGGAATCGGCAGCTTGTAGGCCGCGAGGCGCATCGCCTCACGCGCCGCCTCTTCCCGTACGCCGGCGATCTCAAACAAAATGCGCCCCGGCTTGATCACCGCTACCCAGTGATCGGGCGCTCCCTTCCCACTCCCCATCCGGGTCTCGGCCGGCTTGGCCGTGACCGGTTTGGCGGGGAAAACGCGAATCCATATCTTGCCGCCACGACGGGTATAACGGGTAATAACCCGCCGGGCCGCTTCAATCTGCCGGCTCTCCATCCAGCACGTTCCCTGCGCTTGTAGCGCGAACTGCCCAAAGGCAATTTCCGTGCCACGATGCGCGTCGCCCTTCCGGCGGCCACGATGCACCTTGCGGTGTTTGACTCTCTTTGGCATCAACATGATGAATGACCCTCCTATGCCTGGCTACTGGGCCGGTCACCACCGCCGCCGGCCCCACCGCGGGGCGCTCGCGGACGGCGTCGCTCCGCCGGGCGCTCGCCGGAGGGTACCGCATCGGTCTGGCGCAACTGGCCCGGCAGCACATCACCACGGTAAATCCACACCTTGACGCCGATAACGCCATAGGTGGTGCGGGCCACGGCGGTGCCAAAATCAATATCGGCGCGTAGCGTATGGAGGGGAACGCGGCCACGGCGCTCCCACTCGCGGCGGGCCATTTCGGCCCCGCCGAGGCGACCGGCCACGTTGATCCGGATCCCCTTGGCCCCTGACTGCATGGCGCGCTGGACCGTAAGTTTCATGGCCCGCTTGAATGCTACCCGCTTCTCAAGCTGCTCGGCCACGTTCCGCGCCACCAGAACCGCGTTGAGATCCGGTTGGCGAATCTCCAGGATGTTGACCGCCACGCGCTTACCCGTCTTCTGCTCGAGAACCTTCCGCAGTTCCTCCACGTTGGCCCCGCTCTTCCCGATCACGATTCCGGGCTTCGCGGTATGGATCATCACCGTGACCCGGTTTACCGCCCGCTCGATCTCGATCATGGCGATGCCCGCGTTCCGGTGCCGCGTGAAGATGTACTCCCTGAGCATCAAATCCTCATGCAGCAGCGTCTTGTAGTCGCGTCCGGCGTACCAGCGGGCTTGCCAGGTGCGGTTGATCCCGAGCCTGAACCCGACCGGATGTACCTTCTGGCCCATGCTCTACTCCCTATCCTCAACGACGACGGTGATATGGGTATGGCGGCGCAGTTTGGGCATGGCCCGTCCCTTGGACACCCGCCAGGACCGTTTGAACGTCCGGCCCTCATCCGCCATCACTGTATGGATATACAGTTCTGACGGCTCCATCTGATAGTTGTTCTCAGCGTTCGCCACCGCTGACTTGAGTACCTTGTAGACGTCCTTCGCCGCGTGCTGCGGCATGAACTGCAAAATGGTCAGAGCCTCGGTTGCCTTCCGTCCGCGAATGGCGTTCACCACCAGACGGACCTTCCGGGGCGAACCCTTGACGTCTCGAGCGACCGCGCGCGCTTGTGCCATGTGCGTGCTCCCGCCTACTTCAACGCCGTGGAACGCTCGGTCTTGCCGCCATGGCCACGGAAGTGGCGCGTGGGAGCGAATTCACCGAGTCGATGCCCGACCATATTCTCACTGATAAATACCGGCACATGCCGCCGCCCGTCGTGAATGGCAATCGTATGGTTCACGAAATCGGGGAAGATAGTGGAAGCCCGAGACCACGTCTTGACGATCTTCCGCTCTCGTGTCTTGTTCATCGCCTCAATCTTTTTCATCAGCTTGGGGTCGACAAACCAGCCTTTCTTCGTCGATCTTGACATTGTGTTTCCTGCTTCCCTTACTTCTTCCGCCGTCGCACGATCATGGACTGGGTCTTCTTATTTCGACGCGTCCGGTACCCCATCGCCGGCTTACCCCACGGCGTCTGCGGCTGGCCGCCGATCGGAGCCCGACCCTCGCCACCGCCATGTGGGTGGTCGACCGGGTTCATGACCGAGCCGCGGACGGTGGGCCGCCGTCCCATCCAGCGTGACCGACCAGCCTTGCCGATGCTTTCGTTCTCGTGCTCGATGTTGCCAACCTGGCCCAGGGTAGCCCGAGCAACCAAGGGGACCAGGCGAACCTCGCCGGAAGGCATGCGAAGCTGGGCAAACTTCCCTTCCTTCGCCATCAGCTGCGCGGCAGTGCCGGCGCTGCGCACGAGCTGGCCGCCGCGCCCCGGCTCGAGCTCGATGTTGTGAATCGTGCTGCCGAGCGGCATGTTCCGTAAGGGCAGGCAGTTCCCTACCCGAATCTCAGCCTCGGCGCCCGACATAATCGTCTGACCTACCTGGAGTCCGACCGGCGACAGGATGTACCGCTTCTCACCATCGGCATAGTTGACCAGGGCGATCCTGGACGTACGATTCGGATCATACTCGATGGAGACAACCGTGCCCGGCACCCCATCTTTATTCCGCTTGAAATCTATAATGCGGTAGCGGCGCTTGTGGCCGCCTCCTCGGTGACGCACCGTAATGCGCCCGTGATTATTCCGTCCGGCGTGGCGCTTGAGCGGCTCGGTGAGGGAACGCTCGGGCCGCGACCGAGTGATCTCCTCGAAGCTGGAGACCGACATTCCGCGCCGGCCGGGTGATGTCGGTTTGTACTTCTTTACTGGCATTGCACTCGTTCCTCACACACTGCCGAAGAAATCATCAATGCTCTGACCATAGGCCAGCGTGACCACGGCCTTTTTCCATGCCGGGATCGGTCCGCGCCGTTTCCCCATCCCCCGCTCTCGCGAGCGCACGGTCATGGTGTTCACGTCGGTTACGATCACCTTGAACCGCTCCTGCACCGCCTGACGAATCTCAATCTTATTCGCTTCCCGCGCCACTCGGAACACATACTTGGGGCTGGGAGTCAAGCCGCGGCGGCGGGAGGGGGTCGGATTGGCCTGCGCCGTGCTCTTCTCGGTAATCACCGGAAGCTGCAGCACCTTTGAGAGTTCCATTAGCTCAACCTCCCCTCGAGGGTGCGCACGGCCGCGGCGGTCGTCAGCAACCAGTCCGCGTGCAGCACATCATAGGTATTCAAAATAGCGGCGGGCACAAGATGCACTTCAGGGATGTTGCGAAGTGATTGCAACACCGCTTCGTTCCGCTCGTCAAGCACTACCAACACCTTGCGTGTCAATGACAGCGCATTGAACAAATCCACCATGGCGCGAGTGCGGGGCTCATCCAGGGCAATCTCGTCGAGAATGCGAATGCGATCCTGGCGCAACTTGTCGGAAAGGACACAACGGAGGGCGCCCTGGCGCATCTTTTGCGGCATCCGCTGCCGCCACTCTCGTTGCTTGGGGCCAAAAACCGTGCCGCCGCCCGTCCATTGCGGGGCTCGGGTACTACCCTGACGGGCCCGGCCCGTGCCCTTTTGTCGGAAAGGCTTCTTGCCGCCGCCGGAGACCTCGCCGCGGGTGAGGGTATGGACGGTGCCCTGGCGTTGATTAGCCAGGTACATAACCACCGCCTGATGGACCAGGGCCGTGTTCTCGCTCGCGTCAAAGACTCGGTCGTTCACCTCAAGGGTGGAAACCGCGGTCCCCTCCGTATTGTATACCTTGACTTCAGCCATCTACTTGTCCTTCATCCTATCAGCGTCAAGCCGGCGCGCCCACGATGAACGGGCCCGGCTCCCGGTTGACGGGTTACCGCGCGTTGCGCTTCTTTATCGCCCTGCGCACGGTAACGAGGCCCTGATCCGCTCCGGGAACAGCGCCCTTAATCATCAACAGATTCCGCTCTTCGTCCACTGCCACAACCTGGAGGTTGAGAGTGGTGTGCCGCTCCTGGCCCATGTGGCCCGCCATCCGAGTCCCTTTGAACACGCGCCCAGGCGTGGTGCCGGAGCCGATCGAACCGGGTGCCCGATGGCGGTCGGACTGTCCGTGAGTTTTCGGGCCGCCCGCGAACCCATGACGACGCACGCCGCCCTGGAATCCCTTGCCCTTGGTGATCCCGGTCACGTCAACGTATTCGTTCTTCGCGAAAATCGACACGGTGACGGTTTGTCCCACTTCAGTCTCCGCGACCGGTTCTCGGAACTCGCGCAGGTAGCGCTGGGCCGGAATGTCGCGCTTCTTGAAATAGCCGGAACGCGGTGAGCTGAGCATGGCCCCCGGCCGCATCCGGTCACGCTTACTTGCCTCGGGCTTCTTATAGGAAATTGCCTGCTCGAAACCCACCTGTACCGCTTCGTACCCATCCTTGGTGGGCGTGCGCAGCGCGGTCACCACGCACGGCCCAGCCTGAACCACGGTAACTCCGACCACGCTCCCATTTTCGAGGAACAGGCGGGTCATGCCGAGTTTCCGGCCCAGAATATGATCCATCTTCCGTTCTCCGGTCCTACAGCTTCATCTCGATATCGACGCCGGCGGGCAGCGATAGCTTGGCAAGCGACTCGAGGGTACGGGGGTTGGGATCCAACACGTCGATCAGCCGCTTGTGCGTACGAATCTCGAATTGCTCACGGGAATCCTTGTCGATGAAGGCCCCCCGGATAACGGTAAAGCGCTGAATGTCGGTGGGCAACGGCACCGGTCCGGACACTTCCGCGCCCGTGCGCTGAGCCGTTTCCACGATCTGCCGGGCGGACTGGTCTAGGACTTTATGGTCGTAGGCCTTGAGCCGGATGCGAATGCGTTGCTTGGCCATTCTGCTCCTCTTACCCCTCAGACTGAAGGCCACCGGTACAAGCGGTACCGGTGGCCTTCATATTGCTGCCTTTACTTCTCGATCTTGGTGACGGCGCCGGCGCCGACGGTGCGGCCCCCCTCGCGGATGGCGAAGCGCAAGCCCACTTCCAGAGCCACCGGGACGATCAACTCCACCCCCATCTCCACGTTGTCCCCCGGCATCACCATCTCCTGCCCCTCGGGCAAGGCGATGGACCCGGTCACGTCCGTGGTCCGAATGTAGAACTGCGGCCGATAGCCCTTGAAGAACGGG
>DATBTL010000210.1:0-3653 GCA_036559345.1 Chloroflexota bacterium | reverse complement strand
GCCGTCCCGGCCATGGGGATACGAACTTGCTGGTCGCATGCCTCCAGGATATCCGGTGGTAAGCCTCGGCCCTCGCTGCCGAGAAGCAGCAAGCAGGGCGGAATGGGCGGTTGCTCCCAGTGGGTCCGGGCCGCCCGCTCGGAAGCGCCAATGATGGTGATGCCGCGTTCCTGGGCCCAGGTTAGCAGGCCGCCGGTGTTTTCAAGGCGAACCACGGGGAGACTGAACAGAGTGCCCATGCTTGCCTTTACGGCGCTTGGATGATAGGGATCGGTGGACTGACCAATCACAATCAGCCCACTGCCGCCAATCGCGTCCAGGGTCCGGAGAATGGTGCCCAGATTTCCTGGATTGCCAACCTCATGGAGGGCGACCATGACGCCGGTCGAGGGAACGACCAACTCCGCGAGGGAGTGGCGCGGGGCGCGGACAATGGCCGCCAGCCCAGAGGGATGTTCGCGCTCCGCCAGGCGGCCGAAAACCGCTCCACTGACCTCGACTACCCTTACCCCTTCAGCCGCTGCCCGTGCCGTAGCCGTGCGCGCGGCGTCGCTGCTCAGAAGTTCAGGGGCCAGGAAGAGAACCTCAATCGCCGCGCGGTGATCCAATGCCTGCCACACGGGCCGGATCCCCTCAACCAGGAGCGTTCCCTGCTCCTCTCGCGCCTTCCGTTGCCGCAGGGCGCGCGCGCGCCGCACCAGGTCGTTTCCTGGGCTGGTAATCCGTTCGGGCGTGCCGTTCACCCCACTGGCGCCATCCGCGAAGTCATGGCCCGGCGCGCGGCCTCCACCAGCGCGCTGAAGAGTCCCAGCCAACGCCGATCGGGTTGGTACAGATGCTCGGGGTGGCACTGCACTCCAACCACGAAGCGATTGCCGGGCAGTTCGATCGCTTCCACCGTGCCGTCCGCCGCGTGTGCCGTAACCACGAAACCAGTGCCCAGTCGATCAACCGCCTGATGATGCAGGCTGTTCGCTGGGATGCTGGTCGCGCCTAGGGCCCGGGCAAGTTTGGAATCGCCGGCGATCGTGAGGGTGTGCGCGGCACGGGGCGGCTCGGGGATCGAGAAACGATGGTCCTCGGTACCCGGGCGCTGGGCAGCCAGATCCTGCACCAGGGTGCCACTCCAGGCTACATTGATCAACTGGATGCCGCGGCAGATCCCCAAGATGGGGATCTGGGACTTACGGGCCAGGGTCGCCAGAATAAGCTCCGTCACGTCGCGCGCGTCATCGATCCGCTCGCAGGCCGGATGGATCTCCTGGCCGTAGCGGGCCGGATCAATGTCGGGGCCGCCGGTGAACAGGATACCGTCCAGATGGGGGAAGATCGCCTGCACCGCTTCGGCGTCGCCAAGTCCGGGGACCAGGACAGGACTGCCGCCCGCCGCCAGCACCGCGCGGCAGTAGAGCGCGGCGACCGAGAATCGATCCATGCTCCCGGATTCTTGGGCGGGGATCATTGAAGTGGTCAAACCAATGAGCGGACGCATTTGGGCTCCAATACTGGTAAGAAACGCACGCCAGTGGCGGCACTTGTAATGTTCCTCCTGAGTGTAGCAAGTGGCGGTGATCGGAAAAGGCCGGCTGGACGCACCCGAGGCGCATCCAGCCGGCCATCCCTGTAACTATGTTGGGTTCCGAGTGGTTCTTACGGACCAGTGCCGGGGAGGCAACCCCCCTCAAGATAGTCTCTCCGGCACTCAGTCCGTATATCTATACTGTGCTAGCACTAGGGATCTTGTACATCCCCCGTTAGGCCTATTTCAGGATAGACAAAGGTACTAGGAAACCGTTGCGCGGCGCCGCGGCTCGCGACACATTCCCGCTTGGCGGCTCCCTGACGAGTTTCATTATAATACGGGTACAATCGACAAGCAGGATACAGTCTAGCAGTGGGAAGGAGGTCACCCGAACGCGCGGGGGGCTGCATAGGTAGGATTAAGCCGGGCAGGGTTTTGATGAGGGGCAAGAAGCTTTGAGCCAGCATGGGAGGGACTTGATGAAGCGCGCCGTGTCCTTACGGGTAAACGGGAAGTCCTACGAGCACGAGGTGAGCCCTCGGTTGCTGCTGGTCCATCATTTGCGCGAGACGCTGGGCCTGACCGGTACGCACGTTGGCTGTGACACCAGCCAATGTGGCGCCTGTACGGTGGTGATGAACGGCCTGTCGGTGAAGTCCTGTACGGTCCTGGCCGTGCAAGCGGACGGGGCGGAGATCCTGACCGTTGAGGGGCTGGCGACCAATGGCGCCCTTCACCCGCTCCAGCAGGGATTTTGGGAAAAGCATGGGCTCCAATGTGGATTCTGTACGCCGGGCATGCTGATGGCGGCTTATAACCTGCTCAACCGGAATCCTGATCCCTCGGAGGAGGAGATTCGTCATGGCCTGGAGGGAAATCTCTGCCGCTGCACGGGCTATCACAATATCGTGGCCGCCATTCGCTGGGCCGCCGAGGAGATGAGAACCGGCGCCGGGGTCGTCGCGCGGTAGATGTCGTAGGCACGAGCAAGTCAAAACTCCTGGAACGGTAACGCGGATGTGCTCACTCGGAGAGGAGAGCGTACATGGTTGCCATTGCTCCCTTGGTTGGTCAGAGCGTGCGGCGCAAGGAAGATCCACGGTTGATCTCTGGCCAGGGCCGCTACCTGGATGACATCCATTTACCGAATACGGTCCACGCGGCCCTCCTGCGAAGCCCTCATGGCCACGCGCGCATTCTGTCCATCGATATCAGCCGGGCTCGGGCTCTGCCCGGGGTGGTCGCGGTCTATACCGGCGCCGATATGAAGGACACGGCAAACCCGCTGCCCTGCGCCTTTACCGCCGGTGGAGTGCCAAACAACCTGCCGCCACATCGAGCCCTGGCGGTTGACAAGGTGCGCTATGTCGGCGATGGGATCGCGGTGGTGGTGGCCGAGGACGAGTATATCGCCCATGACGCGCTCGACTTGATCGATGTGGAGTACGAGGTGCTCCCCGCCGTGGTGGATGCCGAGAAGGCCCTGGCGCCGGGCGCCCCTCAGTTGCACGACGAGGCTCCCGGGAATCTCTGCATGCACTGGACGGCCGGCGACAAGGAGAAGACGGACGCCGCGTTCGCCGCCGCCGAGGTAGTCGTGAAGCACCGGATTCACAATCAGCGCCTGATCGCCAACCCAATGGAGACCCGAGGCGCCCTCGCTCATTACGATCCTGGTACCGGGGAGCTGACTCTTTGGTGTACCAGTCAGAATCCGCACGTGCATAAGCTCTTGCTCGCCGCCTTCGTTCTGGGGATGCCCGAGCACAAGGTTCGGGTGATCGCGCCCGAGGTGGGCGGCGGATTCGGGAGCAAGATTTTCCTCTATCCCGATATGGTGATCGTTTCCTGGGTGGCGCGGCAGTTGTGCCGTCCGGTGAAGTTCGTGGAGACGCGCTCCGAGAATTACCTGGCCACTCAGCAGGGCCGCGACCACACGCAATACATCGAGGTTGCCGCCCGGCGGGACGGCACGGTCACCGGCCTCCGGGTGCGGTCGTTGGCGAACCTTGGGGCCTATGTGTCCACCGCTGGACCCGGCATCCCTACCACCCTGTTTGGCCGGCTGGTCTCCGGCGCCTACCGCATTCCGGCAATCTCGGTGGAGGTGGACGGAGTGTTTACCAACACG
>DATBTL010000209.1:0-4235 GCA_036559345.1 Chloroflexota bacterium | reverse complement strand
CCTATACCTTATCAGGGCAGCAAGAGACTTCTGGCCCCCCGTATCCTGGCGTACGTTGCTGGACTACGCTTCCGGCGCTTCTATGAGCCGTTCGGTGGGTCGGCAGCCATTACTATCGCGGCGGCGCAAATGTCGTTGGCTGACGAGTACGTAGTGGCCGACTCCCTTACGCCATTGGCAGCGTTGTGGCGATCAATACTGCACGCACCAGCCGTTACAGCTGACCGCTACGAGCGTATCTGGATCGGCCATCAAGACGACAAGATCGAACACTATTATAAGATCCGCGCCGAGTTCAATCGATTACAGGATCCAGTCCAACTCCTCTATTTGTTGGCGCGGTGCGCCAAAAATGCCCCCCGATTTAACCAACATGGGCACTTCAACCAGTCTCCCGACAAGAGGCGACTAGGGATGCATCCTTGGAAAATGCGTCTACACCTGCTCGGCGCGTCATCATTACTCGGCAAGCGCACGCAGATTCTGGAAGGGGATTTTGAGGATACTCTTGCCGATGCGACGCCGCACGACCTCGTATACATGGACCCACCATACGAGGGGACATCCACCGGAGTAGACAGACGCTACCACCAAGGTATGAACCGAGAGCGTCTCATACGTGAACTTAAAGCACTGAATGGGAGGCGCATTCCCTGGCTGCTTTCCTATGACGGGCAGTGCGGCACAAAGCGTTACGGTGATTACCTTCCCGAAGACGTAAATGCCGAGCGAGTGGCTCTCAACGCCGGTCGGTCATCGCAGGCGACATTAAATGGCCGCTCGGAAGTCACGGTTGAGTCGCTGTATGTGTCGCGCATGCTGTTGGCAAAGCCTGAGCCGCCTATCGCTTGGATTCCAGCCACTCATCAATTATCGTCCGCACAGGCTCAGGCGGCTCTTGACTTTGGGATTGGGCTTCCTCACTGAGCATTTCGTAGCGTCTTATTTGATCGTCTCCGACCCAACTGATTGTCACTTGGCGGCGTGCCTCCAAGGCGATGTGATCGTACTTCTCGGGAGAGCCCCAATAGCAAGCCCGGCAGATAGCAGGATCGAACAACTCAAGCCAGTTTCGGCAGTGCTCGCAGCTGAAGCTCTTGCTACGGTTACACGAGCCACAAATAAGCATGAAATCTTCCGGGGCAAGCATACCGTCCGGGTCACCCGCGACCTCATAAGGAATGCGATGATCGATTTGGAGAGAATGTCCTACTCACATTTCTCGCTCGTCGACCACCCGATCTCTGCCTTGAGACCACAATCTCCGGTCACCAGCCGGCCTCAGTTGGAGGCTGGTAGCGCGCGGGGACGCACCTCGTAGGCACAGACGTGCCCCGCCACCAACTGATGGGCCACGCGGATCACCGTCGCCTCGGGGAGCGCCGCCTGGAGGAAGGCCAGTTCGCTACTACAGGCATGCTGGTAGCGGCGGGCCACGCTGAGCACGGCGCAGTTGTGCTCGGTGATCACGAAGATCCCATCATCACGGAGTACAAAGTCGGCCAGGTAGCCGTCCTCGTCGAGAATCTCGGCTACCACGCGCACCTTCTCGGTGAACGAGAGGCCGCTGGTGCGTGAGCGGGCCTGTTCCAGCCGCCGCTGGCCCCGCCGGTCGAAGATCCGCTCCAGCATTTTTGGATCCTCATGCTCGACATATTGCAGCAGTTCGTTGGCCAGTTCGGCATAGGTGCGGGGGAATAGGGCGTCACCGGCGGCGGTCAGGCGGTAGAGGTGACGCGGGCGGCCGGGGCCGTCGCCACTCTCGCGATAGGCGATCAGCCCGTCGCGTTCGAGGGCAACCAAATGCTGGCGGGTTCCACTGATCGTGATTGCCATGGCGGCGGCCAGCGGTTCGGCGCTTGCCTCACCGCGCCGTTTGAGTTGTTCCAGCAGTACGCGCCGTTTCTCCGGCAAACTGTCCAGCATCAGATTAGTGGGCACCGGCGCCATCCTTCCTCCAGGTTCACACCCCTCGTTACTCAATACTATACCCATGAAGCAAGAAAAACAAATATATGCTTGTTTTTCTTGGTGAATTGGCGTAGACTGATCGACATCAACGAAAGGAGTACACCGTGCCTACCTCGACCCACCCTACCGCATTGATCACCGGCGCCTCGCGCGGCCTCGGCCTGGCGCTCGCCCAGGCACTGGCCGACCGGGGCTGGGCCTTGATCATCGATGCCCGCCGGTCGGATGCCCTGGAGGCGGCGCGGGCTACCCTCGTGCCCGGCGCCCAGGTTCACGCCCTGGCCGGGGACGTGCGCGACCCGGCGCATCGGGTCGCTCTGGCCCGCCTGGTCCACCAGGTGGGTGGGCTGGACGCGGTGGTTAACAACGCCAGCGATCTCGGTCCCACTCCCTTGCCCGCCCTGCTGGACATCCCGCTGGACGCCCTGGCCGATCTCTACGCGGTCAACACGCTGGCCCCACTGGGAATCCTGCAAGCGGTGCGCGGCGAGTTGCGCCCTGGCGCCCGTATCCTCAATCTGACCAGCGACGCGGCGGTCGAACCCTACGAGGGCTGGGGCGGTTACGGATCGAGCAAGGCGGCGCTCGAACAACTCTCCAACGTCTTGAAGGCGGAGTTACCCCAGTACCGCGTGTACACGGTAGATCCTGGGGATATGCGGACCCAGATGCATCAGGATGCCTTTCCCGGCGAGGACATCAGCGATCGGCCTTTGCCCGAGGCAAGCGTCCCCGGTTTGCTGGCCCTGCTGACCGGTGATCTGCCCAGCGGCCGGTACCGGGCCCAGGCGATGCCCGCGGCGGCCGGTGGAGGCGTGCCATGACCCTCCCCGCGTTCATGAAGGAGCCGGAATTGGCCCGGCTGCCTGGTTTTCATCTGCCGCCAGGTTTGGAGGCCCGCGAGCCGCCGGAGGCGCGGGGAGTGGGCCGCGATGGAGTCCGGCTGCTGGTCTCGCATTATACGAGCGACCAGATGGCGCACACGATCTTCCGCGGCCTCCCCGAGCATCTCAACCCAGGTGATCTTCTGGTCGTTAACACCAGCGGTACCCTCAAGGCATCATTGCCCGCCAGGCGGGAGGACGGGACGCAACTCAGGCTGCACCTCTCCACCCAGCTGCCGGATGGACAGTGGTTGGTGGAACCAAGGGAGCCCGCCGGTCCCGCCAGCCTTCCCTTTTCAGGGGTGGCGGCGGGCGATGTACTCATCCTTCCCGCCGGCGCGACCACCACGCTGCTCCGTCCCCATGAGCCCCAGGGCGGCAGGGCGCGCCTCTGGGAGGCCGAGCTGCGGCTCCCACAACCGATCCAGCCATACCTGCGGCGGCATGGATCGCCGATCCGCTACGGCTACGTCACTCAGCCCTGGCCGATCAGCTATTATCAGACCGTGTACGCCACCGAGCCGGGGAGCGCCGAGATGCC
Organism: Chloroflexota bacterium; assembly: GCA_036559345.1. GTDB lineage: Bacteria > Chloroflexota > UBA5177 > JANWHV01 > JANWHV01 > JANWHV01. The sequence goes on along the minus strand of DATBTL010000209.1, from coordinate 839 downwards.
CTCGGCGGGGAGGGCCTTCACCGGCAAGCTGATCGCGACCCTGGTAGGCAAGGGCATCACCTTTGCCCCTCTGATCCTGCACACTGGGGTGGCCAGCCAGGAGCGCGACGAGCCCCCCTACGAAGAGTATTACCGGGTGAGCGAGCCCACGGCGCGGCTGATCAATGAGGCCCGCGAGGCGGGAAGCCGGGTGATCGCGGTGGGCACCACGGTGATCCGGGCCCTGGAAACGGTCACCGACCACAAGGGCGTCACCCACGCCGGCTGTGGCTGGACCGATCTGGTGATCGAGCCCGCGCGGCGACTCCGCTCGGTGGACGGCCTCCTGACCGGGTTTCACGAGCCACGTTCCACTCACCTGGCCATGCTGACCGCCCTCGCTGGCGCCCCGCACCTGGCGCTCACCTACGCCGAGGCGCTGCGGGAGCGGTATTTGTGGCACGAGTTTGGGGACTTGCACTTAATCGTGCCATAGCGTTTTCTCAAGGGACCAATCTCAAAGAAACTCGCCCCAGAACGGTATAGTCTCTGGTCTGGCCGTTGTCTCCGCTCGCAATCTGGATTCCGCGTCAGAGGAGAGATAGTATCCATATTCGAGAAAGAAATAGTCTCGAAGATCCCCACCATAGACAATGATGTCGGATTGATAGACCGAGAGCACTGGATTGCCCGCACGGCAGGGGTCAACCAGCAAGTACCGATGCCCGTTGATCGGGAGGAGTTTTGGTGCTTGTGATACCAGTTCGCGCACGCACGCTTCGCGAGCATCGCCGTGACCGGCCTGAAAGAGTGACCGAGGGTACGAGCCCGGCTCCAATAGCGCAATGGTCTGTAGTAGC
>DATBTL010000208.1:0-23229 GCA_036559345.1 Chloroflexota bacterium | reverse complement strand
GCAGCCGGCCGGAGTGCTCCGGGTGGTTTCATGATACACGGTGAACGTCGACGGCCACATCACGGGCCCTGGCAGCCCCCGTGGGAGAGTGAACGGGGGCGATGTAGTCCGATTTTCATGGCTGCTTCCGCCAAATAGGGGAAGTGAGCCAACAGCGGCCAGCCTAAGCTACAGTCATGCGATCCTAGAAGCGCGAAAGGATATTCAAGCATGGCGCAGCAGATTTCCGACCTCCGAACCGCTCGCGACGAGCGATCGTTAGGTGACCTCTTTGGCGACCTATCGCGAGAAACAACGAACCTGATTCGCCAGGAAGTCACCCTGGCCAAGGTAGAGCTTAGCCAAAAAGCAACCCAGATGGGCAAGGACGCGGCCATGCTCGCGGCTGGAGGCGCCTTGCTCTACGCCGGCCTGCTCGCCTTGATCGCGGCGGCGATTATCGGGCTGGCTCAGGCATGGGCGTGGTGGCTCTCGGCGTTGGTTATCGGTGTCATAGTCGTTGGCGTGGGCGGCTTGCTGGTTCTGTCGGGGCTTAAGGCCATGCGACGAGCCAGCCTCGTGCCTACTCAGACCGTACAGACCCTGAAGGAGGATGCCCAATGGGCCAAAAACCAGATCCGCTAGCGTTCAAGGCGCATGACACCGAGTACGAGACTGACGCATATCCGCTGACGATACCAGATGACGGGGGCCTCGCGCCCACCATGAAGGGAGATCTCAACGGCCAGGGGATGAAATCCTCGTTCGACCCGGAGAATGTCTCCATGGATCCCGAGGCGCGGGCGGCGCGAGAGGAGATTGAGCGGACACGCGTCCAGATGAGCGACACCATTGATGAGATCTCCGAGCGCCTCGATCCGCGGAACCTGACTCAGCAAGCGAAATCCGCTGTCCGGGACGCGACGATCGGCAAGGTGGAAGAGACGGTCAGTTCGGTCAGCGCCAAGGTGGAAGGCACGGTAAGTGCCGCCGCTGTCAAGATGCAGAGTGCCGGCACCAAGGTGCAGGGCGCGGTTAGCAGTGCCGGAGACAACCTGGGCGAAGTCGCGAATCGAGTGCGGGATGTCGCGGTTCCGGCTGGTAACGCCACTAGCGAGACAGCCCGGACAGCCGGCGTCGCGGCGGCCCGCGCCGGGCGTTCACTTGCAAAGACGATCCGGGCCCATCCCCTTCCGGCTACCGCCGCCGGCTTCCTCCTTGGGTGCTCGCTGTCCCTGGGCATTCAGAAGGTCCGCCACCGCGACATGTAACTACCTGGCTTCTTGCTAAGTTGACAACAAGCCCCTTGCTGATTAGCCTAATCTAGATGCTGCTCGAGCCGGTCGTTCTCGGTGATCGTGCCGTCATCGCCGAACGTCACCCACTGCGCGAAGCAGTTGAAGGACTCATTCTTGTTCATCGCCGCCTGGATCGTGGCCTGCAGCTCGCGGTCCGCGATGTAGCGGAGCAAGAACCCGGTGCGGACCACCCGGCCCAGCTCGAAGAAGGCATGGTAGAGCCGGTTCTTGCGCGAGTAGGTGCCGAGCCGGCGTAGAATGGTCGACGGCGTCAGTAGCCCTTCGGTGATGGAGAGTGCCACGCGCAACATATCTGGCAGATGGGTGGCAATCACCTCCCAGTCCGCCGACTCGGCGAAGAGGGTGTCAATGTGGGCGTAGCGGCTCTCTGCACTGGGGCGGCACCAGACGAGCTTCTTCCAGCCGCGAATGCGTGGGTAGAGGTGGATGCCGAGGAGGAAGGCCAGCCCGAAGATGGTCGTGCTCTGGCCATGCGTGTTGCGGTACAGCTGGCGATTGCGCGTCGCCCGCACCTTTCGGGCTGCCTTCTCGAGCGTGGAGAACGCCGGCAGTTCGCAGCGCTCGCGGACCAGCTCCTCGATGCCCACATTGATCAGGTCGATGAGGTCGCCCTTGGTGCGCGCTGCTTCGCCCAGTGCCCGAATCAGGATATGGCGCGCTGGCGGTCCAAAGGGGCGAACGCGGAGATACTCACGAATCACTACCAGGTGGTGCCGACGCGTGCCGGCGGCGTCGTAGGCCGCCGGGTCCAGCACGTCTGGCGCGAGGCGCACCGTGTGTGCGATGTGCTCGATGATCGCTGGCGGCACGTCGGCCAATGGGACGGGATAATCCAGGCGTTGGTAGGTCTTGAGCAGCACGAGAAAGCCGAGGCGTGCGCTGGCGCCCTTGGCAGCTTCTGACGCCAGTGTGGCCTCATCCCAGGTCGGGGTGTACGCGATGGCCAGATCCTGGGCGGAGGGAGTACTCCTCAGGCGAGGGTAGGCGGTTTCTTCCACACGAGGCACGGACAACCTGCTTCCAGTACAACGCGGTCCGTGCGACGATGGACTGGTCAGAGAAAAGTCGGAGCAGAAGTATCCTTTCGGTACGAGTCAGCCAGGACAGTGCCACCAGTCTACTCCAGAACGGGCATGTACAGGATGCGGATGGTGGACGGAATGAGCGACCAGAACTCGTCACAGAAAGTTGGGGAGGTGCGGATTGGGTGGCAGCGCGCCGTTGACACTGGTGCCGCGCTCCGAAGCGCTGGTTGACGAATACGTGGCAACGTTAGTTGGCAAGGCGGACGGCACGATTGATGCCTATGCCCTCATCCTCCAGCAACTCACGCAGTGGATTGCGCTCCGACCGGGCAATGCTGGTACCTTCCGGACGGAGGCCTTCACCCGCACGGCGCTGGAGACCTACCTCGCCGAGTTGGCGGCAGCCCACTACAGCGTCAGCCATCGCGCCAGGATCAAGGCCGTGGCCGGCGGCTTTGCGCGCTGGCTCATCAGAAGAGAAGGAACTGCTGCGCCGCAATCCGGCACGCGGCGTGGAGATTCCAGCGCAAGCCATCCTAGCTCCTCGTGGTCTCGACGCCGAGCAGCGCTATGTGCTGCGCGAGTTGGTCGAGCAGGCGAACGACCCGCGCGGCGCCGCTCTCTTCGCGCTTGGCTACTGGGCTGGTTGCCGCGTCAGCGATGTGTCCTGGCTCCTGCTAGAACACACCCATGTCAGCCCCAAGCAGGGCTGGCTGCACGTGGGCCACAAGGGCGGCAAAACAGCGCGAGATCGATCTTATCAACGAGGCGCGCAAGCCGCTGAAGACCTACCTTGACCATGGCGGACGCGACCCGGAGAGCCCCTATGTGCTCTGCTCTCAGCGGGGTGAGCGGCTCAGTGAAGCGGGCATCCACCACTGGTTCCGGACGCTCAAGGCCCAGGCTACCAAGGATCAATGGCCGCTCATTGCGGCTATCACGTTCCATGACCTGCGCCACGACTTCGCTCACCGCGCCCGGGAAGCGGGCTGGACGCTGGAAGAGATCGCGTATTACCTGGGGCATGTCACGAAGAAAGGCACGCCGTCGATTCAGACCACCGCGCGCTACACGCAAGTGAGCAGAGAGCAGGTCAAGAAGAAGCTTGTGCCTGTAAGAGGATGAGTATTCCTGCTGGCGACGAGTCTGGCGCGGGAGCGCAGCAGGCATCGTCCGCCCCCTATTTCGTCGCCTCTCCGTCGGCCAGGGGCGCGTCCTTGAGAGCATCGAAATAGTGGTTTTGGCCTTCATCCTCATACTCACTAGTAACAGAGAGACCAACTGCTGAGAGCTGCCGCCGGTACTCCTCGGCTCCAAGGGAGCGTGATTCCAATCCCGTCATCGCATCGTGCCACACCAGCGGTTCCGCAGGAGACGTAAACAGCAGGCGGCCACCTGGCACGAGTATGGTGGCGATCCTTTGGATCAGGCACCGCTGAACTTCGGGAGAAAGCAGGAAGATGAGCCCCCATGCTAAGACACCATCGAACGTGCGATCAAAGAATCTTGAGTCTTGGACGGCTTCGCACACCACGGGCGTGTTCGGGAGATTGCGTCGGAATGCCTGGACGAACGATGGTGCTGCATCAACGCCAAAGATGTTAAGTCCTTCGGTGATCAGAACCTCGGTTATGGGAAAACCAGGCCCGCACCCGAGATCAATCACCGCAGCGCCGCGTGGGAGTGTGCGGGCCCACGTCCGTACTTCATGCACGCCGATGCCGGTACCACGGCCACTGCCACGGCGGGCCAGAAACTCCACCGCGACACTTTCGTATCCATTCGATCGATCCATCATGGATTCAACGTATCACGGCGGGTTCGCTCCCTCCAGGCAGCGGCCTCCCTGGATGCACTCTACGCATTTGCCTTGTTGCGTACTTCTGCTTATTGTCAAATGGCCCAAAAAAGCACGAATCGTTGTTCGCCCCGAGATCGTACGCATCACGGTGCCCTCCACGTAAGACATAGGGCGATCCGTATCGCGACTTCACCGCTGCCCGTTCGGGCCAAACTCCTTCCCATAGTTAGAACGCGGCCCGAGCCAGGCATCGGTGGCGTAGCCGCGCCGCTCCCAGTAGCCGGGGACGAGGTCGGTGGCCAGGGTAATCCGGTCTACCCATTTAATGTTCTTGAACCCATACATTTCGGGGATGACCAGCCGCAATGGATACCCTTGCTCGTGGGAGAGGGTTCGGTCGTTCAGCTTGTAGCCGAGCAGCACGTCGGGAAGGTTCGCCTGATCCAGACTCAGGCTTTCGCTATAGCTACCGTCGGCGGAGTGGAAGAGGACGAAGGAAGCGGCGGGCAACGGACCGGCCTGGAACAACAGATCGCGCAAGCGGACGCCCGTCCAGGCCACTCCCGGCACCGACCATCCGGTCACGCAGTGGTAGTCCCGGACCAGACGCACCGCCGGCATGGCCAGCAGGTGCGCCAGGTTCAGGGTTCGCGGGCGACGAACCAGTCCCTCGATACTGAGGCGGAAGCCGGCCGGGGACAGGATGGGCACGCCGCTGGTCGTGTAGACCTGAAAACCGTTATCGGTGAAGGCGGTGGCGATCAGGTTCAGCCCGGGCGCCCCTCGGAGGTCCACGGCGAGGCCGGTGACGCCCGCCGCCATGGCAGCCAGGAAGACCCGGCGCCCGAGGTGAATGGACCCGCGACCATTGGGGAGCGGGAGGCGGTTAGTGTCCCCGGTCACTGAAGGGATCGAGCGCATCGCGTAGCCCATCGCCCAGGAGATTCACGCTGAGCACGGTGATCAGGATCATCAGGCCGGGATAGATCGTCTCCCAGGGCGCCTGCGCCTGCGAGGAGAGGCCGTCCGCCAGCATGCTGCCCCAACTGGAGGTAGGGGGCTGTACCCCAAATCCAAAGAAGCTGAGCACCGATTCGAGGATGATATTGTTCCCTACCAGGAGGGTGGCGTTGACCACGATGGGTGCGATGGCGTTGGGGAGGAGGTGGCGGAGAATAATTCCCGCCGGACTGACTCCCATCGCGTGCGCCGCCTGGATGAACTCCCGCTCCTTGAGCGAGAGGAGTTCGCCCCGGACCAGCCGGGCGATATAGGTCCAGCTCACCGCCATGATGATCAGCACGATCATCACGATGCTTTGCGCTCCCTGTACTCCGGCGATGAAGGCGCTGAGCACGAAGAGAAGGAGATAGAGGGGGAAGGAGAGCACCACGTCGGTTAGCCGCATAATCAGATTATCGACCCAGCCGCCAAAGTAGCCGGCCAGGGCCCCCAGGAAGGTGCCGATCGTGATCGCCGTGATCATGGAGGTGAAGCCGATCAGCAGCGAGATCCGCCCTCCGAATAACACGCGGCTGAGCATGTCGCGCCCACTGAAATCGCTGCCGAACCAATGCGAGGACGAGGGAGCGCCATTGAAGGCCGCGAAGTCCATCGCATTGGGACCATACGGCGCCAGGATCGGGGCGAATATGGCGCTTACGGTGAGGAAGAGGAGCAGTACGGCCGCCACCATGGCCAGCTTGTGCTTGCGGAACCGCTGCCAGGTGAGCCCGACCAGCGTATGCGCGCGCACGTCCAGTTGGGCCTCCAGCAAGCTTTGCGGCGAGCCGTCGGCGGGCGCCAGGGACGGGATCATCTCGGAGCTATTCATGAGTAGCGGATCCGCGGGTCGAGAAACCCATACACAATGTCGGCGATGATATTGCAGATCACCACGCTGAAGGCCGAGAGTACCATCATGGCCATCAGGACCGGGTAGTCGCGGCTTTGGAGTGAGTCGAAGAACAGGCGGCCCAGCCCCGGCCAGGAAAAGATCGTCTCGGTGATCACCGCGCCTCCGAAGATACTGCTGAGGTCCAGCGCCACCACGGTCACCAGGGGGATCAGGGCGTTGCGGAAGGCATGTTTGAGCACCACGCGGATTCGGCGGAGGCCCTTGGCGCGGGCGGTACGGAGATAATCCTGGTGCAGCACCTCCAGCATGCTGGACCGCAGATAGCGGCTCCAGGACGCGATAAAGGCGAAGGAGAGCACGAGAACCGGGAGCACCAGATGATGCACGCTGTCCCCGAACGAGGCAGCCTGGCCCTCGGTCTGCATATCCCCGGTAGGGAACCAATTGTGCTGGATCGAGAGAAACAGCACCAGCATCTCGGCGAACCAGAAGACCGGCATCGAAATGCCCGTGTAGGAGAGTACGGTAAAGAGGTAATCGATAATGGAATACTGCTTGACGGCGGCGATGATCCCAAGTGGGATGGCCACGAGGAGGGCGACCAGGAAGGAAATACCCAGCAGTTCCAGACTATTCGGCAGCCGATCGCCGATCGTGGTGATGACCGGCTGCCCATCCTTGAAGGTGTTGCCGAAGTCAAAATGCACCATCCCCCACAGCCACTTCACGTATTGGATGGGCAGCGGCTGGTTGAGGCCGAGAGCGACCACCATGTCATGCCGGGCCTGCTCGGACATGCGGGGACTGAAGGCCACTTGCTCGGGGCCGCCGGGAATTAAGTGCAGGAGCCCGAAGAGAGCAATGCTGATCACCAGCAAGAGTGGAATCGCCTGCAGGAGGCGCCGCGCGATATAGGTGCCCACGTTCCCCCATCCTCACGGCGGTAGGGCGGGCGGCTCACCCGAAGCCGCCCGCCCCGCGCCCGGCGTGGGTATCAGCTCTTGTACCAATCCTGGGTATTCCAGCATTCCCCGCTATAGGGTCCGGGCATGTAGTTGTGCAGCGTGTTGCGATACTCGTAAATGTTCGGGGGGTCGTAGTACCAGAGCGACGGCAGTTGGTCGTGCATGATCTGCTGCATCTTGCTGAAGATCACCTTGCGTTGCGACTGATCCGCCGTGCCTTCCTCCTGCGTGATCAGCTTGTCGTAGGTCGGGTTGACGTACCAGCCCCAATTTGAGCCGTGTGGGGGTACCTGGCTGCTGCTGAACGCATTGAAGATGGCGATATCGGGGTCGTAGTAGGCGTTGCTCTCGAACTCTCCGATATCGTAGTTTCCCCCGGGGAGGATAGAGCCAAAGTAAGTATCGGAGGGATAGTTGATAATCCGCAGATCGATACCCAGCTGCTGGTAATCGGTAAGCGCGATCAACTCATCCTGGGCCCGCCAGTTGTTCCGGGCCGTGGTGCTGTAGCGGAGGGAAAGGGTCTTGCCGTTCTTATGGCGACGGCTATCGGAGCCCATCTTCCAGCCGGCGGCGTCGAGCAGTTGGCCGGCCTTTGCCGGGTCGTAGGGATAGGGCTTAATTGAGGAGTTAAAGCTGAACAGCGATGGCGGCTCATCGGAAGCCAGAGGAATGGCCCCATGCCAGACGTCCTTGGCCATGGCCTGCCGATTGAGCCCGTACTCCAGGGCTTGCCGGACCCGCACGTCCTGCAAGATCGGGTTCTTCAGGTTCAGCAATCCCTGCTCGACATTGGGGGCCAGACCAGATACGTAGGTATAGCCGCTGATGTGTTGCAGCGTGTTGGCCTGGGAGACATCCAGGAACCAACTGGCATCGATCTCATGCGCGCTCAGGGCGTTGGTGATCGCCACCTGATCGGGGATGATGCGGAAGATCAGCTTGGAAAGATACGGCTTTCCAGGCTGGTAGTAGTGGGGATTGGGCACCTCGGTGATGTTGTCGGCCGGCTTACGCGATTGAATGATGAACGGCCCACTATCGACGGTCGGTTGAATGGTGAATTTGCTGGTATTGAGTTGCTTCGCGGTCATGCTGCTCAGTACATGGGCGGGCATGGGGAAATACTGGTCCGCCCAATCGGCCACGAACGAGATGGACGGTGAACTGAGATGAAAGGTGATCGAGAGATTGTCGGACGAAACGGTGGCGCTCTTGATCTGGGCCAGCCCCACGTTGGTATTGATGATCAGGTCTTTATTGGTCCAGGTTCGCCAGGAATAGTCCACGTCGCGGGCGTCCAACGGCTGGCCGTCGGACCAGAGAAGACCAGGACGCAGCTTGAAGGTATAGGTCTTCAGATCCTTCGAGATCCCGCCATTGGCCACGGTGGGGATGCTGGCCGCCAGGCCCGCGAATAATACGCCTTTGTTGTCGGTATAAAACAAAGGAGAGAAGAGCGAGTTATCCACATTTAGCGCGTAGGTCATCGAACTGGTATTGGGGAGCAAGCGGTCGGGCTCCTCGTACAGCCCGTCGATCATCGTCCCGCCCTTGACTGGACCCGAGAGGCGGGCGGCATGGGTACTGGAATGTGAGGCCATGGGCAACATACCGCCCGCTACCAGCAGGCCGGCAACCGCCATGGGGCCGAGAATTCGCGTCGGTTTCAAGCGCGCGTTCCCTTCGCTACCACGATTTTACGCCATCATTTGGCTACACGATGCGGAGCGAGCATCCGGTCGATCTCCGGACACTACCTGCCAACCGAACGATCCGGAGCCGAACCGATCACCTCCTTACAACAGGCCCAACATAATCGCCGAGGGCCGGAGGTCCCGTGACCGTAACCTGGCCGATAGGCTTCCATCCCGCAGGCAGACCGGCGGCGCTTATCGGATTCCCTCTGGTCAGGAGGCTGCTTGGCAGTGTAGGATCGGCGCCTGATCCCTGTCAAATATTTTACAGCGCCAGGCGTGCCCGGAAAAATGAAGGAGGCCGGCAACTGCCGGCCTCCTGATGGGTACGGCTTGGCGCCGCCGAATCTCAGGCCACGCTTTCCGCCTCCGGCACCAGGCTGATAGGAGGATCGCCGTCGGCGAAGGCCGAAGCGCGGGTGGACCAAGCGCGCAGTGGGGCGGGTACCCACCAGTTCGCTGGGCCCAGCAGCGCCATGATCGAGGGGACCAGCAGAATGCGGATCAGGGTGGCGTCGAGGGCGATGCTGGCCAGCAGCCCAATGCCAAGTTCCTTGAGCAACACCTGGCTGCTCAGGACGAAGCCGCTGAAGGCCACCACCATGATCGCCGCCGCCGATGAGATCAGCCGCCCAGTGCCCGCCAGTCCGAACACCACACTCTCGCGGTTGTCGCCCGTGGCCAGCCAGCGCTCCCGGATGCGGCTGAGCAAGAACACTTCGTAGTCCATGGAGAGGCCGAACAGGATAGCGAACAGGAAGATCGGCACCACGCCGCTCACCCCGCTCTCGGGCGTGAAGCCCAAGAGGCTGGCGCCGACGCCGCGCTGGAAGACCAACTGCAGCAGCCCGTACGCGGCGCCCACGGAGAGCAGGTTCACCGCCACCGCTTTGAGCGGCAGGATGGCGGAGCGGAAGGCCACCACCAGGAAGACGTAGCTGAGCGCCAGCACGAGGGCCACGATCAGGGCGAAGCGGGCGTAGAGCGCATCGTTGAAGTCGGTGTACTCAGCCTGGACGCCGCCTACCAGCGTGATGTTCCCACCCGCGGCGCCCGCGCCGCTGGCGGGGACCAGGGTGCGTAGGCGCCGCACCAGATCCTCGGTGCTCTTGGCGCCCACGTCGTGCCGGGCGATCACGCTGATCAATGCCACCTGCCCGTCGGCGCTTAGGTACCGTCCGGTGGCCTGCCGAAGTTGGGCTGCCGTGAGACTGCCGCTCGCGGGCAGGAAATCGGCCGGACCGATCACCCGTGCCACCTCCGGATCACGAGCGATGGCCGCTTCCAGGGAGCGCAGCGCGGCGATCTGGCCGGGTTGCCGCAGGTTCCCGGCGCCCCGATGCCGGATCAGCACCTGAGTGGGGGTCGAGCTGCTGGGGAAGTGGGCCTCCATGAAGAGGGCGCCTGCCACCGACTGCTGGGAGGTGGGCTGGTTCTTCAGGCTGCCGTAGGCAAAGGTGAGTTGGGTGACAGGGTAGGTCAGCGCGAGCAGGATGGCCAGGGCCAGGCCGCCAGCGATGATCGGTCTACGCATGATCGCCGTGGCCATCCGATGCCAGAGGCCGCGCCCTCCCGTACGCAGGAAACGTTGGGGAACCACGCGAAGCCGGTTCACCCGCGTGCCGAGCATACCGAGTAAGGCGGGGAGCAGGGTCATCGTCACCAGCAGGGCGGTGATCGGGACCAGCAACCCGCCCAGACCCAGCGCTACCATGAAGGGGATCTGGGTGAGGAGCAGTGAGGAGATGCCCACCGCGACGGCCAGGCCGGAGAAGAAGACCGAACGGCCTGTCGTCTCCATGGTTCGCACGATGGCCGCTTCCACTGTCCTCCCCGGCGCCTGCAGTTCCTCGCGGAATCGGTAGAGGATGAAGAGTGAGTAGTCGATGCCGATGCCCAGGCCCAGAAGGGTCACGATGTTGGTGACAAAGATATTCGCGTCGATGAAGTGGCCCAGGATGAAGGCCAGCGCCAGGCTGAGCACGATCGAGGAGATGGCCAGAATCACGGGTAACGATGCGGCGACCAGCGTGCCGAAGGCCAGCAGCAGAATGGCGATCAGGATGGGCAGGGTTTCGCCGTCGCCTTTGGCCGCGTCGTCCTTACCTGCCTTCTGCTGGTCATAGTTGGCGGCGGGACTGCCGGTAACGTAGGCGTCCAGGCCGGAGGTCCGCACGACCTGGCGAAGATGGATGATCTGGTCCTCGATCTTCACCTCTGTGAGGTTGCTCGACAGCAGGATGGCGACGCTATGGCCATCAGTGCTGATCAGTTGCCGATTCCCGGAGACGAGAGGATTGTCGAGGTAGGCGACGCGCAGGCCGGCGTCGGCACGGATGCGCGCGGCGGTAGCGGCAACGGCGGCGCGGAACGTCGCGTCGTGTATGCCGGCGCGGGGATCATGGATCACCACCAGGGTGACCTTCTGGTCGTTCTGGTGGAAGCTGGTATCGAGCAGCGCGGCGGCTTTCGCCGAGTCGCTGCCTGGGGCCACGAGGCTAGCGGGTCCGAGCACTGAGCCAACCTGGGAGGCCAGCGCGCCCGCGACGATCAGGATTGCCAGCCAGACGCCGACCACCGCGCGGCGTCTTCGATACATCAGGTGCGCGAGTTTACCGAACATGTCTATCTCCCTCTATCATCGTTGGTCCTGGATGTGGACGGTCCCGGCGCACCAGACCGCGAGCACTTATGCCGGGCTCGCCTCAACTTCTAGCGTGACGGTCAGTTCGTCCGCGACGTCTATATAGGGCCTGTTCCAGACCATCCCGAAGTCGCGCCGGTTCAGCGCCGTGGTCAGGCTGAGGCTGATCCGCGGCTGGCGCACGCCGGGCTGTGCCGGCGTGTACCGTGCATCGAGGATGACCTCACGCGTCACGCCGCGTATGGTAAGATTGCCCACGACACGGTAGCTCCGCGCTGCCCGATCGACAGTCTCTATACGGCGGCTCTTGAAGATCATGCGCGGATGCCGCTCCACGTCAAGGAAGTCGGCCTTGCGCAGATGCTTGTCACGCTTGCCCATCGGCGACTTCGTGTCCACGCTCGCCGTGCCGATCGTCACGTCGGCCCGCGAGTTGGCCGGTTCCTGCTCATCAATGACAATGGTGCCCTGGACATCGGTGAAGCGCCCGGTGACCAGCAAGTGCTTGACGAACATGAGCCGCTTGCCGATCGTAAACTCGACGCGCGAGGCCGCGGGATCGATCCGGTAGGTCATTTGGGTAGCGGAGACGCCGTAGTTCCGCGGTACATCCCGCGCAAGTGAGACGCCAATGCTCGTGATATCTTCAGTGCTCATGGTGTCCTCGTTCCTTTCAAGCCTTTTCACCTAGTCACCACGCAGGCTTGTCTGCATGGCGTAGCAGTTGTCGCGCGTGAACACGTCCGCGCCGCCCAGCCGGCCTTGCCACTTGGCGAGCATGGCCGTGGCGGCCATATCGACCACGGAGTCGTAGTACGTCTTGGCCAGCGCGTAGATATTCCCGTACCCCACCTTGGCGGCGACTGCCGTAAAGGGGACCGCCTGCAGGGCCGCGGCTGTATTGGCCTTGAGATCTTGCATATACTCCCGTCCCATCAGCACGTCCTGCCGCGTGCCGAGGCGGGTGAGGTGCCCGCCGACGAAGGTGTCGAAGGGGTAGGCCAGCGTCTGGTCGTAGGCCGCGATGGTGCCTGGGACGTCGACGGAGACCGCCAGGTAGTCGAACGGAACCCAGCCGGGGAAAATCACGTCCACCAGCATCAGCACCTTCTGCCGTGGCGCATAGATGAAGATGTTGCCCTGGGTCTCGTTCTCGCCCTTATAGCTGAGTTGTAGGATCTGATCTCCAACCCGGAGTGTGTAGCTATCGGTGAAGGTGACCGTGGGCACGGGGCGATTGGGATCCTTGTCCCGCCGCAGATACGCCGCCGTGGCCGCGTGCGCGATCACCGTTGCCGTCCCAGGAAACAGGCCCGCGGCGCCAATATGGTCGGCGTGGAAGTGCGAGTACACAACGTGGGTTACGGGCTCGCTGGTGACCGAGGCAATGGCCTTGAGTATGTTTGGGCCAATAGAGGGAGGCGCATCAGCCACGATCACTCCCTGGCCGGTCACGAGGAACATGCACTGATAGATGCCATCGGTGACCCAGTAGAGTCCGCCCCGGATCTCACCAACGAGGTAGCCGGCCGCGGGGATGGCAGGGCCATGCGCGATAGACGGAACGGGCGCAAAGGTAGGCTCGATGGCGATGCCACCGCTGCTCGGCGCGCCCCCCGCGGAGATATGCGTGGTGTTGACTCCCATTTCGCGCAGGAAGGCGAGAGTCGCGGGAGAGCGGAGGTCAAGGTCGGACGCGAGGACGAGGCTGGGAGAAACAGAGGGCGCGGACTGGGCGAGGGCGGCGCGGGCCAGGAGATGAGGGCTACTGACCAGCAGGCCGGCGCTACCGGCCATGGTTGCCAGGGATTGACGTCGCGACATGCGCATGGTGATCTCCTTCTTTGACTGTTCCATCGTCTGCCGTGGGGCAGAGGAGATCGCCCCTGTTGGCGCTCCGCATTCCACGCTACGACGCGGTGGATGGCGCGTCATGTCCCATTTGCGATAGCTGGATGGGACATTTCCGGATCGGCCGAGGCTTCCGGCAAGAATGTCCCATCTGCCTATCCCATACGGGACATGACCCCGCCTCGCGTGGGTCGTAACGTGGAATGCGGAGAGCCGCCGATGCAGGCTTTCCACGCGAGATGACCGGAGTCAAGGAAGGAAAGGCAGTCATGAAGTGGTTGGTTACGGTCAGGTTTGTCCATGGACAGCGGGAAGAGCGCGCGGCGCTGCTCCCCGCCGAACAGGAGCATGTCAAAGGACTGAGGGCGCAAGGGGTGATAGAGGCCATGCACGTCGGCGCCGATCGGTCGATCGTCTGGCTGGTGATGCAAGGTGAATCGCAAGAGCACATCCTGCGGGCACTGGCCGCGCTCCCGATGTATCCCTACATGGCACTGGAGGTAGCGCCTCTGCTAGACATCAGTCCGGGAGGATCCGGTGAACGTGCTGGGGCGAGCGGACGGCCCAGCGTCACGGCGAGAGGAGAGTAGCGTGAATCGACCACCACACATCCTGGTGATTCTCGGCAGCACGCGGCAGGGCCGCCACGGCGACAAAGTCGTCGAGTGGCTGACGAGCAGGTTGCACACCCGGTCGGATGCGAGCTTCGAGCCGATCGACCTACGCGACCTTGGGCTCCCGTTCTATGACGCCGCCATCCCGCCTGCCTACGGGCAAGTCGCTCCAGAGGCCCGCGGTTGGGCGGACAGCGTCACCAACGCCGACGGCTTCATTTTCGTGACACCGGAATACAACCATGGCTATCCCGCGCCGCTCAAGAATGCCATCGACCATCTGTTCAAGGAGTGGGCGCACAAGCCGGCGGCGATCGTCAGTTATGGCGGCTCCGCGGGCGGTTATCGGGGGGCCGAGCAGCTCCGTCAGGTGCTGATCGAACTAAAGATAGTCCCCGTGCGTGAGCAGGTGGGCATCCCGGCTGTCTGGTCCGCCTTCGATGCGGCTGGCAGGCTACAGAACGCCACCCTTGATAGCGCGGTGGATGCGATGGCCGTCGAACTGCTGTGGTGGGCTACTGCCCTCATTCCGGCACGCGAACGCGATCGGCAGGCAGTGGCAGTCGGAGCCTGAGAGGCGATAGGAGGAGGCCAGGGGCGCGTGGACCCTGGCCTCCTCCGAGCCGGCCATGCGGAACGAGCGGACCTCCGGTACATTCTCGGGCGGATATCGCTACAACAAGCGCAATGCACGGGCACGCTCGACCGCCTGGAGGCGGTTATGCACGTCGAGCTTCCCATAGATGTTCTTGAGATGGTTACGCGCCGTGCCGGCCGTGATGAAGAGCTGCGCCGCGATCTCGGCGGCCGAAAGCCCGGCCGCCAGCAGCCGCAACAGCTCCAGTTCCCGGGCGCTCAGGGGATCGACGAGCACGGACGTGGCGAGAGACGCGGCCCCCAGCCCATATCCGCAGGCCGCGAGCAACAGGGCGACATAGGTCGGCGCCACATCACGGATTTGCGCCTGCCGCAGCAGCGCGGCCATGTGCGCGCCTTCGTCGGCAAAGACGCGGAGATACCTCTCCGGCTCGGCCAGCGAGAGGGCACGGGTCAGCGCGATCATGGCCTGTGCCATCTGGCCCTGCTCCAGGAAGATGCGTGCCCGCAGCGCCAGGATCTCGATCAGGCAGCCAATCAGGCCGCCCGCCTCGGCAATGCCGATCAGCCTCCTCAGCACCGCCGCCGCATCGTCAAGCCTGCCCTGTACGATCCGCAGGCGGGCCAGGGTCAGCCCCTCAAGCACACCCAGGTAGCCCAGGTTCTTCTCCGCGCTCCACGCACCCTCGCGCCCGTCGGCCCAGCGTAGCGCCGCGGCCACGTCATCGGGTGTGCCGCTGAGCCACAGCCGCGCCCGCGCGACGGCAACGCGCTCGGCGTACCAGACGACGTGGCCATCACGCCCAAGCGCCTCGGCTTGCCGCAGCACGGCAAGCGCGCCATCGCCGTCTCCGCGCGCCTGTAAGATACGTGCGAGCATGAGGCAGCCGTCCACTGCCATCTCCGCCATGCCGCCCGATTCCGTGCAGTACGCGACGCCCTGGCGCACGAGGTCTTCCGCGGCGCCAAGATCGTTCCATTCCCTCAGCACTTCCGCCATGCCGATCTGGGCCACGCCGATCGCCGGTGTGGTCGACATGCCATGAGCGGCGGCAAGCTCAAGGGTCTGCCTATAAGTCGTGGCCGCCTCATGAAGCCGGCCCTCCAGCGCTTGGGCCAGCACGAGCCGGCCACTGGCGATCAGAGCCAGGGTAATCGTGCTGGATGTCTGGCTTAAGGCCACGGCATCGCCATAGGCATGACTCGCGGCCGTTGCGTCACCGCTCCAGAGATACGCTCCGGCCAGTAATCCCGTGGTTACGCCGCGCACCCGCCGATCATGCTCAGGGAGATCGGCCAGCGCTTGGCGTGCCAGATCGATGGCGGAGGCAAGTTCGCCCTGCTGGCGGGCAAGCTCGGCACGGATCGCGGCGATCTCACCGCGTATCGCACGGCTGGCGGTGCGCGGATCGAGTTCCGACGGCTGTTCGGCGGTTTCCAGCGCCTGCTCCGTGTCCCGCAGCCGTGGCTCAATGGCCTCCACCTGGGCGCTCCAGAGCAGCGCCCAGGCCAGATCGAGACTGAGGCGCGGGCGTGTGCGCGTCACATCCCGCGGCAATTGCTCCAGCCAGCGCAACAGGGTCGCCAGTTCTCCACGCTGCCACAGCATGGCCGGAAAGATCTGCTCGACCAGGCGTGCGGCCAAGGCGTGATCGTGGGCCGCCAGCGCGTGGTCCGCCGCTTCCGTGAGCAGCCCCTGCCGCTCGTACCAGCAACAGGCCCGGCGGTGCAAGTCTGGAACCAGTTCGGGCTGCCCACGGCGCAGACGCTCGCGCAAGAAGCCGGCGAACAGGTGGTGGTAGCGATACCAGGTGCCGGTAGGGTCCAGCGGGACGAGAAACAGGTTGGCCCTATCCAGCCGCTCCAGCATGGCCTGTCCGTCCTCCACGGGGAGGTCACTGGACGCTTCGCCGACCATGGCGTCGCATAGCGCGCCGTTCATGCGCTCAAGCACGGACGTGCGGAGCAGAAAACGACGGACCTCGGCGGACTGGCGATTGAAGACCTCGTCGGCCAGGTAGTCGAGAATGTAGCGATTGGCGCGCGTGGATCCCGCGATGGCGTCCGCGATCTGGACGGGGTCACGGCCTTCCAGCACGAGCGCGGCCAGTTGCAGCCCGGTGATCCAGCCCTCGGTGCATGCCTCGAGTCTGGCCGCGATGTCTGGCGACAGTTGCAGCCCCATGGTGTGGCTGAGGAATGCGGCCGTTTCATCGGCAGTGAAGCGAAGGTCTGCCGCGCGGAGTTCGGTCATCTGGCCGCGGGCGCGCAGACGGGCCAGGGGTAGGGGCGGATCGACCCGCGTGGTGATGACCATGTGTATGCGAGGCGGCAGATGGTCGAGGAGAAAGGTCATGGCGCGATGGATGGGCGGAGCATCCAGCATGTGGTAGTCGTCGAGCACGAGGATAATGTCATCGGGTAAAGTCGCGAGGTCGTTGAGCAAGGGTGTGAGCACGGCCTCGACCGGCGGCGTCCGAGGTGAGCGCAGGCTCGCCAGCACGGAGAGGCCGATATCGGCGCTCAGGGTTTGTAGGGCGGCGACGACATAGCGCAGAAAGCGAGCGAGGTCGTTGTCCCCGGCGTCCAGGGCCAGCCAGGCGATGGGCCAGGCGCCTTCACCGTTGGTGACGCGCCAGTCGCCGAGCAGCGTGGTCTTGCCGAAGCCGGCCGGGGCGACGATCAGGGTGAGAGGACCGCGCAGCCCAGCGGACAGGCGCTCGATCAGGCGTAGGCGCCGTACCATGCCACGGCGCGGCGGTGCCATGTAGAGCTTGGTGGCCAACAGCGCGTCCCAGGGTGGCTCGGCGTCCGGGGCGGGGCGCTCGTCCGAACTCGCCGCGAGCTCCCATGCCGGGGCAGGCTGTCCGGGGTCAAGGCTCCGAAGCGTCAACTCCTCCTCCGTATCGGCGTGAGGCACGAGGACACTATTGTTGATCCGCGGCCTTGTTCGTGCCATCTCTACCTCACCGTCACGCGTGGGCTGTCAGTTTCCGGTGCCGAAGCTACCCCCGCTTTGGTCTACCATGTGTTGGGGAATATCACAAGCCGCTCCCATAGGTGGTCAGTAAGAGGTCATACCCGCCCGGAAGGAGCTTGGAACGTGCTAGGGTATCGGCCCACCGTGATCGCCCGCAAGATCGGCGGCGGTAGCCGCTTCGAGGAAGGGACCGCCGTGCGCAGGGGCCTCACCATCGGCACTCATGGGCACGACACCTGGGTGGAGCCGAGGCTAGCCGGCGCGGCGGTCGCTTGAGAGGAGCGCCCTTGACAGGAACGGCTGGGCCAAACGCGGCTGGCGCGTCAGTTGGCCCAGTCGCGCAAGAATTCACCGCGCGAGGGGTGGCGCAGCTTGCGAAGCGCGCGCATCTCCAGTTGGCGGATCCGCTCCCGCGTCACCCGCATGATGCGGCCAATCTCCTCCAGGGTGTGCGCCTTCCCATCGTGCAGGCCAAAGCGGAGGCGGATCACCATTTGTTCGCGGGGCGAGAGCGTGGCCAGCGCCTCGTTGAGTTGGCGGGTGAGCTGCTCCTTTGCCATGGTGTCGGATGGGGCTCCGGCGGTGGCATCCACGATAAAGTCGCCCAGCATATTGTCGTCTTCATTCCCCACCGGGGTCTCCAGGGACACCGGTTCCTGGGCCGCCCGAAGCAATTCGAGGGCCTTCCTTGGCGAAAGTCCCACGCGGGGCGCCACCTCCTCGACCCGCGGCTCCCGGCCGAGCATCTGCTCCAGGATTTGCGCTTCACGGAGGTAGCGATGGAGCATCTCGACCATATGCACCGGCATGCGAATGGTGCGGCTCTGGTCGGCGATGGCGCGCAACATCGCCTGGCGAATCCACCAGGTGGCATAGGTACTGAACCGGAAGCCTCGGGCGTGGTCGAATTTCTCGGCTGCCCGCATCAAGCCAATGCTCCCCTCCTGAATCAAGTCCAGGAGGGGGACACCGCGCCAGATGTACTTTTTGGCAATGCTCACCACCAGGCGCAAGTTAGCCTCCACGAGCCGGCGCCGGCTCGCTTCTCCCTCGGCTATCACCGCGTCGTCAATCCGCCAGTCACTGATTAACGACTGAGCCACCGCGTCGGGCAGCTGCCCGCATCGAGCCAGGCTCAGCACCAGGGCGCTCGCCGGCATACCCTGCTCGCGCTCCCCCCAAAGCAGGGTCGCTTCGAGGGAGCCATGCTGTAGAATGGCGACCAACACCCGCGCGGGTTCGGACTTCGCCAGGGCCACCCCTTGCAGATTCACCAGGACATCGCCGGCCCCCGCCGGTGGACTGTCCCCATCGGCCTCCCAATCAGTATCGTCCTCATCGACTGCCTCCTCGGGATTCTCCCTCCGGCGGCGCGGTTGCGTGTCCACGGTAATGGCCGCCCGCAGGCGCTCCAGCAGCGGACGAACCTGCTCGGGGGCGATGCCGCAGGCAGTGGCCAGTCCAACCAACGCGTCAATCACCGCCGGATCGTCCTCGCCTACCCGCCGCAGAAGCTCGGCCACCGTGCGAAGGGGAACGCCTCCTTCCAGTCCCAGCCATTCCGGAAGCGCGATGACTCGTCCTTGTAGCGCTTCCTGGCTCTCGATCAGCAGCCGAACCAGGGATCGCGCCGCTTGGTCGAGAAGGAGTGGATCGCAGCCGAGAAGAGGAGCCCAAACGGCGGCGCACCGCGCCAGGGCGCTTTCATCGCGGGCAAGCCACTGGAGGCGAATAGCCAGGGCCAGCCGATTCCTCGCCTGATAGGCCGCCGTGGCGCCCGCTTGCACTGCCGCCGCCAGTCGCACCTCTTCTCGGGATGACAGCAGCGGTACGCCGCCAATCTCGCGCAGATAGAGACGCACCATATCGTCAATCTGTGGCTCTGGCGGGCCGCCGGATTCCACCTCCGGGATCCGGGGCGCGGACATTGGGGGAGCGGGGGGCCTCTCCGGCTCCAGGGAATCCATCTGTACGAGCGAGACTGGCGCGACCGGGCAACTCATCAGCATTTCCTTACTCTTTCATGAAGCGACGAGAACCGCGAACCCTGCTATTCCTCATAAACGCGTCTCGCTGGACTTTTTAGCGCCATGTTTTTCTTGACCGTCCCTGGCGCGGCGGGGATACTACCCAAAGATCGTGTAGCCGCGGCGGGGGCGCGCATATCCCTCCTGGGAATGGGCGATCCGCGACGCAAAGGAGACGGTTGACCACCATGGTCAGGGGACTCGACGTTCGCGAACTCGCCCGCTCCTGCCAGGAGGAGACCGATCGGTACCTCCGTGGCGAGCCGTTCCGGGAATCGTTCTGTTTCGAGTTGTTTCGCCGCGCCATCGTGGAGCGCGACAACGCGGCCTGGGCTGGTGTGTACACCCAATACGCCAGCCTGGCCCGCATCTGGCTCAAGGCAAGGATGGATGAGGATGAGGGGGTGAACGCGGCCTTCGAGCGGTTCTGGCGGGCCCTCGACCCGGCAAAGTTCGCCCGCTTCGGCTCCCTGGCCGCCGTGCTGAGCTATTTGAAGATGTGCGTGCATACCACCGTGCTCGATCATCTCCGGGCCCAACGCCAGGGCGCGCTGGAAGTGGATCTGGAGGCGGTCCAGACGCTCCAGGCCAGGGATACCGTGGAGGGTGTGGTGGGAGCCAGGCTGGACGCGGCGGAATTGTGGCAACGGGTGCGCGAGACGCTGACCCAGGAGCGCGAATGCCGCGTGATCTATCTGTCGTATGCCATCGGCCTGACCCCACGGGAGATCCATGCCAGGCACGGAGGGGAATTCCCCCACGTCGACGAGATTTACCGCCTGAAACGCGGGGCAATCGACCGTCTGCGCCAGTCCGCCGATCTCCATGGCTTCTTCACCGCTTCCGAACCTGAAAGGGACTAAAATAAAGATCGAGGGCGTTTATAGACAGTGAGGGTGGCGGGCGCCGCGCCTTCACGGCCGAGGATCCTTCCCCTCGCGGAGTCAAGGACGATAATCATGGACTGCATCAATCCCGGCCTCTTCCCGCCCGAGCGCTTGCTCGCGTTCGCCCACGGCGAGCCCGACGAGGCCCTCGAACCCCACTTGCGAGCTTGTCCGCCCTGCGCGAAGAGCATGGCGGCCTACGGCAGCGCTGATCGCGCGCTGGGCGCTCGCTTCTTTCGTGTCGAATGTCCGCCTCCCCAGGAATTGGGCGAACTGGCGCTTGACTTGCTGACTCCCGAGGCGGCCCATCTTGCGAGGGCTCATCTGGCCGGATGCCCCCACTGCCAGGCTGAGTTCTCCACTCTGCGCGCCGAACTGGCCACCGATCCGCTCCTTGACCTGGCGCGCCGCCCCTCGCCGCTCCGCCGACTGATCGCCCATCTGCTGCCGCCGCTCGGCGAGGTGACGGCCTATGCGGTGGTCCGCGGCGAGGGAAGCAACACCGTGCGTAGCTATGAGGCCGAAGGGATCACCGTGTCGCTGAGCCTGGAGTCTTCCGGGAGCGGCGCCTGCCGCTGGAATCTCCTGGGGCTGGTGCTCCCCGCCGGAGACGCCGTCGAACCACCGACCGGGGTCACGCGCCTGTCGCTCGAAGGGCGGCTGGTGGGTGAGGCGCCCCTCGACGATCTGGGCAACCTGGTGTTCAGCGATCTGGCCGCCGGCCTGTACGATCTGGAAATCGCCCTGCCCGACTCCATGGTTGCTCTCGAGGGAGTGCGGATCGGCACGCCCGAGGATGGAGCGCCGGCGTAACCCGTCACCGAATGCCGCGAACCCAGGGCCAGCCGACCCGGTCGTGCCGGCCGCGCCCGGAAACGGGCCAGCTCTCACGGATGCCTTTATGCCAGGGAACACAGGCCACACCCCCTCTCACGGTCGCTCGCCATGAGCAAGCGACGCGGTCTAGCGATGCGTGAGGGCGTGCAAAAGGTCCGGTGCGAGGTCCACACTATCATGACAAGACGCGGGCGTCAAGCGTCGGTTTCCCCAACCCGCGCCAGGCACGGGCGTATACAAGATCGACGCCAAAGCTACCCCAGCCAGAGCATGATCCACGTATTTCCCGATTTCCAGGGTTCTGCCCAGCCGCTGGCCAGAACCTCATTGATCTCCCGCCATATCAGAGAACATGGGTCCATGGCATGGGTCGGGGACTGCTCGATGGGTTCCCCGATCCAGGGACCGCACACAAGATTCCCTCTCATTCGGTAATCGTGTGGCAATCAGATGGCAACCACGGCGTGGCAAAATATGGGCACGTCGGGGCGACGTCCGGTGCACGTAGTTAAAGGTACAACCCGGTCTGGCCGAGCCAAGTGGCCGAGGCGCCCACCACCCTTTCTGGTGCCATTGGGCTGCCGGGGTCGGCCGCCGCATGGTCGAATTCGGCCACTGCGGCACGGACCGTCGTACGCGAGACATGAGCCGCTCAAACTAGCAGCAAATCCCGATTTTCTCCCAGACACAGTTGGTACTTCGCTTTGAGGCGGGCTGCCATCACCTGGGCCTCACCCTCAGCCAAGTGGCGGTTGACCAGAAGGCCACGGTGATCCTAGCTATACCGTCGCCGCGGCTGGGCGCGCTCGGCATCTGGCCAACAACGCGGACCATTGGTCTGACAAGCATCCATGATGCATAGCGGGATCGGTATCGCTCGCCATTCTGGTTGAGGGCGTCTGGCAGGAGCACGGGTCTCCAGGGCTCACCTTTACCCACATGTTGCCTTCCAGAAGCGCGTGTAGCCGTGCGCCCCTACCAGATCAAGACGCGATGCAGCGTGCGGGCGTGATTTGTGGGTAATGATCAGGTCTGCACGGCCGCCATCAGGCTGACGAGGTCGCGCCTCCCCGCATACACACGCGAGCCACACGCGAACTGTGACCCTGCTTGCCGGAGTGCGACTGTTGCCCGTATACTGGTGTCCAGTTGTCAGGCCACAGTGGCTGTAGGCTGGATTGGCGCATGCAATCATCCCGAATCCTCAAAACAAGGATTTACGAACAGATAGTCCTGCAGCTACAACAGGAGATCCTCTCCGGGCGCCTGGCGGCGGGAGATCGCCTGCCGCCCGAGCGCGATCTTGCGCTTCGCTTTCGGGTGAGCCGAGCCTCCATTCGGGAGGCGTTGAGCGTCTTGCAAAGCCGCGGCTTCATTGAGAGCCGCCAGGGCGGTGGGACGATTATCCGTCCCACCCCGGACACCATCATGACGGCACCGCTTGATGAACAGCTCGCGCGCCATGGGGACGCGGTTCGGAATCCGCTTGAAGTCCGGTATATTTTCGAGCCTCAGACGGCCTATCTGGCGGCCGAGCGCGCCACCGATGAGGAGATTGCGGTCATCCGCAACCTGTTGGCCGCTCAGGAGGCGGCAATAGGAGGCGGTGGCACCGGGCTGGAGCAAGATACGGCCTTCCACCTCGCGATCGCCGAGGCCGCTCATAACGACCTCCTGGTCACCATCGTCAAGTACATCAATCACGCCATCCGAGAGACCCGCGAGTGGTCGCTCCGCGCTCGCTCGGGAACCACCAACTCGGTCGCCCATCACCATCACATCCTTGCCGCGATAGCGAGTCACAAGCCCGAGGCCGCGCAGTTGGCCATGGCCGAGCATCTTGAGGACGTGCAGGTGATGGCGTTGCGCTGGCTCCGGGAGCGGGCGGCCGATCTTGGCCCCGATCTTGATCGGCGACCGCCTCTTGTCCCGGCCCGAGCGGCGGACCGGGATTCCGCGGAGAGCAATTAGTTTGTCAGGGGGACAACGCCTATGGCGTGACGCGGACGGCGAAGCCTCGGCCATGACCACGATCGTGCCTGTGACCCACATTGTCTAAGGAGAGCACTCATGCAAGTACCTTCCGCCATTCGAGGCGCCAAACCGTTGCTTGCCCTTGCCCTGGCTGGGGCGCTGCTCATCCCGCCC
>DATBTL010000207.1:0-9927 GCA_036559345.1 Chloroflexota bacterium | reverse complement strand
CGAGACGCGCGCCCGCTCCAGCAGGCTGGTGTAGGCGACGGCGAACGGTTCGTCACGGAGCCGCTCACGCAGGGCGGCGATTTGCAACTTCCCCTTCTCGCTGAGCGGCACATCCATCTGTCCCTGATAGACTCCCAGATGGTTGGCTTCGGTGATCCCATGACGGACCAGAAATAAGCGATTCACGAGAGGAATGGTAGCGGGGCCGGAGCTACCCCGGCAACTAGACGTTTGATGCCGCGCCATATTTACACGCGGTGTTGCAACGCGAGCGCCTGTGCGATCGTGGGGTGACGCGGTTCGTGGCCGGCAATCGTGTAGCCGGCCACCGCCGTGCCAAGGCTGAGCGCGTCGGTAAGGGACCACTCGCGGATGAGCGCGTATAGGACGCCGGCATTGAAGGCATCGCCGGCCCCCACCGTATCCTGTACCACCGTGGACGTCGCCGGCACGCGGATCAGCTCTCCCTGACGGTAGCCAAGCGCGCCCTCGGGGCCCAGCTTGATCATGATCGTGTCCGGGCCGGCGGCGGAGAGTTGGCGGGCAGCCTCGACGGCGTCCTCCAGCCCGGTGAGGGCGCGTGCCTCCTCAAGATTGGGGAGGAAGATATCGGTGGCCCGGAGCATTGCCCATACCTCCTCGCGCCCTCCCGACTGCCAATCATCTGGATCCCAGCCCGTATCCAGCACCGTGATGACGCCCTCCGTCCGGGCTCGTTCGAGGAGCGCCAGGCCCCCCGTGGGCCGCATGGCGGGAAGGTTTCCGTAGCCACAGAAGAGCAGATACCGGGATTCGGCGACCTCCGCCCAGCGGGCGAACACGGTCTCGACGCCAAAGGCATCAAGATGGCCCAGATGGGTGACAAAGGCGCGGTCCCGATCCTCGTTGAGCAGGGCGACCGTGAGGCCGGTGGGGCGCAAGCCGTCCACCGTTACCAGATCCGTGGCAACCGCCCCCGCCCGCAAGTCCACCAGGATCCTGGCGCCGAGGTCATCATTTCCGACCGCGCCAATGAGACTTGGCACATCACCGAGCGCCGCCAGCGCGACCGCGGAGTTGAAGGCTTGGCCGGCCGAGCGCATCGAACGCTCGGATACGAGTAGCTCCTGCCCAAAGGCGGGGAAGCGCGCGAGCGGCCCCAGGACGAGATCCATGAGCAGATTGCCGACCACGGCGACTCTCGGCACGAGTGAAACCCCTCTCAGAGCAGATCAGCTCCTCCGGAAACACATACCGCCTGTCCGGTGATGTACGATGCCAGGGGAGAGGTGAGGAATAGTATTGTTGATGCCACATCCCGCGGGCTCTCAAGCCGCCCAAGAGGGGTGAGCCGCACGTATTCAGCCCGCACCTCTTCCTCCGACATACCTCTCAGTTCGGCTTCCCACCCTATTTCTCGTTCCTGCATCGGCGTGGTTACATAGCCGGGACACACGGCATTGACCGTAATGCCGCTGGGAGCAAGCTCAATCGCCAGACTCTTTGTATAGCCGATCACGGCCCATTTTGAAGCCGCATAATGGGCAAGCAAGGGAACCCCCCGCATCCCGGCGACTGACGCGGTATTGATGATCCTACCATCGTGTTGACTGATCATCTGGGGGAGCGTAGCTCTCGTACAGAGGAACACGCCTTTCACGTTGACGTCGAAGTTGTGATCCCATTCCTGTTCGGTGATTGCCCATGCATGCTGCATGGTCGACACGCCGGCATTATTCACCAGGACGTCGATCCGGCCATGCGCGGCGACCACGGTCGCGACCGCCTGCTCTATTTCGGCGGTTTGGGTCACATCACACCGGAGCGCGCTGGCCTTATGACCCAACTGACGGACGGAGGCGGCAGTACGCTCGGCCGCCTCCCCATCACGGTCAAACGCATAGACCGTAGCCCCTGCCTGCCCGAGCGCTTCCGCCACGGCGCCGCCGATGCCGCCGCCGGCGCCCGTGATAATCGCTACCTGGCCGGACAGGAATGGTCCGGTGAAGAAGTCTGATCGCATATTCACTTGAGGTAGCCGGCTGCCTTAATAATGGTCGTGGCCTGCGCCTGCAGCGCGCTTGCCGCGGCTGTCGGCGACTGACCGAGATAGATTTGCGAGATGGCGTCGCCGATTTTGAGACCGATCTGATCGGCGCCCTTGAAAAGTATGTCGGCATCGTCGGCATGATTCAGGGCAAACGCTACCGCCGGCGCATAGCCGGAGGGGAACTTCTGAATCAATGCCGGATTGTGCCAGGTGGACTGGCGGGTCGGGGCGAAGGTCTTGGGCGCGGTTTTCAGGTCCATTTGCTTGCTCGTAGCCCACTGGATGAAGTACCAGGCGGCGTTCTTATTGTGTCCCGCCTTCGGAATGCCAAGACCCCAATTCCAGAACGCGGTCCTCGGCGCCTGGCCGGGCGCGCCCGCCGGCACCATCGCGTATCCTACCTTACCTGCCACCCGCGATACCTTCGGATCCTCGAAAATCGACGCGAAGAGGCTGGCATCGAACCAGAAAGTCGCCACGCGGCCCTGCTGAAATTGCGCGGTACAGTTATACCAATCGAACGCGGTGATCCCCGGAGGAGAGAGCTTCTCCACGCGCGCCCATGTACTGAGCGCCTTCACCACCGAAGGGTCCGTGAACTGGGGACGCCATTGGTGGTCGAAGAAATTCAGCCGGCGTTCCGCGTAGGGCCGATTACCCCAACAATCCAGGGACATCGCGTCGAATTGGTCGATCAGATCGGCGGGGATACCTCTGATCACCGCTGAATACATGCCCTGGCCGCGCAGTTTCGGCTGGATGCGCGTAAGGGCGGCCAACCAGTCATCAATGGTTGTGAGCCGCCCGGCGTCGATCTGGTACTTGGCGAAGATGTCTTTCCGGTAAAAGATAAAGTAGGTTTCCACGGTAATTGGGATTCCGTACAACTGGCCAGACGACGAGGGAAGGCGGAACCCGGCCATGAATTTCGGGTAGAAGTCCTCGACGGCATACGCTGCCTTGTCGGTCAAGGTGGGGTCGTTGAGATACCCATCCAGAGGTTCAAGCCACCCGTTTTGCCAGGCGTTATAGCCGAAGTCGACGAGATCCTGGAAGAACACATCGAAGGGCGCCGGGTTGGCGCCCAGGCCAAGCAGCGCCCGATTGTAGTAGGTAGACTCCGGCATCACGGTGAGATTAATCTTGATGCCGGTAAGGCTCTCGAACTGCGAAATGAATGGAGCGACGGCCTGCTGCCAGGGGTGATTGACGAAGAGTACATTGAGGGACTGGCCGCTGAAGCGCTTCCAATTGAACTTCGCGCTTGCCACGGCCCGCGGCACGGGCGACTGCGTGGTCACGGCCGCGGCCCCCAGAGCCGTCAGGCCGATTCCAGCGGTTTTCAGCGCCTGCCGCCGAGTAAGGTTGTGTGGCGCTTGGCCACCAGGCACCAGATCTTGCGTGCTCACCGCGAATCTCCTCTCAATGAATTGGCATACCGCGCGCCCCTGCAAGCAGGGACGTCCAATTGCCAGGCGAACATGACCCGATTTAGGCGATACCTACGCGCGGTCAACCACGATCCCTGCGTCGGTCATCCTGGTATACGTATCGGAATCCAACCCCGTGTCGGTAATGATTCGGGTGACATCCCGCAGGTGGCAGATTCGCGTGAGCGCGTGATGGCCAAACTTCGAATGGTCGGCGACGACGATTTTCTCGCGCGCGGCAGCCAGCATCGCCCGTTTCATCGGAGGATCCGCTATGCCCGCGCTCATGACGCCATCGGCGAGATCGATCCCGTCCACCCCGATAAAGGCATAATCGACATGCAAGGTTTGGAAGAATTGGACCATCTCCGGCCCGGACAGCTCATACATTCCCGGGCGCAGAACGCCTCCGGGCACAACAACCGTCTGGGTTGTTGCGTTGGAAAGCAGTACCAGTGCCCGCAGGTTGGTGGTGATGATAGTTACCCGCGGGGTGTTCCGCAGGTAGGCCGCGATCTGGGCCGTGGTGGTGCCGCCATCCAGGATAACCGCTTGATCGGCCTGCACGAGCCCCGCCGCGAAGCCGGCGATACGCCGCTTTTCCGCTAGATGCTGTGTGTGTTTGACACTGTAGGGCAGTTCGACCGCCTGATCGGATTTGACCGCGACGATCCCGCCCCGGACCCGTGTTGCTTCTCCCTCCTTCACCAGAGCGGCGAAATCTCGGCGCACAGTGATTGGTGATGCCTGTAATCGCTGGCTGGCCGCTTCCACCAGAAGGATTCCAGCTGCCTCAAGTTCATTCAGGATCGATTTTCGGCGCTGCGCGGCAACCACTACCTACCCTATCCAATCACTATAGTGGCGAAAATCATAGCACTACGATACGAAGTGTGTCAATAGTGATCGTAATTCGGTCAATATTTTCGACAATGCGAGTAATGGCGCCCACCTTGAACGCAGGCTCTTCGTCGGTCCTAGCCAACCAGGTGAACTTGACCGGCTCAAAAAGAAACAAATATAATCCTTCGTGATCACATTAGGATCAAGTAAACCACGTATCCGAGGAGGTATTTGGCAGTGACTGGTAGCGAGGCGCACATTGAACAAGCTCGCCGCGGCGAGTTCTTTACCGCCCCCGTGCTGGAATCCGACCTGGGCACGTTACTGCACCGACAGGAAGAGATCGATGCGATCTTCGGGTCGCTCAAGCTCGAAGGAATCCAACGGGTGTTCTTCGTCGCCTGCGGCGGAGCCTACGCGGCCCTCTATTCCGGCGCCTATCTCCTGAACCGTTGGACGACCATCCCCAGCCAGGTATATTCCGGCTTCCCCTTCATTCGGGATGTGGGGCCCTCGGTGGGCCCGGGTACGCTCGTCGTGCTCCACTCCTACAGCGGCGAGACCGAGGACACGGTGGCGGCCTTGCGCTTCGCGCGGGAACGGGGCGCCACGACGCTCGCGTTTGTTCGCCGGAGCAACACGACGCTCGCGCGCAAGGCCGACGCGGCAATCGCCTATGACTCTATCGCGCTCTACGCATCCCCGCTCCTCCTGTCCTATTTGTTGGCCATGTTCATGGCCGAGCAGCGCGGACAGGGCATGCGCGAGGTGGAAGCCCTGCGGACGGCGCTACCGGCCCTACCCGAACACCTGGGCCAGGTTCTGCGAGTTACGGAACCCCAGGCACGCGATGATGCCGCAAGGCTCCGAGACGTATCGCTGTTGTACGTTCTCGGTTCCGGGCCACTTTGGGGGCTAGCCTACAAGTTCGCGCTCACCGTGTTTATGGAGAATCTGCGCATCCATGGCTCCTTGATCGATCCGGTGGAGTTCCGTCATGGCCCCTGTGAGATGCTGGAGCGCCAACAGCCCCACATGGTGTTTCTACTCGGCGGGAAGGACACGCGGACGATGGATGAGCAGGTGCTGCGATTCGTTCAGGAACACGGCGCGCATACCCTCGTCTACGATGCCGCCGCTCTTCGCACTCCTCATGAACTGCTCTCCCCGTTCACCTTGCTGACGCCCCTGGAAGCATTCACGGTTTATGGCGCCGTCGAGCGGGGCATTTATGATCTGGACGCGCGAATCTTCATGGGCAAGGGCGTCCTCGGCGCCCCGGGCGCGGTCTGGCCCTAGCCTCAATGGCAGTTGACGCGGCATGCAAGAAAATGGGGGGTTCGTGCCTCCGGTAACTGGACTCGGCCAGGCGCCGATGCAGAGCAGGCGACCCGGCCTGCCATGGCAAAGGCGCCTGCCGGCCTATTGGCTGGCGGCGCCGGGATTCCTCCTGCTGCTGGCGGTGACCCTGTATCCGATCCTGGACGGACTCTATATCAGCCTGCACCAGTGGAATTGGAGCTATGGTCAAGCAGGCGCCATGCGCTGGATCGGCCTTGGCAATTATCAGACCCTCGTGCAGGATCCCCTGTTCTGGTCCTCGTTACTGCACACCCTGAACTTCTCGGTGATCGCCATCGTGATCGAGTTCAGCCTGGGCCTGACCTGCGCGCTCCTGCTCAATCTAGACCTCCCTGGAATCACGTTCTTCCGGTCGGTGGTTATCTTCCCCCTGATGATTTCGGATATCGTCGCGGCGGTGATGTGGAAGATGCTGCTCGATCCATCCCAGGGCTTCATCAATTACGTGCTTGGCGCCCTCAACTGGATGACGCCGGACTGGCTGGGCGATCCACACGCCGCCATCCCCGCGCTCGCGGTGGTCGACGCCTGGTGGCAGACCGGCAATATTGTGCTGATCCTGCTTGCCGGTTTGCAAAGCCTCCCTCGCGATCTGATCGAGATGTCCATGATTGACGGCGCATCGGCCCTGCAAAGCTTCCGCTACATCGCCCTTCCCTGGTTACGGCCATTCATTCTGTTCGCGCTGCTGTTCCGGGCCGTGGATCTGCTGCGCGTCTTCGCGCTGGTCTGGGGGACCACCGCCGGTGGTCCCGCCGAGCAGACGATTGTCAGTCAGCTCTACGTCTATACCCAGGGACTGGGAAGCTACCTCAATATTGGCTATGCGTCGGCGCTGGCCGTGGCACTGGCCCTCCTCATGGGCGTGCTGGTGGCACTGTATCTTCGCTTTACGCCAGAAGTCGCGGTGTAGCGCCATGCCTACATTCGCGATGCCGCGCCGCGTTATTCCCTACCTGCTGCTGACCGGTATCGCCGCCTTCTTTCTCTTTCCCATCGTCTGGGTGATCTGGACCTCACTCAAAACCCAGATCGACTCGATGGCGATCCCACCCATATGGACCTTTAACCCGCAATGGCACCACTATATCGATATCTGGTCTGTCGGTACCTTCACGCACGATTTTCTCAATACCATCGTGGTCGGCGTGCTCACCATAGCCCTCACTCTGGTCCTTGGCATTCCGTTCGCCTATTCCCTTGCGCGACTGCGGCCCATGGGGGGCGCCGTGGCCGGCGCCTGGCTTATCGTGGTCAGAATGCTGCCGGAAATGGTATTTCTCATTCCTCTGTACACCCTGTTTCGCGCGGCGGGACTCTTTGACACCGACCTCGGCCTGATCATCGCTTTTCAGATTTACACGCTCCCCTACACGACATGGCTTCTGGTCGGCTACATCCAGTCGGTGCCGGGCGAGATCGACGAGGCAGCCCGGATCGATGGCTGCGGCACGGTGATCCTTCTCTGGCGAGTAGTCGTGCCGCTAATCGCGCCCGGGATCGTGGCAACCGCCGTGTTGAGCTTCGTTACGGTGTGGACGAACTTGCTCTTCCCGTTGACTCTTGCCTATAGCAATGCCAACACCGTGTCGCTGGCCATCGCGAATTTCCAGGGCTATGCCAATTTTGACTGGTCGCTCATGGCAGCGGCCACCGTAGCCTCTACCGGACCACAAATCGTGTTCTTCATCCTCGTCCAGCGCTTTATCGTACGCGGGCTAACCCTCGGCGCGATCAAGGGTTAGAAGGGCAATATCACGCCGTGCGTCATCTCACGCCTCAGCCGATGTACAACGCGCCCTCGAAATTATAATCGGGTTGATGCAGGTCGGTCGCAAGGCTGATCAAGTGGTAGGCGCCATTCGCGGATGGCCGTAGCACGAAGAACTGTCCGCGCCGTTCGGTGGTCACCAGGAGGCTGCCCGCATACGGAGCGAGGCTGGAGGCCGGGATAAACAACACGTTGTGGCTATACCAGTCCGCGATATAGAGGCCACGAGCGGCGGCGCCGATCGGCAGGCCGGGAGTGCTGGTAAGCATGGTCAGCGGATCCAGTCCGAAGGCGAGACCGCCCGCGAGCGTCTGGACATGGCCGGCGGAGTCCATCGCCAACAGGCGGCCCAGGTGATCGTGCTTATCAATGGTGAGCAGTAATCTCCCCCCCGCGGCGCCAAGGCTCCGGGGCGCGACAAGCGCCTGCTCCGCCCCACCCGGTCCCGCATAGGCGCCGATTTTCGTCACCGAGTGGTCGCTACCGACGGCGAAGACCGTGCCACCGGAACCGCCATCAGACCCGCCGGTCGCGGCGAGCATTTTGTAGCCGAAAGCGCCGACCGAGTCGTAGGCCAGGGCTCCGTCCGAACTCTGGCGGCTGGGCAATTGGGCGAAGAGACTCACCTTGCCGGTGGCCACGTTTACCGCGTAAATCTGGTTGGCGGAAGCGTGGCAGAAGATAGCCCCGGATGGGAAGCCGTGCGCTCCCGGTGAGAGCACACAGCGCATCTCGCCCCCGTTGGCCGGGACCACGGCGAGATTCCCCTGGGTCCGCCCAGAGGAATCGGCAAGGACGAGCGCGCGCCCGCCCTCGGCGGTATAGAGGAAGCGGCTTCCGGTCCAGAGCAGGTCCCCCAGGTGAAGGCCTGTACGGGCGAAGACGCGGACCGGCAGCCGAACGGCGGCATCCCGGCTCCGGGCCCACGCATTTTGGGTGGCTGGCGGCCCAAGCGGTGAACCCAATCCCAGAAGCATCAGGAAGGTAATGGCGGAAAGGGCCAGCCGGCCTACGTACGACCGCACCGAATTCCTCCTTGAACCAAGCTTTCCGGACAGCACATTTATTGTGGAGAGAGTAGCATTGACGTAAAGGGCTTGCGCGGTATGCGGCCACCCTTGGCGGACCACTGAGCGGGAGGTTTCACATGCGCTTCCTCAAAACAATGTTGTGCACGCTTGTTTTGACGGCGACGATCATCACGACCGCCGACGCCGCGAGTCCCGTGACGCGGTTCAGTGTCTTCGCCCGCACTGGCCTGCGTCTGGCCGGCATAGTCTGGACCGGACAGCGGTTTCTCTACATCGAGAATACCACCAACCGAATAGTGGCGGCGGGACCATCTGGGATGCCGTTCACCCCGTTTGCCAAACTGCCGCGTCAGGTCGAGGAAACGCGGTGCGCGGTCGCGACCGGGAGCCATGGGTTCGTGACCGGAGACCTCTACTGCCATACCCCAGAAAACGAGATCTATCGCATCAGCGCGGACGGCAAGACGGCCACCCTTCTCGCCACTCTTCCCCACGTCGTGCGCTCGGACGGCGCGCTCATCTTCGACACGGTTGGAGGCTTCGGCTATACCCTGATCGCCGCTACCGGCCGCT
Source organism: Chloroflexota bacterium (assembly GCA_036559345.1). GTDB lineage: Bacteria > Chloroflexota > UBA5177 > JANWHV01 > JANWHV01 > JANWHV01. The sequence continues at coordinate 888 of DATBTL010000207.1, read as the reverse complement.
CAGGTGGGGGGACCAACCGGGGCGGCAGCGTCTTCGCCATCAACCCCACGGGGCAGGTGCGCCGCATCGGCGGCTACGACACTATCGGGGGAGCCGACGAGATCGCGATCGCCCCAGCCAGCTTCGGATCCGCCTCCGGCCAGGTGCTGCTCGCGGTCGACGCTGGGAAGACCGGCAGCCTGGTGGCCATGGATGCGCATGGGCGGACGCGCACCCTGCTGAGCTTCCCTGATGGGCCTAACCCGATCGTTGTCCTTCCACCAGGGCAGGCGGGGTCAACCGGAACGGCCCAGGCCGGACTCTACGTGACGGACACCCTTTCCCGCGACGTGTTCTTCGCCCCCGCCGCCGAGTTGGCGCCATACGCGGGCTCCGTCCTGGTCGGCAGCGAACTGGGCGGCTTCTTCTGGGCGGTTCGGCCAAACGGAGGCGGTTTCACCGCTACCAAACTGTCGACCACCCTCACCAGCAAGCACTACAACCTTGAGGGCGCGGCCTACGTTGCCGGCTGAGCAGGTCGGGTCGGAGCGCCCCGAAGCACAGAGGTACGGAAGGAGCGGAAATCACAGAGTGCGGCCCGGAGGACTGAGCAGACCATGACTAGGTGAGCAATGAGGCTCCCCGGCGTGAACGCCGGGGTTTCAAGGAGAACGCGCCGCCCCGCCTCACAATCTGCCTTATTCCAGCCGGTACACCTGGAGCCGTCCCCCGAGCCGCGCCCCGGTTTCCGGGGCCACCGCCGAACCACCGGCGGCGATCGCCACGTACTGGACGCCGTGTACCATGTAGGTGATCGGCGCCCCACCCACCCCAAGCCCGATCGAGGGATGCCAGAGGATGGCGCCACTCCGGGCATCGAAGGCATACAGGTGGCCGTCATCGGCGCCG
>DATBTL010000206.1:0-18892 GCA_036559345.1 Chloroflexota bacterium | reverse complement strand
GTGCCGGTTACCGCCCGATGCAGGACGACCGGGGTGTGGGTCTTCCCGTCCTCGCCTATGTACTCTACTCCCAGTCGGGCGGGCTGAATAAAGTCGACCTGGATGGTGGAAAGCTGCCACTCGCGCCCCAACACGTCTCGGGCCATGAAGTCGGCCTTGGGCCCGTAGAAGGCAGCCTCGCCGGTAACCGGCGTGTACTGAACCCCCTTGGCATCGAGCGCCTGACGGAGCGCCAACTCTGCCAGGGCCCATTTCTCCGCGTCGTCCACGAACTTTCCCCCGCTGGGATCGCGCAGGGAAAGCTGCACTTTATAATCGGTAAAGCCATAGGTATCAAGCACCTCGCGAATCAGATCAAGAGCGCGCCCGAACTCCTCGCCCACTTGGTCGGGGGTGCAGAAGATATGGCAATCGTCCTGGGTGAGGGAACGAACCCTGGTCAAACCGCTCAGTTCACCGGACCGCTCATAGCGATAGAGGGTGCAGAACTCCGCGTAGCGGAGCGGGAGATCGCGGTAGCTATGCATCTCCGTGTTGAAGAGGGTCATGTGACTGGGGCAGTTCATCGGCTTGAGCATGAATGCCTGATCCCCATCCACCATGGGCGGGAACATCACATCGCCGTAGTGCTCGAGATGGCCGGAGCGCGCGTAGAGTTCACGCTTGACCATGTGACCCGTCCAAACATGTTGGTAGCCATAACGGGTCTGCGTCTCCCGCACATAGCCTTCCATCAGATGGCGAAGCATCTCGCCTCGGGGGAGGAAGAGGGGGAGCCCAGGGCCGATCTGGTCGCTGAAGGTAAACAGCCGGAGTTCCTTGCCCAGTTTCCGATGGTCGCGGAGGCGTGCCTGCTCCAGGCGCTCGAGATGCGCGTCCAGTTCGGCCTGCGTGTTGAAAGCGGCGCCGTAGATACGTTGCAACATGGGCCGGTGCTCATCGCCACGCCAGTACGCACCCGCCACGCTGAGCAGCTTGAAGGCGCCGATTTTCCCGGTATCGGCCACGTGGGGTCCACGGCAGAGGTCGACAAATTGCGCGTGCTGGTAGGTACTCAGTTTCTGGTCTTTGAAGCCCTCGATCAGTTCGAGCTTGAACGGCTGGTCATGAAAGATCCGCCGCGCCTCGTCCAGGCTAACCGCCGAGCGCTCGAACGGGCTCGCGGCGGCGATCCGCTCTCGCATCAAGGCCTCGACTTTCTCAAGGTCATCGGGAGTCAGAGTGCGAGGAAGCTCGAAGTCGTAGTAGAAGCCGTTTTCGATCCAGGGTCCTATTCCCAAGCGGGCATCGGGAAAGAGCTTGAGGACCGCCTCCGCCATGACATGGGCAAGGCTATGGCGCATGGCGTCGAGTTCGGACAGCCCACTGCTCTGAATTTCGCCTTCATAGGATTCCGCGGTTGCCGCCATGGTGGTTCTCCTTTTGAGTGGCCGGTACAAAACACGTAGGGCCTCCCGTCCGCTTGGGACGAGAGGCCCTACCCCCGTGGTTCCACCCAGGTTCGGCGACTGATCATGTCGCCACTCATCGTGCCCTTTAACGGAGGCCGGCGCGCGGCGTGAGTGACCGCGGGAGTGCCCGACGCTGGTGCCGATCCGGTGAGACGCCAATGCTCTTGCAGCCGGGGAGCATTTCTCTGCTGGGCCTGCGTACCTACGGCGTGATCGTCGGCGAAATCGGTGAACGGTTGGTGGGCGATATTGGACTCGAACCAACGACCCCTGCGATGTCAACGCAGTGCTCTAACCAACTGAGCTAACCGCCCGTAGGAGGGAGTATACGCAGCCCGCTCGACGCCGTCAAGACTCCGCGGCTTTCATGCACGGTATCGGTTGACCGCTAGGAAAGGCAGGCGTACCATACGTGCATTACCCGGAACGCGGTGAGGAGTAGGTATAGGAGGACAGTATGACCGAGGTCTCGCTCGCTGACCCGCATCATGAAGTCGCGGCCGAGCCGAGCGCCGATGTGCTGCACGGCGAGGAGCATCTGGCGGCGCGGTGCATGTTCCTCAAGGATTATGATCTTCTCGATATCGACCATGGCCATTTCTGGTACAAGCTCTCCTGGCACGGCGTGCATGTGGAGTTCCCCAGTCCCCAGCATCATTACGAGGCGAACCCCCACGAACGGCAGATCCGTGATTCGCTGCTTTCCCTTCCCGTTGAAGCCCTGGAGCGTGCCTTCTCGGCCCTGGATGGGTCGGACGAGTACGAACTGGAGTACGGGGATCATCGCTTCAGTCTGGTCTGGGACAATGAGGTGCAACGGCACCTCCACTGCTATTACCAGCGCAGCGAGGCCGGGAATCAGAAGGATCGCGAGGCATACCAGAGCCGATTGCAGGATCATGCCCGCCGTTACGAAAACGGACGGCAGTTTCCCAGCAAGCGCCTGCTGCAAAAGCTGTCGTGGCTCCGCGAGGAACGAGAAAAAGCGAGGCAGACCCTGGACGCCTGGGATCGCCTGATCGTGCAGGTGGAGGAGCAGATCGCTCTGGACGAGATCGTCCATACCGGCGTCGTCGGATCCCTGGCGCGTTCGTAGTCTGCTGGTCGCGGCGGAAGATCGGCCAGCGGGCTGAGGCCCGTGCCCATGTGCGGGACGCGGGCCTCCGACCTCAGCCGGAGGCTTCTACTCGGCTTAGCCGGAGGTCCGCGTGCGACCCACTAATAGTCGACCGGGCGGAGATAGTAGTCGTGGATCGACGTGCTGGACAGCATGGCGAAGGTCGAGAGATGCCGCTTCCAGTGGGTGCCGTCCAGGCGGCGCTTGACCAGCGCCACGTCGGACGCGGTGAAATCGTGCCGCAGGAGCCAGTCCACCGGGTAGCCGCTGAGGAGATAATGGAGGATCTGGTCGGCGCGGGCATAGGCGATGCCGAAATCGGCCTCGTCCGTCTGGCCCACGATCAGGTCGGCCGAGGCCGGCTTATCCACGATCTCGGTCGGCACTCCGAGAAAGCGGGCCAATTGCCACACCTGGGTCTTGAAGAGATCACCCAGTGGGTTGATTGGCGGAGAATCGTCAGCGTGCCAGGTAAAGTAGCCGAGCAGCCGCTCTGATTTGTTGCCGGTGCCGATGGGGAGCGCGCGAAAGCGCTCACTCTGGTCGAAGAGCACGGTCATCCGAGCGCGTGCCATCACGTTGCCCCGGCGGCGCCCATCGGCTTCCGGCTGACCGCCAAGGTAGCCGTCAACCATGGCTGAGATGTCGATCGTGTATTCCTCGAGCCCGAGCGCCTCGGCTACCAGGCGGCCATGGGCAAGGCTCTCGGGGCTACTGGTTTTATACGGCATGCGAATGCTCACCACGTTCTCGGCCCCCAGCGCCCGTACACACAGGTAGGCCACGAGGGCCGAGTCCACCCCGCCGGAAATGCCAATCACCGCCCGTTGAAAGCCGCGACGGAAGCGCATCTCGTGGCGGAGGAACTCTTCCAACCATTTCGTGGTGAGTTGGGGGTTGAGGCGGAGCAAATCCGGAGCGTCGGGTGGACGCGAGCGGGCATGTAGAACTGGGAGTGGTCCGCTGGGGTCAGTCATGAGGGTGGTGGTCCTTCCGGATGAGGCTCGGCGGCGTGAGCCAGGGCGTGGAGCAAATCAGGGAGCTGTGATTCCAGGTCGCCGAGAAGGGGCAAGCCGGCCCGCGCGATGGCGATTTCGTCCAGATCGAGGGTGGCGCGGAGGATACACTCCTCACCTATCGGCCCTTCGACCAGGATTTCGCCCAGCGGATTGACGATCACGGAACCGCCGATGAACCCTTTCCCGCCCTCGAAGCCGACCAGGTTCGCGGTGACCACGAAAATGGCGTGTTCCTCGGCCATGCTCTGGGCCAGCCGATGCCAGCGTCCCACGTTCGCCACCACGTCACCCTCGAAACCGCGGGCGGGCGAGGCCACCGGGATGTAGACAATCCGCGCTCCGCCAAGGGCGAGTACGGTGCCGGTGATCGTGTGCCAGGCATCCTCGCAGATCAGCATTCCGGCCAGGCCGGCCCGCGTCTCGAATGGCGCCAATCCGCGGCCGCGGTTCACATACCGCTTCTCATCGAAGACGCCATAGGTGGGAAGGAAGATCTTTCGGTGGACGTGATGAATGCGTGACTCTTCCTGCCGATGGCTAAGGGTGCCATACAGGACCGAGTTGAAGAGCCGGCTTTCCCGCCGCTCGGGGAAGCCAATGACGATATCCATCGGCGGCCGGCCGGCCCGCGTCGCCTGCCGGAAGAGGGCGGTCAGTTCCTCGAAGAACTGTTCGGTTGATCGGGCGACTTCCGCGATGCCGCCCTGGAGAAAATAACCCGTGAGGGCCATCTCCGGGAGAACCAGGACATCCAGGGGCTCGTCGGCGCCGTCCAGTTGTCCCAGTGTCTCGCCCAGATGCCCAAGAGCATACCCGTAGTCACCCTTCTTTGGCCGCAACTGGGCGACCGCCACATGCCATTCCATCAAACCCTGTTCACCGCATACTGGGCGATTTCAGCCCTTCAATGGGGCTCCGCCATTTGATTGCTGAAGGGCCGGCTGTTGATTCCCCTGCTGCTTACCTTCCGGCAGCGCGGTCGGGCCCTTGCCGTTCGTCGATTCCTGGACGGATTGACTGCCAACCTGGGCGAAGCTGGTGGACAGGCCGGCTAGCCCAGCCATGTCCGCCGGCACGACAAGCACCTTGTTGGCTGGGTTCTCGGCCAGCTTGGGCAGCATCTGCATGTACTGGAACTGCATTGCCTCAGGGGTGGCGCCCGCCTCGTTGACCGCCTCGAACACCATGCGAACCGCCTCGGCCTGGGCCTCTTGCACGGTGATCATGGCCTTCGCCTCGCCCTGGGCGCGGAGCATGGCTGCTTGCCTCTGACCTTCACTGGCCAGAATCACCGCCTTCTTATCGCCATCGGCCCGGAGAATGGCCGCTTGCGCCTCGCCCTCGGCGGTGAGGATGGCCGCCCGCTTATTCCGCTCCGCCTGCATTTGCTTTTCCATGGCGACCTGGATGTCTTTCGGCGGGCTGATATCCTTCAACTCCACGCGGGTGATGCGGACACCCCACTTTTCCGTTACCTCGTCCAGGACGGAACGCAAGCGCATGTTGATCTCGTCCCGGCTGGTCAGGCTGACATCCAGGGTAAGGCTGCCCATCACGTTTCGCAGGGTAGTCTGGGCAATCTGCTCCATGGCGGGAAGGAGGTTGGCTACCTGGTAGGTGGCGCTCTTTGGGTCGAGAATCTGGTAGTAGATGACGCTCGTCACATTGATCGTGACATTGTCGGAGGTGATCACCGGCTGTGGCCGGAAGCTGACCACCTGCTCGCGGAGATCAAGGAGCGGCAACATCCGATCAATCAACGGGATAACCACGGTCAGTCCGCTTTCGGCGCTCCGATGATAGTTGCCCAGGCGCTGCACGATCCCCACGCGAGCCTGCGGCACGATACGAAATGTGTTGACCAGCATGGTTACGAAGGCCACCACAATCACTCCAAGAACGATTTCTAAACCGGTCATGATGTTGGCTCCTTTCTCCCGAAGTGTACTTAACCGGTGGGCAACTCGGGTAGTCGGCCAGACTCGGTGGGGATGGTCACATGCACGATCAACCCTTGCACGAACATCACCCGGACGATCGAGCCTTTAGGGATGAGGGTTCCGGGTGGATAGGCGCGGGCCGACCAATACTCACCTACCCCTAGCTGGACCAGGCCCGCGTCGTCGCTCACTTCTTGCTCGACCACTGCCTGGCGATCCACCAGGCGGGAGTGGCCGGTAAGCTGCATCGGTTGGCGTGAGACGCCAAGGCGCGCAAGCGTATGGGGCCGCACGACCGTCAAAAGGGCGACGGTCACCGGTACGAACACCGCCAATTGCAGGGCGGTGGGAAGACCCACGGCGGCGAGCACCGCCGTCAGGATGGCCGCCGCCCCTACGTATACCAGGACAAAGGCGGTGCTGGCCACTTCACCGGCAAGCGCCATCGCCGCGATGATGAGCCAGACAAACCACGGCACCGGCGTCCTCCTTGATCAGGACGGTGTTAGCGTCTCCTTAATCCGGGTCAATCCCGCATGGATCGCGTCCATGCCGCACGCATACGAAAGGCGTAGGTACCCTGGAGTGCCGAACGCCTCCCCGGGAACGGTGGCCACGTACGCCTTCTCGAGGAGATAGTTGGCCAGGTCGAGCGACGAATTAATTACGTGGCCACCCATGCTTCTTCCGAGAACACCCTGAACATTGGGGAAGGCGTAGAATGCTCCCTCGGGCATTGCGCAACGCACCCCGGGAATTTCATTGAGCAACCCAACGATCACATCACGCCGTTCCTTGAAAGCCCGTGCCATCTGATCGACGGCATCCTGTGGACCCTGGAAGGCCTCGACCGCCGCGTACTGGGCGACCGAGGTGGCATTGGAGGTGCTATGGCTCTGGATCCCCGCCATGGCCTTGATCACGGGTAGTGGTCCGGCGGCGAAGCCGATGCGCCAGCCAGTCATGCTGTACGACTTGGAGGCGCCATTGATCAGGACGGTTCGATCGGCGAGCGCGGGGACGGCGGCCACGAAGCTTGGGCTAGGCCCGGAGTAGCTAATACGCTGATAAATCTCGTCGCTAATGACCCCCACCGAGGTCGCTTCCAGCACATCGCCCAGGGCCCGCAACTCCTCGGTGGAATAGACACTCCCGGTCGGGTTGCTGGGAGTATTGAGCACCAGCAAGCGGGTCCGCGAGGTCAGGCGTTCCCGGAGGTCGGCGGGCTGGAGCTTGAATCCATCCTCCTCGCGCGTGGCGATGATCACCGGTATACCGCCGGCCAGTTGTACCTGTGCCTCATAGCTGACCCAATAGGGCGCCGGGATAATCACCTCATCACCGGGGTCTACCAGAGCCTGAAAGGCATTGAACAGCGCCTCCTTGGCCCCACTGGTGACCACGATCTGGTCGGGCGAGTAGTGCGCGCCGATATCGGCCAGCAGGCGCCCCGCGATCGCCTCGCGCAATTCGGGGATCCCATTCACGGCTGTGTATTTGGTATAGCCGGCGTCAATCGCGGCCACGCCGGCGCGAGCTATAGGCGCCGGAGTAGGGAAATCGGGTTCACCCGCCCCAAACGAGATCACCGGCAAGCCCTCCCGTCGCATGGCCCGTTGTTTCGCATCGATTGCCATGGTGGCGGAGGGAGCCAACGCGGCTAAACGTCCGCTTATGTTCACAAGCACCTCACTTCTTTTCTTAGATCATAGCGTAGTGCCGCAGGCTGTCAATGCCGGGCCATTCCGCCTCGTCATTTGACGGGCGCCGCCCGTGCCGCCGGCCCATGAACCGGTCAGGAAACGCCCAGCGGGAGGAATTATCCCATCCGCCTCACCCGCCCCTGCCGGAGCATCGTTAGCCGAAGGTCGGAGCGTTACCGAGCAGCAGTTGGCGCACGCCGGCATCATCGTAGAGAAACTCACGGACCAGGGACTCGCCGAGATCGTCGGACGTCCCCCCAGCTCGGAAGGTGAACAACACTTCATCCGCAAGCTCAATCACCAGGATGGCCGAGGCCTGGAGGAGGTCGCATTGGGCTCCAAGCGCACCGAGAAACTCCTGGTATCCTCCGAGCGCCCTCCGAATAAAGGAGCTTGACTCCTGACTGGCGCCACGGGACTGGGTTGCCGGCTCCCCCGAGCTTCTCGGCTGACGGACCATGGTTTGCAGGTCGGCCACGGGAAACGGAATCGCTTCCACCAGTTTGCCACCCTGAGTGACTCTGCCGACGAACCCGTCATCCAATTCACAAAGAAGCAGGTCCTCGAAACCATACTGGTCAAGATAGCGCCCGATAGCGCCCAAACCCTGCTGATAGGTAGGTTGTGTCGAGCGCTGCATGAGTGATGGGCCTCCATCCGGGAGCGATCCGCCCTGGCCGTGCATTAGGTGGTTAAAGTATACGGGCAGACCGCAAGCCTAAACAAGCGATCTCACCCGAAAATTCCGCGTGCCTGGGTTGCTGGTCGAAATCTCCTAAAGCGACTATGGTTAAGCGTATAGTATGTAACAGCCACGGGAAGAAGCGCGATGCGATTTTCGGCCAAGACCCGTTACGGATTGCTGGCTCTTATGGACATGTCACTCCATCAGGACGCGGCCGGCGGCGCCCGCCTCACCACCCGCGAAATAGCGGTGCGTCAGGGGATCCCGGAGCGCTTCCTGGAGCAGCAAATTACCGCCCTGAAAAATGCGGGGCTTGTGGTGAGCCACCGCGGCGCCCATGGCGGCTGCACCTTGGCCCGACGGGCCGAAGAGATTACCGTCCTCGACGTGATCGAAGCCCTGGAAGGATCTCCGCTAGAACTCGAGCGGGTGGACGGCGCCGAGGGCGAGCCGATTGGGGGCGCGATCAGTGAAGTCTGGGCCCGCGCCCACGAAGCGCTGGTCGGGCTTTTCGGCGGCGTAACGGTGGCCGACCTGGCCCGGCGCGAGAGCGAATTGCGGTCCAGCGGGGCCGTCATGTTCTATGTTTAAGCAGGGATCGTCGTCGCGCGTGAACGCGCTAGCCATGCTATACTGGTCTCCAATGTATAACGTGGAGTCGCGTGCCGAGCTCGCATTCCGATTGGGAACACGGCTCTCCGAGCGGGGTGCGTGACGAGGGGCATGGGTCAAGACCACTGGGCGCAAGTAGCTACCGCATCCTCGCAAATGGAAGCGGAAATGGTGCGCAATTTGCTGACCGGTGAAGGGATAGCCTGTCTGGTGCAAACCAGTGACGCGGTCGCTTACCTGGGTGTCATTAGTCCGTGCCGCTTGTTGGTCCGGGATGCCGACCTTGACCGAGCCACCGAGTTCTTGCGTGCCTGGGACGAGTCCATTCCCGAATTGGACCACCAGACGGAATATGAGGATCATGATGCTCAAGACTAGGTGCGTTCAGGGAGGATCTCTATGAGGGAGTTCCTACGCCGCCGCCCGCTTCATCTTCCGCTCCCCTTCGGTGAACATCCTCACGCCGAACAATTGGGCCAGTTATGGATTCGGTGCCCATCGTGCAGCGAGCAACTCTATGCCAAGGAATATGAGGACAACCTCAAGGTATGTCCAAAGTGCCGCTTCCACTTCAGGCTGTCCTCACAGGAGCGCCTGGCGCTGCTGTTGGATCCCGATACTTTCGAGGAGTTGGATCACGATCTGCGCGGCGCCGATCCCCTCTCGTTTCGTAGCGAGGGCCAGGCATACGCGGACAAAATCCCAGGGTATGAACGGAAGGCGGGGACTCCGGAGGCATTGGTCTATGGGCTCGGCGCCATTGAAGAGGTAGCAATCGTGGTCGCGGCGAACAACTACTTCTTCCAGGGCGGCAGTATGGGTGTCGCGGTGGGGGAAAAGATTGCCCGCGCGATTGATCTGGCGGTAGCGCGTCGCCTGCCATTCGTCAGCGTGGTCGCGACCGGCGGGGCGCGCCAGCATGAAGGCGTATTCGCCCTGATGCAAATGGCCAAGACCACGGCCGCCCTGGCCCGTCTGGGCCGGGTGGGGATGCCCTACATCTCCCTGTTGACCGATCCCACGGTTGGTGGGGTGCCCGCGAGCTACGCCATGCTGGGCGATATTACGATTGCCGAGCCCGGCGCCTTCATCGGTTTCGCGGGACCAAGGGTGATCGAGCAGGCGATCCGCCAGAAACTGCCCCCTGGGACCGCTACCTCCGAATCCATGCTGGCCCATGGGATGATCGACATGATCTGCGCCCGCGGGGAATTGCGGAGTGTCATTGGGAGGCTCCTCCGTTTGCTGACCAATGGCCCCTGCCGGCGCATCTCCCCCAGCGAATGGGGTGAACGGCGCCAGGAAGCGGAACTCACTGGAGTTGGCGAGGGCCTGGGCCTTGCAGACTAGCCTGGAGTTCGAGGCTCCGCTCACCGAGTTGCAGACCGAATTGGATAAGGCTCGGGCGGCGACAAAGCCCGGCGACGACGAGGGCGATCGGGTGGTGGCGCGTCTGCGCCGGCAGCTAGATGAGCGCCTGGCCGCCATCTATGCACAGCTTCGGCCCTGGCAAAAGGTGCAGGTGGCTCGGCATAGCGCGCGCCCTCATCCATTGGACTACCTCCGGCTGACCTTCACCGATTTCGTGGAACTGCATGGTGACCGCCGATTCGGCGACGATCACGCGGTTATCGGCGGCCCGGCCTTCCTTGAGGGGCGGTCGGTCATGGTGGTGGCGCACCAGAAGGGCCGCGACACTCGTGAGAACGTGGATCGCAACTTTGGCATGCCCGGCCCCGAGGGCTTCCGTAAGGCGCAGCGCCTCTTTTGCCTGGCCGAGAAGTTGGGCCTTCCGGTGATCACCATGATCGACACGCCCGGCGCCAATGTCGGGGTGGCCGACGAAGAGCGCGGGCAGGTGGAGGCGATAGCCACCTCAATCGCTACCATGTGTTCGCTGCGGGTGCCGATTGTCTCCGTGGTCACGGGCGAGGCCAATAGCGGAGGGGCGCTGGCGATCGGGGTGGCGGATCGGGTGCTGATGCTCGAACACAGCACCTACTCCGTCGCTTCCCCCGAGGCCGCCGCCGCCATTCTCTGGCGCAGCGCCCAGAAAGCACCCGAGGCGGCGGAAGCGATGCGCATCACCGCTCAGGATATGTTGCAGTTCCGGATCATCGACCGCATCCTGCCCGAGCCGGTTGGAGGCGCGCACCGCGACCCCACGGGAATGGCGATCGTGCTCCGTGACGCGTTGGCCGAGGAACTGGATGGCCTCGTGGGTCTTGGCACCACCGATTTAGTGCAGTCTCGGTACCTGCGGTATCGGAACCTTGGGCCGTATCGCGAGGGGTAGCTATAGGGGTGCGAGTTCTCCCATACCACGAGCCATGCCCTTACCGCAACACCTTAAGAACGGCTTGAAGGTCAGACGGGGGAGCCGCCCGCAGATCCAGTTCCTCGCCCGTGAAGGGGTGCGTGAAGCGGAGGCGCGCGGCATGCAGGAATTGGCGGTCCAGTCCGAGCGCCGGAGAGGGCCGGCCGTACGTCGGGTCGCCGGCGATTGGGAATCCCAGGGCGCCGAGGTGAACCCGGATCTGGTGGGTTCGGCCCGTGCCAAGGACCACCCGTAACAAGGCATATCCGCCCAGCAATTCAACCGTTTCGTAGGTGGTATGAGCCTCCCGTCCGCCAACCGCTACCACCGCCATCCGCTGCCGATGCCGGGGATCCCGGCCGATGTCGCCGGAAATCGACCCGTTGGCTGGTTTCGGGTGTCCCACCACGAGGGCGAGATATTCTTTGTATACGTCGCGCTTCTTGAACGCGGCCGCCAGCGCCGCCAAGGCGGGCGCGGTACGGGCCACCACGATCAAGCCCGATGTGTCCTTGTCCAGTCTATGGACGATTCCGGGACGGAAGGACTCGCCGGGCAGATCGGCGTAGCGGGCCAGAAGAGCATTGACCAGGGTTCCGTGGGGATTCCCCGGCGCCGGATGGACAACCATCCCCGCCGCTTTATTGATTACGACAAGGGCGTCATCCTCGAAGATCACGTCTAGGGGAATGGCCTCCGCCTCGGCGGCTACCGGTTCGGCTGGTGGAAGATTGAGGGTAATGCGGGCGCCCGCGACTGGACGGGTCGCCGCCTTGCAAGGGCGGCCATTCACGGACACCCTCCCATCGGCAATCAGAGCCGAAATCGCCGCTCTGGACAACTCAGGATGCAGGGCGGTGACGACCCGGTCCAAACGCTCGCCCGCGAGCTGGGGCGGTACGACATAGGCAACAGTCCGCCCAGGTGCTACGGGCTCGGACGGCGCCACGCTTTTTGATCGCCGATTCACTTCCGACTCCGTTCGGCTGGCCCGGTCCGAGACTCTGGCCCGCTGCCGGGCTGGGCTCGATGAGGGTCGGGATTGGAGAGTAAAAAATACACCAGTAACGCGACCCCACAAACAATCGCGGTATCGGCCAGGTTGAACACCGGCCAGTAGCGAATCTGAATGAAATCAATCACATGGCCCACACGAATCCGGTCGCTGAGGTTCCCTACCGCTCCCCCTACCTGAAGGCCGAGACTCACCCGCAAGAGGGGCCGGCGATTGGGCAAGAGGCGGGCAAAGACAAGCACCACTCCGCTCAACACGAGGCCAACCGCCACGAACAAGAGCCCTCGATCGGCGAGAATGCCGAATGCGGCGCCACTGTTCGTGGTCAGTACCAGGCTGAGCCAGCCGTCCAGGACACTGGGAGCACCGGCGGAGGAGCCGCTCAGGCTGTTGATAGCCCAGAGTTTCGTGCCCTGGTCGGCCACGACGACCGCCATGCCAACCGCACTGGCCAGCACTCTGACCCGCTGCCGCGCCCCACTCAGATCCCTCAAGCGCTAGGGGCCAGGGTAGCGATCTGGAGGATGTCGGCGAATACCGCCGCCGCCGTCACTTCCCGGCCCGCCCCCGGTCCAGAGACGATCAAGGTGCGCTCGGAATACCGGGCGGTGCGGAAGCTGATCAGATTATCAGTGCCGCGGAGGCGCCCGAGCGGGGTGGCCTGGGGCACCGGCAACAACCCCACTCTGCTCTGACCGGCGCTTACCTCGACCAAATAGCGGAGCACCAAACCTTGCTCGTCGGCCGATTGCTGCCGCGAGCGCATGGTCAGGTCAAAGTCACGCAGGCCAGCCATGAAGTCGGGGACGCCCACGCCGGCCAGGCCCTCTGGTACCAGGCTCTCGCGGTGAATGTCGGATAGCTCCGCCCGCACCCCGAGCATTCGGGTGAGGATGAGTGCCTTTCGGGCCACGTCCATACCAGTTAGATCATCACGGGGGTCGGGCTCGGTAAAGCCTTGCTCCTTCGCGGCTTTCACCGCCTCCGAGAACGCTTGGCCATCCTCCAGGGCCGTGCAGAGGTAATTGAGGGTGCCGGAAAGGCAGGCATCGATGCTGATGATGTCGTCGCCCGAATCGACCAGGCCAAGCATGGTCGCGATGACTGGGAGACCCGCCCCCACGGTCGCCTCGTGCCGCACGCACTGCCCGCGGCGCCTAGCCGCCATCAGCTGATTCCACACATCGGTCGTGGAGGAGAGAGGCCGCTTATTGGCCATGACCAGATCAAATCCGAGGTCGGCGGCGTGCAGGAGGACGGGAATCGTGTGGTCGGAGGCAGTGGCGTCGATCACGATCACGCGCGGGAATCGGCGATCTCGGACATGCTCCAACAGAGCGATCTGCTCGTCCTCGGGCGAGCCATGGTAGCCCGAGGCGCCGGACAGGCCATGCTCTGCCACCGCTCGAAGGGTCTCCTCATCCAGAAAGGGATCGCCGGATACCATGGAGCGTGATCCCGCGAGCGCGATCAACGGCAACTCCAGGGCGTGGCCGGATCGGACATGGGTCCGCTGTTGGAGTAGCTGGCGCAGCAAGGTGCGCCCAATGCCGCCGGCGCCAAGGAGAATCAGGGGTACCTGACGGATGTGGTTTACGGACAAAATGCCTCCCTTTGACAATCTGGCCATTGCCATTTACACTGCTGGTACAACGGTAGTATACGGTACGCGTGGGATGAGTAGCGCGCAAGCAACCATCAGAGAGCCGGCGGTTGGTGCGAGTCCGGCGGCGGTTTGCGTGTGAATGGACCCACGGCCAGTTCACTCTATGTCGCGAGGCAGTAAGGTGAACCGAGTCACTCTCGTTATTGGGTGCGTGGCCAAGAGGCTGGCGAGTACACTCGACCTGTCCCGGCCATGATGAGGAGGGCGGCGCGCTCTCGAACAGTGGGTGGCACCACGAGGTAACCCCCTCGTCCCATATGGACGAGGGTTTTTTGTTATCTGGGAGGGCCGCCATGCCGTACTCATTGTCGTTGGAGGAAGCGCGAACCCGCTGCGCGGCGGAGGGTCGGGTGGCGATTTACCGCGAGTTGCTGGCCGATCTCGACACGCCGGTCTCCGCCTTCCTCAAGGTCGTGGGTTCCAGCTCTGGCTTCCTCCTGGAAAGCGTGGAGAACGGAGAACGTTCCGCCCGCTACAGCTTCCTTGGCATGGGCACGCGGGCCCGTCTGGAATATCAGGACGGCATGGCCCGCGTGACCGGCCAGGGGGCAAGGGAGTGGGCCTGCGCCGACCCCCTGGAGGCGCTGGCTGAGTTTCTCGGTCCCTCAACCCTTAAGAAGGATGGTCTGCCTCCCTTCTGCGGAGGGGCCGTCGGGTACCTAGGTTTCGAGGTTGCCGGCTGTTTCGAGCGGCTCCCCAAGGGTCCGCCGGCCGAGCCAAGGATTCCCGACGCCCTGTTCCTTCTGGCGGACCCGGTCTTGGTCTTTGACCATGTGCTGCGAATGGTGAAGGTGATCAGCACTATTTCCCCCGATGAGGTGGGCGGCGTGGATGCCAGTTACCGAGCGGCGACCGCGCGGATCGACGAGGTGGTGGACCGCCTCGCCCTACCCCTGGCGCCTGTTCCATTCGAGGCGCCCCGCTACGAGCGGCCGCCGGAGGTAACCAGCAACGTAGGGCAGGAACGCCATATGGCGGCGGTGGCTCGCGCGGTCGAGTACATTCACGCCGGCGACGCCATCCAGGTGGTGGTCTCGCAGCGCCTGAGCCGCCCGCTCGGGGTAGATAGCTTTACCCTCTATCGGGCTCTCCGCACGGTCAGCCCCTCCCCCTACATGGTCTATCTCAATTTTGGCGAGTTCGCGGTGGTTGGCGCCTCGGTGGAAACGCTTCTCAAGGTGACGGGCAGGAACCTCTATTACCATCCGATCGCCGGCACTCGGAGGCGTGGCGCCAACGACGAGGAGGATCTTGCCCTGGAGCGCGAGTTGCTGGGTGATGAGAAGGAACGGGCCGAGCACGTCATGCTGGTCGACCTGGGACGGAACGATCTGGGCCGGGTCGCGGTGACCGGCTCGGTCCGAGTCTCCGATCTGATGGCGGTGGAGCGATTCTCGCACGTCATGCACATGGTCTCCACGGTCGAGGCGGAACTGGCGCCGGAGTATCACCCGTTCGATGCCCTCCGCTCGGCCTTTCCCGCCGGTACGGTGTCCGGGGCCCCCAAGATTCGGGCCATGGAGATCATCGCCGAATTGGAGCCCCACCAGCGCGGTCCCTACGCCGGCTCGGCCGGCTATTTTGACTACAGCGGCGACCTGGACACCGCGATCACGATCCGGACCGCGCTGGTCCATCAGGGGATGGTGTACGTGCAGGCGGGTGGGGGGATCGTGGCGGACTCCGATCCGCTGGCCGAGTGGCAGGAAACCCTCCATAAGGCGCGGGGGATGCTGCGGGCGGTGGAAGTAGCCGAGCGATTGGGCGACTTGCAAGCGGGTTGAGCGGATAGGAGAGGAGAATGGCCATGCGTCTGCTGATGATCGACAACTTTGATAGCTTCACCTATAACCTGGTGCAGTACCTCCGTGAATTGGGCGCCGAGGTGGACGTGGTGCGGAACGACTGTGATCGGCCCCTGGCCGCCCTCCTGGAATCGATGGACGGCCTGGTAGTGTCGCCCGGCCCCTGTGCTCCCGCCCAGGCCGGCATTTCCATCGAGGCGCTCCGTTTGGCCGGGACTCCCGGACACGCCTTGCCGGCTCTGGGGGTCTGTCTGGGTCACCAGGCGTTGGCGGCTGCGTACGGAGCCAAGATCGTGCGGGCCGCCGCTCCCATGCACGGGAAAACATCATTGGTGTGGCACGACGGTTCCCCCCCCTTTACCGGGGTGCCCAGTCCCACCGAGGTGATGCGCTACCATTCCTTGATTATGGATCCCGGCGACGTGCCGGATGCCTTGCGAGTTACCGCGCGGACCAGCGATGGTGAGATCATGGGGCTGGCCCATCGGGCGTTCCCGATCTATGGAGTGCAATTCCATCCGGAGTCCATCGCTACTGGCGATGGGAAAGCCATGCTCGCCTCGTTCCTGGCCGTGATCCGGGAGCAGGCGCGAACCGGCGCCGTTCCGGTCGGAGCCGGACGATGATTCGCCAGGCCATCAGCCGGGTGGTGGCCGGGGAGGATCTCACCGAGGCCGAGGCACGAGCGGTGATGGGCCAGATCATGGACGAGGAGGTGACGCCGGCCCAGTTCGCGGCGTTGGTCACCGGCCTCCGGATGAAAGGCGAGACCGTCGATGAGGTGGTCGGCTTTGCCTCGGTGATGCGGGATCGCGCGGTGCCGGTGAAGGCCGATGGAGTCGGCATGGTGATCGACACCTGCGGGACCGGGGGCGACGGGAAAGGGACGTTCAACGTCTCCACGGCGGCGGCCATCGTGGTGGCGGCGGCCGGATACGCGGTGGCCAAGCATGGGAACCGGGCTGCCAGTAGCCAGTGCGGGAGCGCGGACGTGCTGGAAGCCCTCGGGGTCCAGATCGGCCAGGGCCCGGAACAGGTGACGGCCGGGCTGGAGCGGATCGGGATCGCGTTCATGCTGGCCCCTCGTTACCACCCGGCCACCCGCTTCGCGGTGGCCCCACGAGGCGAAATCGGGATCCGGACCGTCTTCAACATTCTTGGTCCCTTGACCAACCCAGCAAGGGTCAAGGGCCAGGTGCTCGGGGTGGCCGACCCCCGGCTGACCGGGTTGATGGCGGCGGCCCTGGGACGGCTGGGAACGCGGCACGCCTTGGTGGTCAGCGGGCACGAAGGGCTGGATGAGATCAGCATCAGCGGTCCCACCACGGTGTGCGAAATGTCGGACGGTGGCATACGCACCTACCAGATTACCCCGGAGGACGTGGGCCTGACCCGCGCCCCGCTGGAATCCGTCCTGGGGGGCACGGCGTCCGAAAACGCGGCGATCATTCGCGATCTCTTTACCCGCCCGCGCCCCAGCCCGCGCCGCGACATCGTGGCCTTGAACGCCGGCGCCGGGCTGGTGGTCTGCGAGGTCGCGACGGATCTGCGGGATGGGGTACAGCAAGCGTTAGCCGTGATCGAATCGGGGAAGGCATTGGAGAAACTGGACCAATGGATACATTTCAGCCAGTGGCAAGCGACTTCCTGAGCCGGATTCTCCGGGACAAGGAGGCGGAAGTAGCGGCCGCGAAGGCGCTAATCCCGCCGGCGATCATAGAGGAGCGGGCCCGCGCCGCGGCGACGCCGCTCCCCGCCCTGGCCGCGTTGCGGGGCGAAAGGCTGCGGGTGATCGCCGAGGTGAAGCGGGCCTCGCCGAGCGCCGGGGTCTTCGCCGGGAGCCTGGACGCGGCGACTCAGGTAACCCGCTATGCCGCCGGGGGCGCGGCCGCCATCTCGGTCCTCACCGACGGTCCCTATTTTCAGGGCTCGTTGACTGACCTGGAAGCGGCGCGGGCAGCGTCCTCGATCCCCTTGTTACGGAAAGACTTTATCATCGACCCGTATCAAATCCATGAGGGACGCGCGGCGGGCGCCGATCTGATCTTGCTCATTGTGGCGGCCCTGAGCGCCGCGCGCCTTACCGAACTGCTCCGCGTGACCACCGACCTGGGGATGTGCGCCCTGGTGGAAGTCTGCACGGCGGAGGAGGCCCGGCTGGCCCGTGAACTGGACGCTCCGCTGGTGGGGATTAACAACCGGAACCTGCGAACCTTCACCGTGGACATGGAGACAACCACTCATCTCCGGCCGATTCTCGCCTCGCATACGGTCGTGGCATCGCTGAGCGGGATCAAGACCGTGGAGGATGCGCGGGCCATGCGGGCGGCGGGGGTGGACGCGGTGCTGGTTGGTGAGGCCCTGGCCCGAGCGGCTGATCCCGGACTCTTCCTGAAGGAACTGGTGGAGCTGCGATGAACTTCAGCCCATTGCTCCGCGCGGACAACCTTCCGCTGATCAAGATGTGTGGCTTGCGTCGCCCTGGAGATGTCGTGGCCGCCCGCGAGTCGGGGGCGGATCTGATCGGGATGGTATTCGCGCCCAGCCGCCGGCGGGTAAGCCCTACCGAGGCGGCGGCTATCCTGGCCGAGTCAGGTGAGCATCCGCCCGTGGTAGGGGTGTTCGTCAATCTTACCGCGGCGGAAATAGAGGAGACTGCTCGGATCGCGGGCCTGGCCCTGGCCCAACTGAGTGGTGAGGAGCCGCCGGCCCTGGCGGGAAGCTTGTCGCTGCCGTATATCAAGACGCTTCACCTGAAGCCGGACAGCACGGTGGAGGCAGTGCTACGGGGGATGGATCGGTACCCCCACGCGGCGGCCTTTCTGCTCGATACCTGGTCCTCTCACGGGGGCGGTAGCGGGGTCGCGGCGGACTGGACGCTGGCGGCGGCGATCATCAAGGAGGCGCCGGGGCCCGTTATTCTAGCCGGGGGCTTGAACCCAGAGAATGTAGGGGAGGCTATCGCGGTAACGGGCGCCGCGGGCGTCGATGTCAGCAGTGGGATCGAGCGGGATGGCTGGAAAGATCCGGCGCGAATGGCCGCCTTCGCCGGCCAGGCGCGGCGAAATGCGGCGATTACGACAAATCTTGGCTCCGTTCAACGAAAGGCAGTGTAGGGGTACCCGGTGCCCCTACGGCCGATGTGAATCAGCGGACTCTGTTTAAGGAGAAGGGAAACGGAGATGGCCATACAAACCAAGGAAGCGATTGGATCGCTGGAGCACTATAACCAGGCAGCGGAGGCAGGCTACTTCGGGGCATTTGGGGGCCAGTTCGTGCCCGAGACCCTGATGCCCGCCCTGGAGGAGTTGGTTGCCGCCTTCAAGGACGCGCGGGATAATTCAGGGTTTACCGCTCAACTGGCGGGACTGGCCCGCGATTTCGTGGGCAGGCCCACCCCGCTGCAGTTCGCCGCCCGGCTGACCGAACGGATGGGCGGAGCGCGCATCTACTTGAAGCGCGAGGATCTCGCCCATACTGGGGCGCACAAGATCAATAATGCGCTGGGCCAGGGATTGCTGGCCCGCCACATGGGGAAGCAAAGGCTGATCGCGGAGACCGG
>DATBTL010000205.1:0-7021 GCA_036559345.1 Chloroflexota bacterium | reverse complement strand
ACCGGTTCTTGGTCGGTCGCCGGACGGGTGTGGCGCGCCCAGCCCGCCAGTGCCCACTCCAGTTCCCCGACCCACAGCCGCGGCAACAGCCAGCGGAAGAGCGCCCCGCTGGGGGTGAGAAACCGCGCATGGGGAGAGTGGCGGTGCAAGAGGGCCCGCTGCTCCAAGCACCACTGACCCACCGCCGCCAGCGTGTCGCAGTTGCACAGCAGGGCCGCCAGCAAACAGGTCAGCAAGAAGGGCAGATCATACCGCCGCCCCCGCCGGGCACGCGGATCCGGCACCACCGCGAACACCGCCTGCAAGCGGGCCAGCCCCGCGTCGCTCAGCAGCGCCCGTCGTTCCTCCTCCGATAACCCATCCAGCAGAGCGGGGCGGCTGATAGACTCCATGGGGGCGCTCCTGTCGCTACGACATTCATCCGTAAGACAGAACATCGTAGCACCAACCGGAGCGCGCCTCTTCTGACCCTTCTTCCACTTTCGACTATTTTCAGACCGTGAGATGCCGCTATCGGAGCGCGCATAGCCACTTCCCGCCCTCGCGTTACCCGTTGCACAGATCGGTTAACTGTTGACAGAGATCGAGATGGGTGCTATTTTTCTACCTTATGGATGGTCACGCGCCAGGAGTTCGACCCCACTGGCCACTATGGGGTCCGAGAGGCAAGCTCTGATCACAAGTTGCCGCCGCTGGTGTTTCCGCGGATCGCGCACGTTTGGTGAGCTCGATGGAATTAAGGACGGCGCGGCTTGGAACGCGCAAGGAGAAGGGGTTTGACGATGCCAGATTCGGACGGCGCGCCCGCGGCCTGGAAATGGGCGGACATCCTGAGCGGCGTGATCCCGCCGCTCATCACCCCGCTCAACCCGGGCGGCGGCATCAACGCGGCGGCGATTGGTGCCTTGGTTGACAATCTACTGGCGGGCGGCTGCAGCGGCCTCTTCGTGGTCGGCGGCTGCGGCATGGGTCCGTGGCTCACCACCACGCAACGTGGACAGACGATCCGCGGGATGGTGAAGGCCGCCGCTGGGCGCGCGCCCGTGCTGGCCGGCGTGATGCTCCCTTCCACCGGCCCGACCCGCGAGGCGGCATGGCAGGCGGAAGCGGAAGGCGCCGACGCCCTGGTGATCGGCTCTCCCTACTATTACGGGGTGGAGGGTGACGATCAACGCCGCCACATCGAGGCCGTGCTGGAGGCCACCCGGCTTCCCGTCTTGCTCTACAATATTCCCCAATGCACCGTTCATCCCCTCTTGCCCGAGACGGTGGCGCTCCTGGCCCAGGAGCCCCGTGTATTGGGGATCAAGGATTCTTCCGGTAACTTGCCCAACTTCCAGCACCTGCTGGCGCTCAAGAGCCGGCGACCGGATTTTCGCGTCCTGCAAGGGGACGAGCGGGTCATGGCGGCCTGCATGCTCATGGGTGGCGATGGCCTTATTCCGGGGGCGGGAAACGTGCAGCCGCGGTATTTTGTCGAGTTGATCGTCGCCGCGGGGCGCGGCGATGTGCAAGAATGCCGGCGGCTCCAGGAGCGAATCCTCGATCTCTGGCAACTCTTCTCCCATGGCCGCGGACTCTCCGCCCTCTATGCCGCCTGTGGCCTGATCGGAATCGGCGATGGCCGATCGGTGGAACCCTGGATCGCTCCCGATGCGACGCAACGGCAGGCGATCGAGGACATCCTGCATCGTCATGGGCTGCTCGCCGAGACGTCTGCCGGGAGACGCTGATTCGTTCTCCAGCCGGGAAAGCCGGGACGGCGCGCCGCCCCTTAGATGTATACTGTTGGCAACCATCCGGAGCGGAAGGAACACGATGTGCGTAGATTGAAGATCCACACGGACACTCTCCATGGCCGCTGATTCGGGACACTCCGTCGTGGCGGTGACGGACTTCAGCTTCACCGATGATCTGGCGGTGGAGAAAGCTGTCCTTGAGCCGCTGGGCTGTACGGTGGTCGGGGCCCAATGCCGGACCGCCGAGGAGGTCGCGGCGGTAGTGAAGGATGCCGATTTCGTGCTTACCCAATTCGCGCCGGTCACCGCCCAGGCGATTCAGGCGATGAGCCGGGCGCGACTGATCACGCGCTATGGAATCGGGGTCGATAACGTGGATCTCGATGCCGCGCGCGCGCGCGGCATCCCCGTTTATAACGTGCCCGATTATTGTATCGACGAGGTCGCGGACCACACGCTCGGACTGATTTTGTCCCTCACCCGCCAGATCGCTCCCATTTCCGCGAGCGTCAAGGCCGGCGGCTGGAAGCGCCCGGCGCCCCTGCCAAAGTTTTACGCCCTCCGCGATCTGACCACCGGGGTGGTCGGATGCGGGCGGATTGGGCGGCAGGTGATCGCCCGCCTCGTTCCCTTCAGGACCAAGATCCTGGCCTACGATCCCGCCATGAGCGCCGACCAGATCGCCGCGCTGGGCGCCGTGCCGGTCTCGCTGGAGCAGCTTTACGCCCAGAGTGATCTGGTGACCTTGCATTGCCCAAGTACTCCGAAGACCCGGCGCATGATCAACGCGGCCACCCTTTCCCAGATGAAGGATGGAGTGATCCTTATTAATGTCGCCCGAGGCACCTTGGTCGATCAGGCCGCCTTGATCGAGGCGCTACGAAGCGGCAAGGTCGGAGCCGCCGGGCTGGATGTCACCGATCCGGAGCCCATTGAATCCGATAGCCCGCTCCTATCGATGGCCAATGTGGTGATTACCAATCACTGCGCCTCTGGCAGCGACCGGGCGGCGGTCTTGCTGCGGCGTGGGGTCATCGACACGGTGGTGCTCGCCTTGCGGGGCGAGCGGTCGCCGAATTGCGTCAACGGCGTGACCTCGTGAGTAGGGAAACATCCATGGCGCCAAAGAGAGGGGGAGGGGTCCGCCTTGCCGACCCCGGGATGAAGCTATGAGCCTGGAGAAATTCGACCTTACCGGGAAGGTAGCGCTCGTGACGGGCGCGGCGGTTGGACTGGGACATGCCATGGCCCTGGGCCTGGCGGGGGCCGGCGCGGACGTGGCGGTCAGTGATATCAACGCGGAGGGTGTTCAAGCAACCCGCCGCGAAATCGAGGGGCTTGGCAGGCGCGGGATTGCCGTTACCTGCGACAACTCGAAGCGCGAGAACATCATGGCCCTCTTCGCCGAGGTCGATCGGGTCTTTGGTCGCATCGATATCCTGATCAATAACGTGGGCGCCGGGGCCCGTTACCGTCCCGAGGAGCTACCGTTCGAGGACTGGCAGCGGGTGATCAACATCTCCCTCACCGGCACCTTCATTTGTGCCATCGAGGCGGGGAAGCGGATGATCGCCCAGGGCTCCGGCGGCAGTATCATCAACATCGGCTCGACCTGCGGGATGTCCGGGATGGGCCGTGGTAATCTGCCCCACGGGGCGGCCAAGGCCGGCGTCAACCAACTCACTCGCGACCTGGCCGTGGAGTGGGGACCGCATCGTATCCGGGTCAACTCCATCCAGCCCGCCCAGATCGCCACCGATGCCTGGGTGGCGGGCATGACCAGCCTGCCCTGGGATTACCCGGCTTTCGAGCAACATCTGCTGAACGGCATTCCCCTGGGACGATTGGGGAAGGATGACGATCTGGTTGGTCCGGCCATTTTCCTCGCCTCGGACGCGGCCGCGTTCGTGACCGGTCATCTTCTTTTCGTGGATGGGGGTAACCTGGCCCTGAACGCGGCGGGCAGCATTACCTGGCCCGCGCTCAAGGAGGACCGCTAATGCGGCTGCTAACCTTTGCACGCAACGGCGCGATCCGGCTGGGCGCGCTGGGGGCTGGCGGCCGGCAGGTGATCGACCTGAACCGAGCTGATCCCGACCTCCCATCCGACCTGATCACTCTCCTCGCGAGTGGTGCCTCTGGTCTGGCTCGGGCCCAGCGTGCCCTGGAACAGGCGGGGCCCGAGGCGACCGTTGCCCTTGGCGAGGTGACGCTCAAGCCGCCGATCCTCCATCCCGGTAAGATCATATGCATTGGGCAGAACTATGCCGAGCACGCGGCGGAGTCCAACGCGGCTGTCTCGCCCTACCCGATCATATTCGCCAAATACCCAAACGCGCTGATCGCCGGTGGCGACCCCATCATCCTTCCCAAGCTCAGCACGCAGGTCGACTATGAGGGTGAACTCGCGGTAGTGATTGGCACGCGCGCCAAGAATGTCGCCGAGGGAGAGGCACTGGCCTACGTCGGGGGCTACGCGCCCTTCAATGACGTGAGCGCTCGTGACTTTCAGTCCCGGACCAGCCAATGGACGATCGGGAAGACCTTCGATACCTTTGGCCCCATGGGCCCCACGCTGACCACGGCGGACGAGGTGCCGGACCCCCAAAATCTCTCGATTCGCCTTTCGATCGGCGGCGAGATCCTGCAGTCGTCGCGCACCAGCAAGATGATTTTCCCGGTCGCCACCTTGATCGCCTATCTCAGCTCGGTGATGACCCTGGAGCCCGGGGACATCATCGCCACCGGAACCCCCGACGGGGTGGGTGCGGCCCGTACACCACAACGGTTCCTCCGCCCCGGCGACACGGTGCGAGTGGAGATCGAAGGGCTGGACGTGCTGGAGAATCCAGTCGTGGCCGAAGCATGACAAAGGAGGAGACAGGTCAATGGTAACCGCGGCCGGCGCCACCCTGAGCAAGACGGACCTGCTCTCGCTGTATAAGAGGATGCTCGAAATTAGACGAACCGAGGAGCAATTGGTCAGGGCCCACCAGGGTGGCCTGATTCCCGGCGCCTGCCATACCTACATCGGCCAGGAAGCCGTCGCCGTAGGAGTCTGCGCGCATTTGCGCCCCGAGGACGTGATCTTCAGTACCCATCGCGGGCACGGCCACGCCCTTGCCAAGGGTGTCAGCCCTCGCGCCCTGATGGCCGAGTTGTTCGGGCGGTCGACCGGGGTCTCCGAGGGCCGGGGCGGCAGCATGCATCTCTTCTCGCCTGAAATTGGCCTGATGGGGACCAGCGGCATCGTCGGGCCCAGTATGCTCATGGCGGCGGGAGCGGGCTATGCCTTCCGCTTGCGGGGAACCGATCTGGTCAGCGTGGCCTTCTTCGGTGATGGCGCCAGCAATAACGGCGCCTTCCATGAAGGGGTCAATATGGCCGCGATCTGGGATCTCCCGGTCCTCTTCATCTGTGAAAATAACATGTACGCGACCGAAGTGCCGTTCGCCGCCGTGTCGCGCAATACCAGCGTGGCCGAGCGCGCGGCGGTCTATGGCTTGCCCAGCCTGGCGGTGGACGGCAATGACGTGTCGGCGGTCTATGAGGCCGCCGGCGAAGCGGTTCGCCGGGCGCGGGCCGGTGAGGGACCGACCCTGCTGGAATGCAAGACCTATCGCACCCGCGGCCATTCCGAGGGGATGCGCGATGTCGGGTACCGAACCGCCGATGAAGTGGAGTCCTGGAAGGCGCTCAGTCCGATCACCCGCTTCAAGGAGTATCTGTTGACCGCCCGGCTGGCAAGCGAGGACGACTTCGCTCGGGTGGAGGCTGAGGTGGAGGCCGAGGTGGAGGAGGCGCGGCAATTCGCCGCCGCCGGGCCGTATCCAGATCCAGCGACCGTGCTCGATCATGTCTACAGCAGTCGAGAGGGACGATAATGCGGGACCTGACCTTCACCGTGGCGGCCCGCGAGGGCCTGGCCGAGGAGATGGAGCGGGACGACACGGTCTTCGTGGTGGGCGAGGGGATCGGAGAACGCGGCGGCAATTGGGCCACCACGGTCGGTCTCTATGAGCGCTTCGGACCCTGGCGCCTGCGCGACACTCCGATCTCGGAGCGCGGATTCACCGGTATGTGTACCGGCGCCGCGCTGGCCGGCACCCGTCCGATCGTGGACTTCATGTTCATCGATTTCCTCCTTGACGCCTGGGGCGAAATCATCAACCAGATGGCGAAGATGCAGTATATGAGCGCGGGCCGATTGAAAATGCCCATTGTCTTGCGTGGGGCGATCGGAGTGGGCCACGCCTCGGCCACCCATCACTCCGGCAGCTACTACTCCATGCTTGGCCATGTGCCTGGTCTGAAGGTGGTCATTCCCACCACCCCCCGCGATGCCAAGGGCCTGCTCAAGACCGCTATCCGTTCCGATGATCCGGTTTTCTTCCTCGAACATAAATCGGTGTTCGGCGTCCGCGGTCCGGTGCCGGACGAGGAGTACCTGATCCCTTTTGGCGAGGCGTCCATTGCCCGCGAGGGGAGCCAGGCCACGGTGGTGGCGATCGGCTGGATGGTGCATCAAACCCTGGCGGCTTGCGAGGCATTGGCGAAGGATGGGCTCTCGATCGAGGTGATCGACCCCCGCACCATTCTGCCCCTTGACACCGACACGATCCTGGCCTCGGTGCATAAGACCGGCCGCCTGCTGATCGTGGATGAGGACTATAGTTACTTTGGCGTTGGGGCGGAAATCGCGGCCCAGGTGGTAGCCCGAGGGTTTGATGATCTGGACGCGCCGATCCGGCGCTTGAATGGCAGCTTCGCCCCGGTCCCCTACAGTCCGCCTCTGGAAGCCGCGATGGTGCCGAATCCCACGACCATCGCCCAGGCCATCCGCGACTTGCTGGCCGAGTGATGGCGACCGCGCTCACCGGAGTTTCGTGCCGGGCCCCCAGGCGGTGTCTCCTTGCGGCAGCGATGGTGGTACAGGGCGGATCTGGTGTGTCCATGGAGACCGCGCGGCGCTCGGCGATGAAGCGAGAGAGGAAACACGCATGGCGGTAGAAGTGGTGATGCCGCGCCTGGGCTGGACAATGGAGACCGCCAGCGTGGCGGAATGGCTCAAGCACGACGGCGACGAAGTGCAAGTGGGCGATATTCTGTTCACGGTCGAGACCGATAAGGTAGCGCAAGAGGTCGAGTCCCTGGATAGCGGCATTCTGCGCATCCCGCCCGATAGCGCGCCGCCGGGGGTTAGTGTGCCGGTTGGGACCGTGCTGGCCTACGTGACGCGGCCCGGCGAGGCGGCGCCCTTCGAGAATCGGACCGCGCCACCC
>DATBTL010000204.1:0-9838 GCA_036559345.1 Chloroflexota bacterium | reverse complement strand
AGAGTTCAACCAGGCTGTCCTGGACTTCCTGGCGCGCGGCTGAGCGCGGCCTAACACCTCATCCTTCCCGCAAAGCGCGCGCTCCACGCCGCGCATGGTCGATCTGGGTAGGGAGGCACGGCGGTGCATCCGCCTGGCCGCTACCCGGATGCACCGCCGTGCCTCCCTACGGGGTTCGATAGCGCCTCATGGTTTCCCGAACGTCGCCGGGGATCTGGTCAGCCTTCAATACTCGATCCAATTCGAAGTGCCTGCTTATCCTCTACCCCACCACACCACCAACCCCACCAGTATCACCGGCCAGCACAGGTTGAACAGCCGTTCGCCGGCCCCGCCGGTGCGGACCCGCAGCGGGCCGGGCAGAAGATGTAGGCTGGGTTGTGTCTTCCCCGGCAGCCACAGAGGGATGCCGCGGATGGTCAGCGCGTCGGCCAGCAAGTGCGAGATGTAGCCGGTGGCGAGGGCGGCCCCCACTCCCCGGAGTGAGGGCGCCAGCACCGGCCCCATTGCCAGCGCGGCGGCTGTCAGAGCCAGGGCCACCGGCGGCGCGTGGGTCCAGCCTCGATGGTGGCCGGGGAGGCGATGCACGAGCCCCGCCACCCCGCCCAGGCGCACAAGCAGCGCCGATCCCGCCAGAACGGCCAGAATCAGGACCAGCAGGTGGCGAAGGTGGATAGGCCACGAGAGTATGGCGGGCGGAGGGAGCCAACGGGCGACAATCGCCCCAGCGGCGAAGAAGGCGATCAGCAGTGACAGTCCCATGCGGCCACGGAAGCTGCCCGGACCCGGCGAGCCGCCCAGGAGGGCGCTCGCCAGGTTCGTACCTCCGGCCACGAGATCGGCGGCGAGACGGATCGGACCACCCAGGGCACCATCGTTGTAGGCGCGGGTCGCCCGCTGTAGGGCCTTTCCCTGGCGCCTTGGCGCCCGAGTGATCAGCGAGCCGGGTTGATCGATATCGGGAAGGAGACTCCCCAGCGCGGCGGCCACGGCCAGAGCCGTCCAGGCAACCGGCGATAGGTGGGGATAGGCAAGCTGGTGCGTGTGCCCACTGGTGAACGGGAGAGGTACGTGATCCCAGACCACCCCCGCGCCCAGGCCCAGGCCGCCCAGCCCCACCAGGGCCAGACCGGCCGCCGTGCCAAACGCGAGATGGGTGCCCCCTTGCATGTGTCGCCCCTCCCTGTTGTCCACGTTCCTTGGCAGGGTACCGGACAATGGAGTATGAAAATAGCGGCGCGTCCGGAAAAGAGCACGCATCAGGCCACTGACTCAGGTCGCTGTGATCGGTAACCTTAGGGTAAAGCTCGATCCGACCCCGACCATGCTCTCCGCCGTAATCGTGCCGCCATGCTGCTCCACGATCTGGCGGGCGCTGGCCAGGCCGATGCCCGTACCCTGGATGTGACCGGTCACGTTCCGCCCTCGACGGAAGCGATCGAAGATGAAGGGCAGATCGTCCTCCGGGATCCCCATGCCCTGATCCGCCACCGTGATCGCCGCCCAGGGGCCGCCCGGCCCCTCCTCGCGCGCGACCGTCACCGTGATGGTCCCCTCACGGAGCGTATATTTGACCGCGTTGAGCAGGAGATTGCCAATCACGCGCTCGATACGGGCCGCGTCCACCGTGGTCGTCAACTCCGGCACCATCACCACCAGCCGCGGCTGCTCGGTCGTCACATTTTCCAGGTCAGCCAATACATTCCGGACCAGAGCCACAAGATCGGTGGGCCGCTGATTGAGGTTCAGAGCACTGCCCATTTGCAATTGGGTAACGTCAAGTAACTCGTTGAGCAAGGACACCACTTTCATGGCGCTCACCTCGATCTGGAGGAGATGCTCCATCACTGGCCCCGCATCCGGGGTGAGACGACTCAGACGCAGCCGGGCCAGTTGGGACAACCCGTGGATACTGGCAAGCGGCGTTTTGAGATCATGGGCCGCCGAGGAAATGAACTCCTCACGGGCTACTTCCAAATCGCGGATCGGCGTGATGTCCTGGAAGGCAGCCACCGCGCCCACGATCGTGCCTTGAGCGTCGCGCAAGGGAGCACTGTTTACCAGGAGGGGAATATCTCGCCCGGTCACCGCGTGGCGGATCACCTCCTGGTCTCCGTGTACCGCCTCGCCATGTCGAAGGGATCGGGTGATTGGCAGATCCTCCGCTGGATATGGGGTACCATCCGCGCGGCGCACACCATACTCCAGGTAGGCGCTGTCGCCAGATCGCGATATGGACCGCCCCAGCGTGTCGAGCCCGACCAGTTCGTGTCCGGCGCGATTTTGCGCCTCCACCCTGCCAAGGGCATCCACGATCGTGACCCCCTCCGGCAGCGCGTCAAGCACCTGGCGCAGCCGATCCCGTTCAGCCGCTACACTATCCCTGACCTCACGCCGGGACCGCGCCAGGGCGAGATGGGTACGGACGCGGGCCAGCAACTCCTTGGCCGCGAACGGCTTTACCAGGTAATCGTCGGCTCCGGCATCCAGGCCGCCCAGGACCGCCTCACCTCCCGCGCGGGCCGAGAGGAGGATCACCGGCACCTCGCGCAGGTTCGGATCGGCGCGCAAAGCCCGCAGCAACCCGAAGCCGTCCAACCCCGGCATCATCACGTCACTGAGCACCAGGCTTGGGATCCTCTCGCGTGCCGCCTCCAGCGCGGTCACCCCATTCGCCGCGGACTCCACCGCGTACAATCGTCCGAGAAGCCGGGTGAGGTAGTCACGCATATCGGCATTGTCATCCACCACCAGGATGGACTCCAGGGCCCCGGACAGGGGGGGCTCGAGCACCGGAATCGCCTCCGCGGCTTCCCCTGGATACTCCTCCGTTGGGGCCGCGTTCGGCAACCAGAGCAGCGCTTCCTCGATGTACGGTACGCCCAGGCCGTTCGACGCGCTGGGCGGCACGGTGACCACCTGATCGGCCGGCAAGTGGACCATCCCCGTCGGAATAGACACCGTAAAGCTCGTGCCCACGCCAACCGTGCTCTCGACCGCGACCGTTCCCCCATGCAGCCGCGCGAGTTCCGCCACTAGCGCCAGACCGATCCCGGTTCCCTCGTGCGTACGGGCCCGAGCCCCTTGAACTCGGTGGAAGCGCTCGAAGAGCCGCGGTAACTCCCCTGGGGCGATGCCGGTTCCCGTGTCCGATACGGTGAGCGCGGCGCCCGCGAGGATTGGCCGTAGGGTCACCTCAATCCGACCCTCGAAGGTGAACTTCAGAGCGTTGGAGAGCAGATTCAGGACAACCTTCTCCCACATGTCGCGATCCACGTAGATTGGCTCCGGCAGTGGGGGACAGTCGACCACCAGGCTTAGCCCGGCGCGCTCGATGGCGGCGCGGAAGACGGAGGCCAGATCGCGGGTCAGCGTGTGCAACTCGGCCGGGGCATAGGCGGCCTGCATGCGACCGGCCTCAAGGCTGGAGAAGTCGAGCAGCGTATTGACCAATTTGAGCAAGCGCCGGCCATTGCGGTGCGCGATCGCCAGCCGCTCCCGGTCGGCATCGGCGCGCATGGAGTTTCGCTCGGAAAGCAGATCCTCAATTGGCCCCAGCATCAAGGTGAGCGGCGTCCGGAACTCGTGGCTCACATTGCTAAAGAAGGCGGTTTTGACCCGGTCGATCTCGGCCAGCGCCTCGGCCCGCGCGCGCTCCGCCTCATAGGCACGCGCCGAAGCCACGGCCGTACCGACCTGACTCGCGACCAGGGTGAAGAAGCCGCGATACCCGTCGTCAAGCGCGCGCCGCGGATTGACGCCGACCACCAGCAAGCCGGCCGGGAGTCCTTCGCCCGCCCGCGCTATAGGGAGAATCAAGGCGGCGCGGGGGCTGAGGCCGGGAGACTGGAGAGGCAAGGTTCCGAAGCGCTCGACCAGATCCGCCACCAGCCGCGGTTGCCCCGTATCGACCACCGAGGCCAGCGGCCAGGCGCTCGCTCCTTCGTCCGTGGTCAGATCGACGCTAAGCCAGCTTACCGGCAGGCATTCATCCAGTCCAGCCACGGCCGCGAGCCGGACCCGCCGGCCATCGTCATCCAGAAGGTAGAGTAAGGCAATGGGCACACTGGAGAGATGGTTGCCCAGGGCCGCGGCGGCCCGGATACAGGCATCCTCGGCGTGACGCGCGTCGGCGGTACGGGCCGCCAGTTCGCGCAGGGCGTAGAGGCGCCGTTCGCCAAGCACCCGCTCGGTCGTCTCGGTCACGGCGCAGAAGACGCCGCCCACCCCGCCCCCTTCGTCGCGGATCGCACTGTAGGAGAAGGTGAAATAGCATTCCTCCACATAACCGAAGCGTTCGATCAGTAACTGTTGGTCCTCGGACCACGTTGCCTCCCCTCCAGCGCGGACGCCTTCGAGCATCGGACCGATGAGTTCCCAGATCTCCGGCCAGCAGTCGCGTGCCCGCTGGCCCATCGCCGAGGGATGCTTGGAGGCGCCAAGGATGGGCCGGTAAGCATCGTTGTAGAACTGAACCAGGTCCACACCCCAGAAGATGATCATGGGAAAGCGCGAGGCCAGGCAAATGCTCACCGCCGTTCGCAGGCTTTGCGGCCAATCCGCCGGCGGTCCAACCGGCGTCGCGGCCCAGGGGAACGCACGCATCAACGCGCCCATCTCACTGCCGCCGGCGAAGGGATCCGCCGCGACCGTTAGTTCAGGTCGGTTGGTCATGCGCCTTCCCTACCCTCACGAATGCGCTAGGCTCGTGGGAGGCCAATTCTCGGGGCTCGCGTGATGGCGCGAGAACATACGTGCTGTCCCCATCATACGCCACGGAGGCCGCCATCGTGAAGGCTGGGGCTCAGCCGGCCCGGCACAGCCGTTCCACGGCCGACAGAAGCTCGGACATCTCGAACGGTTTGGCCAGGTGGCCGGCCGCGCCAACCTCCGCCGCCCATCGCGCCGTATCCTGGGCCGCCGTCATTACCAGGATCGGCAGATCGATGTCACGCTCTTTCAAACCTTCGACGAAACCCCAGCCGTCGAGCACCGGCATCCTCATATCCAGGAGCACCAGGGCTGGGCGCTCGTGCTCCACCGCCCGAAGCGCCTCGGCCCCATTGGGCGCGGTGACCACCGAGTATTCCTCCATGATCAGGATCTCGGCCACGATATGCCGGATCGACGAATCATCATCCACTACCAGAATCGAAGGTTGCGTCACCCTGCTTGCTCCACGTCAAGGCCAAACGGAACCGGTCGCGCGGCAAGGCTGAGGGATCCCATGGCGGGCAGGACCACATGGAAGGTACTGCCCTGGCCGACTCCGGCTGAACTGCCCCAGATCGAGCCCCCATGCTGCTCCACGATGCCGCGGCAGATGAACAAACCGAGTCCCATCCCGGCGAACCGTCGATCGTCCACATTGCTGCCCCGGTGAAACCGATCAAAAAGATGCGCGAGGTCATCCGGCGGGATGCCGATACCGGAATCGGTGACCGTGAGACGGGCGGAGGCGCCATCTTGCCAGAGGCGCACGCGCACCAATCCGCCCGCTGGACTGTACTTGGCCGCGTTCTCCAGCAGGTTGTCGATCAGTTGCGTGATCCGGGTGCCGTCGTAGTTACCCACCAGCCTGCCCGACGCGTCGAGGCTATACTGATGCAGGGCAGTGGAGTGACGCCCGCATACCTCGCGGGCCAACTCAACCAGATCCAGGGGCTCGCGGTAGTTGACCAGCCTGCCCTGCTCGACTCTCGCGACATCAAGTAACTCCAGGACGAGGCGCTTGAGCCGTTGTGATTCCTTGACCAGGGATTCGATCCCGTCCAGGCTGGCTGGTTCCATGGGATGACGTTTGGCCCGCCGCTCCAGCAACTGTGCTTGCGCCACGATGGTGGTCAGTGGGGTCTTCAGGTCATGCGCGGCGGCGGAGAGGAAGTCATCCTTTAGGCGCGCGGTTTCCTCCAACGCCTTGACTCGCGCCGCTTCATCGATCAGGGTCCGGCTCTCCAGAATGACCGCCGCTTGATTGGCAAGCAACGATACCAGGGCGAGGTCGTCGTCGGCGAAAATCGGGGCATGAGCGGCATAGACGACCAGGACACCCAGGCGATTCCCTTCCGAGGTGATCGGCGCCGCCAGGATCGCGCGGGCGCCCGCCCTTCGATACGCCTCAGCGTGTTCGGGGTCATCCCGTTCGGCATTGTCCGAGAAGATGGGCTGCTGCGAGATGAAGGCCCGTCCACCGAGCATCTGATCGGCGCCGAAATCCAGGGAGCCCTGATTGGAGCGGTAGCGTATGGCACCCAACTCCGCGTTCCACAGGCCAATACTGGCCTGGGCCACCCCGAGCGAACTGGCGGCGCCTCGTTCCAGCTCCTGAACGATCCCCTCCAGATCGGGCATGCGGGGCAAGGAAGCGGCGCGGGCCAGGAAGCCGCGCACCTCGGGCTCCTGCCAGGCACGGCGCAGCCACACGGGCGGCGCGAAGCCAAGGAAGAAAAAGAGGCCGGAGAGGAGGGCGAACAGGCTGATGATAATACCTTCGGTTTTTGCCAGACCGGGTGTAGCGGCCGAGATACCCGCCAAAAGGATAGCGGCCCCAAGAAACAGTGAACCCGCCGCCACCGCGTTCATGCGCCGCCGGGTTACGCCGCTCGCCACTCGGGCAGCCTTCGTGAAGGCCACCGCGACATAGGTGGTGAAGCCCACGAAATACAGCACCAGGAGGAGCACCAGAATCCCGGGATACGGCAGCGGGAAGACGAAGAGGCTGACGATCGATGCCGCCAGACCAACGGCGGCCGTTCTCGGGATCGCCCGCCGAGGGGACGTGAAGTCATCGACCAACCGCACCAGCATGTAGGGAATGGCCATCAGCAAAGAGGACGACACCGCGCCCTCCCACCTTCCAGCCTTCACCCCTGTCACCTGGTGGACCCAGCCAATCGCGACCAGCAGGGCGACGACGGCGAAGAGGATGACGGTATCCACGTTTGCCTTTAAAGGCCGGCGAATGGTCTGGAGCGCGACCCCTACGGCGACGAGCACAAAGAGGAGCTGGCTGATTAATTGCAGCAGTTGGTAGGCACTCATACGCGATACGACTGCATTATTTGCTCAACTTCTCTCGGAAGACGACGCACGAGCGCCGCTCACTCGCGGTTATGGTTCCCCAGTCTGCCATGATCAGTATTACACATCAGACTATAACATGCAGCATCCTGGCGCATAACCCCCCAACCTGGGTTGCCGGGATCGCTACCGGATTTCACCGTCCCGCGCACTGGAGCGGCTCGCACAGTGTAGCATGGTTCAGGTGCCGCCGAGATTGGGGTGCGCCTCGCGTTTGATATTGTTGGCAAAATCGCCGGATGACGTCACCGCCTGGGAGCGCAAGCACCATGTATCGCAATTCGCCAACAGTATCGCGTTCGTGGAGGTGATGCCGATCTCCTTCACGATCATGACCCAGGGGCGCGGACGCCCACCTGTTGGTGGCCACGGCGTTACCCTGATGACGATCCGTGGCCGAACCAAGCGGGCCTGGAGACCCGCGCCCCTCCAACACGCCATCGATCACGAATGCGGGGCGCGACCATGTTGTGGGACAACGGAGAGTCAGGTAGGCTGAAGATGGGACCGCTAGAGAGAATGGCCAATGGAAGGCGTCACGATAGAATGGCATGGCGAGGCGACATGCGCGTATGAAGCTCCTTTTTGTTTCGCATCCGGTGGGGCCGATTGGGAATGGCTCGGGCGGCGGGGTTGACCTGACCCTGGGCAACGTCGTCAAGGCCTTGATGCGGCGCGGGCACGCGGTCGAGGTGATCGCTCCCGTGGGCTCCCGGCTTGACCATGTACGGATGATTGAGGTGCGGGGCACCCTCCAGCCTTCCGCGCAGTATCAGTCTCGCGCCGCGCCCGTGACCATGCCGGCCAATCCGATTCTGGCCGCTCTCTGGGAAGAAGCGCGCCGCCGGCAGACCGCCTACGATGTGGTGGTCAACTTCGCCTACGACTGGCTCCCCTTTTACCTGACCCCGTTCTTTACCGTTCCGGTCGCCCATCTGGTCAGCATGAGCACCCTGCTGGACGCCATGGATACGGTGGTCGGCGCCGTGGTCGGCTCCTCTCCGGGGAGCGTCGCCATGCACACCCACGCGCAGGCGCGCACCTTTCCCTTCGCGGACCGCGTTGTCATTCTCGGCAATGGGCTCGACCTTGATCTGTATCCCTACAACCCGATCCCCAGGAACCGGCTGTGTTGGATCGGACGGATCGCCCCGGAGAAGGGGATCGAGGACGCGGCGGCGGTTGCCCAGGCCACGGGGATCCCCCTTGACGTGTATGGCCAGATCCAGGACGCCGCCTACTGGAACCGCGTTCTGCGCGAGTTTGCCGGCACGCCCATCCACTACCACGGTTTTCTCGATACCCAGACGTTGGCCCAGGCGGTCGGCCACGCCAAAGCTCTCCTGATGACTCCGAAATGGATCGAAGCCTTTGGCAACGTGGTGATGGAAGCCCTGGCCTGTGGGGTGCCGGTGGTCGCCTATCGGCGTGGAGGACCGGCGGAGATGGTCGTGGATGGACGAACCGGCTGGCTGGTCGAGCCCGATTGCGTCGACGATCTCATCGCGGCGGTGGGCCGGCTCGATGAACTGGATCGCGCGGCCTGCCGCCAACAGGCCGCGCGTGAGTATTCGTTGGCGGCGCTCGGTCTCCGCTGGGAGCGCTGGCTGGGCGGGATTGTGGCTGCTGGGGACCGTGATGGGTAAGACTCCTGAAACACAGATTAATAGATGTGTAATCTGACTCATCTGTTAATCTGTGTTTCAGGAAGTTCGCGGCAAAGGATACCGAGGGGTACACGCTATTGAGAGCATGTCTGATCACCAATCCACGCTCTGGCCGGGGGCAGCTTGACCTGACGGTTGTTCTGGCGACCCTTCGGGCCCAGGGGTGGGACGTCGTGACGCGGCAGAAAACGCGCGGCGGCGAGGCCACGAAGTTGGCCCGCGCGGCGGGCGAGGAGGGCTATGACATTGTCGTCGCCTGCGCCGGAGATGGGACGGTCAGCGAAGTCGTGGACGGCCTGGCGGGCTCGGACGTGGCGGTCGGCGTTCTTCCCGGAGGCACCGCGAACCTGTGGGCCCATGAACTTGGCCTCTCCCCCCGGCTTGAGGTGGCCGCGCTCCAACTGGCCGGGGCCGAGCGTCGCCGCGTGGACGTAGGCCACGTCAGCGTGAATGGCCGGCACGGGAGGCACTTCCTCTTAATGGCCGGGCTCGGTTTCGATGGCGCCGTGATGGCCCGCGTCTCGAAGCCGCTCAAGCAAAGGGTGGGCGTGATGGCGGTTGGCCTGGCGGCTCTCCAGGCGCTTCCTTCCTGGCGGCCCGTATTCGTGCGCGCGGAGCTTGACGGGCTTACCTGGCAGGGCAAGGTCTCCCAGGTGATCGTGGGGAACACCCGCCGCTATGGTGGGTTCACGCGGGTCACTCCCGATGCTTTTATCGACGATGGCCTCCTCGACATCTGCTTAATCACCGCCGCCAATCTGCCGGCGGCGGGGGGGCAATTAGCCTCTCTCCTGTTCCGCAAGCATCCCGGTACCGGCTCGGCGGAGTCGTATCGGGCCGCTTCCCTGATCATCCAGGCGTCGGAGGCTTTGCCCTTGCAAGTGGATGGGGGCGCGGTACGCCTGAAGAAGGAGACGCCCACGACGGACGGGATGATCTATCGGTTTTCAGTGCGGGCGCGAGGCATTACCATGCTGGTACCGCGCGGGTACAATGGTGAACTCTTCCAGCCGGGCGCCCATTCGGCATCGCTGGATGGAATCACCGGCTCCTCCCTGATCCATCATGGCCATTCCCGTCCGCACCCCGGA
>DATBTL010000203.1:0-4933 GCA_036559345.1 Chloroflexota bacterium | reverse complement strand
GTCCGCGACCAGTTTTGTAGGGGCACCCCTTGTGGGTGCCCTTGGCGACCCGAGCGAGGGCACCCACAAGGGGTGCCCCTACAGTTTCATGGCCATCTGAATAAGGAGAAAAGAGATGGAGATTCGTCTGGACGGCCAGGTGGCCATTATCACCGGATCGAGCATGGGGATCGGGAAAGCAATCGCCCTCGCCTATGGCCGGGCGGGCGGGCGCGTGGTCGTGAACAGCCGGGATGAGGCGCGTGCCCGGGCAGCCGCCGATGAGTTGAGCGCCTCCGGCGTGGACGCTTACCCGGTAGCGGCCGATGTGTCCCAGGCCGAGGGGGTCGCGCGCCTCTTCGAGGCAACCGACGAACGCTATGGGCGGCTCGACGTGCTGGTGAACAATGCGGGCACCAACGCGATCGCCCCGTCCGAACAGCTGGCCCTGGCGGATTGGCGGCGCACCATAGATCTCAATCTGACCGGCGCCTTTCTCTGCGCCCAGGCGGCGGCCCAGCGGATGCTCCCGCAAGGGCGTGGGGTGATCATCAACATCTCCTCCATCCTCGGTGAGACGGCGCTCCCCCAGCGGGCCGCCTATTGTAGCGCCAAACACGGGCTTAACGGGCTGACCAAGGTGCTGGCGGTCGAGTGGGCCACCCGTGGCATTCGCGTCCACGCGATCAATCCGGCCTACATCGCCACCTCGCTTGATGTGGAGGATCAGGCCAGCGGCGGGTACTCAGTTGCCGACATCGAACGGCGCACCCCCCTCGGCCGCTACGGCACGGCCGAAGAGGTAGCGAACACCGCGTTGTTCCTGGCAAGCGATCTGAGCACCTATATGACCGGCAGCCGCATCGACGTGGATGGCGGTTGGCTGGCCAACGGAGGCTGGTAGGGCTGCCCACTACCGCAGCCCCATCGCCTCGCGCACCTCGCCCATGGTCTCCCGCGCGATCGCGCGGGCCCGCGCCGCCCCGTCGCTCAGGATCTCCCACACATCCTCCGGACGCTCGTGGAGGGCTTCGTACCGGCCGCGGATCGGTCCCATTTCGTGCTCGATATTGGTCGCCAGCCGCTTCTTGCAGTCAATACACCCGATTGCCGCGGTAGTGCAGCCGTGTTGCACCCAGGAAATGTCCTGGGGACTGGAGAGGGCGAAGTGCAGGAGACCGATCGGGCACTTGTTGGGGTCACCCGGATCGGTGCGCCGGATCCGAGCCGGGTCGGTGACCGCCGGGCGGACCTTTTGCCAGACCACGTCCGGCGAATCGGTCATGAAGATGGCCGTGCTCTCCGGTTTACTCTTGCTCATCTTCCCCTGATTGTCCAGGCCGATAATCCGCTTCCCTCTGGTGAGGAGGATTTCCGGCTCGGGAAAAACCTCACCGAACAACCGGTTGAATCGCTGCACCAGGTCGCGGGTGAGTTCCAGATGCTGAGTCTGGTCCTCGCCCACCGGCACCACTTGCGCCTTATAGAGGATGATGTCCGCCGCCATCAAGGCCGGATAGGCCAGGAGGCCAAGGTTCGCCGACCCGTGCTGCTCTACCTTGTCCTTGAATTGAGTCATCCGCTCGAGCTGGCCCAGCGAGGCGATGGTGCTGAGGTACCAGGCCAATTCGGTGTGCTCGGGCACCTGGGATTGCACGAACAGAATGCAGTTCTTGGGATCGAGACCGCTCGCCAGGTACAGGCAGGCGGCATCAAGAATTCGGCCTCGCAAAAGCGTGGGGTCGTATTCGATAGTCAGGGCATGTTGGTCCACGATGCAATAAATGCAGTCGTACTCGTTTTGCAATCGGACCCAGTTTTGCATGGCCCCGTAGTATACGCCCAGGTGCAACTGGCCCGTGGGTTGGATCCCGCTGAAGATTCGCTTCCTCGCCTGCTCTGCCATCCCGCCTCTATCCTCTTTCAACCGGCGCCGGCACGCGCCCGCGCTGCTCCGCGATAAACCCGTCGAAGTTCCGCCGCATCTCGGCCAGGCTGTCTCCCCCACATTTCTCCACCAGGGCCGAGGCCAGGACCCAACGGACCATTGCCTCGGCCACCACGGCGCCCGCCGGGACCACGCAGGTATCGGATCGCTCGTAGTGGGCATCCACCGGCTCACCGGTCTTCAAGTCCGCCGAGGGAAGCGGATGGCGCATGGTGGAGATCGGCTTGTAAGCCACTTGCACGATAAGCGGCTCCCCGTTGCTGATCCCCCCCTCCAGACCTCCAGCCCGGTTCGAGGGCCGCACCCACCCCAGCTCATGCTCGTAGCGGATGATGTCATGCACGTCGCTGCCGGGCACCGTGGTGGTGCCAAAGCCCGCCCCCACCTCAACTCCCTTGACCGAGGGAATGCTCATCAGGGCGCCGGCCAGGGCGGCATCCAGCCGCCGGTCCCATTGGGTATGGCTGCCCAGGCCCACCGGAACATTGTAGGCGATCACCTGGGCCACGCCGCCCCAGGTATTCCCCGCCCGCTTCGCCTCGTCGATGATCCCGACCATCCGTTCGCCGGCCTCGGCATCCGCGCAGCGGACCGGCGAGGTTTCCACCCGATCCCAGAGAGCTTGCCAACTCGCCTCCGGTTTGGCGCCGGGCCGCCCGGTTTGGTACGCATCGGGGAGAGCGCTCGCCTTTTCGGGGCCAATCGCCACGGTATGGCCGTGGACAAAGATCCCGAACTCCGCCAACATGAGGCCGGCGATCGCCCCGACCGCCACTCTGGACGCGGTCTCCCGGGCGCTGGCGCGCTCCAGAACATTCCGCACATCGCTGTGGCCGTATTTGAGGGTGCCGGCCAGATCAGCGTGGCCCGGCCGAAGTTTGGTCACTTCCTCGCCCAGGTCGCCGGGAGTGACCGACATCCGATCCTGCCAGTCCTTCCAGACCCGGTTGGCGATGGTCAGGCTAATCGGGCCACCCAGGCTCAGGCCACCACGAACCCCGCCCACGATTTCCCCGTGGTCGCGCTCCATTTTCTGCCGTTCGCTCCGCCCATGGCCAAGCTGCCGGCGGCCCAGGTGAGCATCAATCGCCGCCCCATCGACCGGTACCCCGGCGGGGAAGCCGTCGACGATGACCGTGAGCTGTGGTCCGTGTGATTCGCCGGCGGTCAGGAAACGGAGCATGAGGCACGCAACTCCCTTACATACTGCGAAATCGCCGTCCCGCGTCCCTCGGGCTCGGTCCGGTCGATCAGATCGATCAGCGCGCTGGCCACCACGGCCCCATCGGCCAGGCCGGCCAGGGCTCGGATGTGCTCCGGGCGCGATATACCAAAGCCTACCACTAATGGAACCTCGGTGAGGGCCCGGACGCGGTGCAGGAAATCGGGCAGCGCGCCGGACAGCGAGGCGCGAGCGCCAGTGACCCCGGTCAGGGCCATGCAGTAGATGAATCCGGAGGCCGCGGCGGCGGTGCGGGTGATCCGCTCCTCGGTGGTGGTGGGGGACAGCATGTAAATCAAGTGGACACCAACCCGCGCCAGTGCTCCCGCAACTTCATCCGACTCCTCGATCGGGAGGTCGGGGACGATCACCCCAGAAATCCCCGCTGCCGCCGCCCGCTCGGCGAACCGGGCGAGCCCCATGCGGAAGACCGGGTTGCAATAGGTCATGATCACCAGGGGAATCGTGGTGGCGGCGCTGATCCCCGCCGCCAGGTCAAAGGCTCCGCCCACGGTCATCCCCGCGTCGAGCGCCTGCTGACTCGATCGCTGAATGGTGGGACCGTCGCCCAGGGGGTCGGAAAACGGTACTCCCAGTTCGAGAATGGCGGCGCCGCTGTCGGCCAGGAGCGGCGCCCAGGCAAGGGTGCTGGCCGGGTCAGGGTAGCCTGCGGTCTGATACATGACCAGAGCCAATTCCCGGTTGGTGCGGAGGGTGGCGAATTGCCGATCGAGCCCGTTGTGTACCGCGGTGCTGGTTGTCATCACTTTCCCTCCCCGCCTGTCCCCAACCCCAGAGTTAGCCCCAATGCCTGGGCCACCGTCTGCATGTCCTTGTCTCCCCGACCGGAGAGATTGATCAGCACCGAGCGATCCGGGCTCAGGCGGCCGGCCAGATCGGCTCCATGCTGCACGGCATGGGCACTTTCCAGGGCCGGAATGATCCCTTCGGTCTCGCTCAGGAGCCGCAGGGCGGCCAGCGCCTGCTGGTCGTCCACCGCCACGTAGTCGGCGCGCCCACTGTCTTTCAGGTAGCTGAGTTCGGGCCCCACCCCTGGGTAATCCAGCCCCGCCGAAATACTGTGGGTACCGATCACCTGCCCGTCCTCATCCTGGAGCAGATAGCTTCGTGCCCCATGCAGGACGCCCGGCGCCCCCGCAACTAGGGTCGCCGCGTGCTTACCGCTGGCGATCCCGCTCCCCGCCGCTTCCACCCCGATCAGGCGCACCGAGGGGTCGGGCACGAAGGCGTGGAAGATTCCCATCGCGTTGCTTCCCCCACCCACGCAGGCCACCACGTAGTCCGGGAGACCGCCTATCTGGTCGAGCATCTGGGCCCGTGCTTCCTTGCCGATCACGGACTGGAAATGACGGACCATCAGCGGATACGGGTGCGGGCCGGTCACCGAGCCCAGCATGTAGTAGGTGCCCGCCACGTTGGTCACCCAGTCGCGAATCGCCTCGTTGATCGCATCCTTGAGCGTCGCGGTCCCCGAATGGACTGGCCGCACCTCGGCGCCCAGCAGCTTCATGCGCAACACGTTCAAGGACTGGCGCTGGATGTCCTCGGCCCCCATGTAGACAATGCACTCTATCCCCAGCAGGGCGCACACGGTCGCGGCGGCGACCCCATGCTGCCCGGCTCCGGTCTCCGCGATCAGCCTTTGCTTCCCCATGTGGCGGGCCAGCAATCCCTGGCCCAGCGCATTATTGATCTTGTGCGCCCCAGTATGGGCGAGATCCTCGCGCTTCAAGTAGATGCGCGCTCCGCCCATCCGTTCGGTC
>DATBTL010000202.1:0-5688 GCA_036559345.1 Chloroflexota bacterium | reverse complement strand
CGCAGACGAATATTGGCGAAGGTGCCGCGCACCATCACCTCGTCGTTCCCGCGGCGGGTGCCGTACTGATTGAAGTCAGCCTGAGCCACCCCACGGGCCAGCAGGTAGCGGCCGGCTGGGCTGTCCTTCGCGATGTTCCCGGCGGGGGAAATGTGGTCGGTGGTAATCATGTCGCCCAGCACCGCGAGGACACGGGCCCCGGTAATGTCCCGCGGCTCGGACGGAGTCGCGGCAAGCCCCTGGAAAAAGGGCGGCTCATGGACGTAGCTGGAATCGTCGCTCCAGGCAAAGTCATTCCCGGCCGGGATGGGGAGGGCTCGCCAATGCTCGTCCCCGTCGAAGACGGTGCCGTAGCTGCGGGTAAACATATCGGGCGAGATGGAAGATGCCACGGCATCCCGCACCTCGGCCTGGCTCGGCCAGATGTCGCGGAGAAACACTGGGTTTCCATCGCCGCCGATCCCCAACGGCTCGGTGGTCAGGTCGATATCCACCGTGCCGGCCAGGGCGTAGGCCACCACGAGGGGCGGTGAGGCCAGATACATGGCTCGGGTGTTTGGGTTGATCCGGCCCTCGAAATTGCGGTTACCCGACAGCACGGCCGCCGCCACCAGATCGTTGTCCTTGATCACCTGCTCCACGGCGCCCAGCAGCGGCCCGCTATTGCCGATGCAAGTGGTGCAGCCATAGCCCACCAGATAGAAGCCCAGGGCCTCCAGGTCGGGCATCAAGCCGGCGTTGTTGAGGTACTCGGTGACCGCGCGGGAGCCGGGAGCCAGGGTGGTCTTCACGTAGGGCTTCACCTTCAAGCCCCGCGCCACCGCCTTCCGGGCAAGGAGACCCGCCCCCAGCATCACCGAGGGATTGGAGGTGTTGGTGCAACTGGTGATCGCGGCGATCGCCACCGCACCCTGGCTCATTTCGGTCGGCTGCTCGTCGACAGTGAGGGCCGCGGGGTGCCCATTAGCCCCGACCTGCGCCGCGAATTGTTGGCGGAAGTTAGCGCCCACATCGCCCAGGGCCAGGCGATCCTGGGGACGGCGCGGACCGGCCACGCTGGGAACCACCGAGCCGAGGTCGATCTCGACCAGGCTGTTGAATATGGGCTCGGGCGAATCCGGGGAATGGAACATCCCCTGTTCCTTCATATACCGCTCGACCAGATCGATCTGGTGGGCGGGCCGTCCGGTCCCGCGGAGGTAGCGCAAGGTCTCGGCATCCACCGGAAAGAGCCCCATGGTAGCGCCGTACTCCGGGGCCATGTTGGCAAGGGTGGCCCGGTCGGGGAGGCTGAGGTTGGCGACTCCTGGCCCCGTATACTCGACGAATTTGCCCACTACCCCATAGGCGCGCAAGATCTGGGTCACCAACAACACGAGGTCGGTGGCGGTCGCGCCCTCGGGGAGGGCGCCAGAGAGCCGGACCCCAACCACCTCGGGGGTCAACAAGTAGATGGGCTGACCCAGCATCACGGCCTCAGCCTCGATGCCGCCCACCCCCCAGCCGACCACGCCAAGACCGTTGATCATGGTGGTATGCGAGTCCGTGCCGACCAGGGTGTCGGGGAAGGCAACCGTGGTCCCATCGACGACACGAGTGGACACCACGTCGGCCAGGTACTCCAGGTTTACCTGATGCACGATCCCGGCCCCAGGGGGCACGACCCGCAGATTGCTAAAGGCTTGCTGGGCCCAACGGAGGAGCGCGTACCGTTCGCTGTTCCGCTCGTACTCATGGGTGACGTTGGCGGCCACGGCGCCGGTGGAGCGGAATACATCCACCTGTACCGAGTGGTCGATCACCAGATCCACGGGGACCAGGGGATTGATGCGGCTGGGATCGCCGCCCATTCGTTGCACGGCGGAGCGCATGGCCGCCAGATCCACCACCCCCGGAACGCCCGTGAAGTCCTGCATGACCACGCGGCCAGGGGTAAAGGGGAACTCCCTGCCAGTAGGAGCGGCGGGATTCCAGCGGGCCAGGTTCAGCACATCCTCCTCGCGGAGAAGGCCATCGCCAAAGTGGCGGAGCGCGTTTTCCAACAGCACCTTTACCGTGAAGGGGAGGCGGCCGACATCCGCCACACCCTGGTTGGCAAGAGCGCGAAGGCTGTAATAGATGGTCTCGTCCGCGGCGCCTGGCAGACTGGCGCGCGTGCCGAAGGGGTTGGCATTCTGTCCCACTGGCGGGTCTCTCTTTCCGCGTGAGCCGGACTCTGGCCACGGGGAGTGGCCGGGTCCGACGGATGGCTCTAGCCGTACTAGTATCCCACGATGGAGGGCGGTCGGGGTACGCGCTCTCGGCGGGGGCATTCTTCCTTCATCGAGTCTACGGACATCCGTACACATTGTCAATCTTGATGAGTAAATCAATATATGCTATGCTTACCTGGTTAGCAAGGTCCCGAGAGGAATCGAATGATGGCGGGCGAACCTTATTTCTCGGCTCGCGAGGCGGCGGCGGCGCTCGGAGTGAGCGTTCCCACCCTGTACGCCTACGTCAGCCGAGGCTTAATCCGTTCCCAGGCCGGGGGCGTCCAGGATGGGGCACGGGCCCGCCGCTACCACGCCGAGGATGTGCGCCGGCTCCAGGAACGGAAGGAACTGCGGCGCGATCCGGCGCGGGCGGCGGCGGAGGCGCTGCACTGGGGGTCACCGGTCCTCGAATCCTCGATTACCCTGCCTGATACCCATACCTTCTACTACCGGGGTCACGATGCCCTGGAATTGGCCCGTGACCGCTCGGTCGAGGAGGTAGCGGCCTTGATCTGGGCGGGGGACCTTGCCGCCGGGTCCACGCTCTTCACCTCAGCCACGGGGC
Organism: Chloroflexota bacterium; assembly: GCA_036559345.1. Taxonomy (GTDB): domain Bacteria; phylum Chloroflexota; class UBA5177; order JANWHV01; family JANWHV01; genus JANWHV01. Next base: position 2,868 of record DATBTL010000202.1, on the reverse strand, counting down.
CGCTTCCGCCTCGATGCGCGGCGGTGGCCTGGGAATGCGAGGGCCTGGAGATCGCGGACCGGTTCGCGGTCGTCCTCCCCCTTGCCGCCGCGGATGATCCCTCCGCCTACGACCTCCGGCCTGGCGCGGTACCCCACACGGGCGCGCGGATCCTTCAGCTCCTCACCACCATCGCGGTAGGGGAACAGCGGGCGGCTGACGGAATCGCGGAGGCTCTGGCCCACGGCTGGACCCCTGGCTCCTCGGACGCGCGCGGGCTTTTCAGTGCCGCCCTCGTACTCTGCGCCGACCAGGAACTGAACGTCACCTCCTTCGCGGCCCGCTGCGTGGCGTCCGCCGCCGCCAGTCCCTATGCCGTGGTCTCGGCCGGGCTCGCCGCGTTGGGAGGAGCGAAACACGCCGGCCGGGGAGCGCGGATTCAGGCACTGCTCCGTGAGGTGGGCACTCCGGACCGGGCCCGCGCCGTGGTGACCGAAAGGCTGCGGCGCGGGGAGCCGGTGCCCGGCTTCGGCCATGCGCTCTTTCCCGAGGGCGATCCCCGCGGGAGGGTGCTCCTGGAACTAACCGCCCTGGCCAGGCCGGGTAACGAGGCCATCGCGCTCTCTTTGGCCGTGGTCGCGTCTGCCTGGGAGCTGCTTCACGAGCGCCCGGATGTGGAGTTCGGCCTGGTTACCCTGGCGGAGGCGCTTCACCTGCCGCCCGGGGGGGCCAACGCTCTATTCGCACTGAGCAGGACGATCGGCTGGATCGGTCATGCCATGGAGGAGTATCAGGTCGATCGGATGATTCGCCCGCGCGCCCGCTACGTGGGCGCGCGGCCGCCGCGGGAACCGTAGCAGGCGCTACGATAGAAGGATGAGCAAGACACGAGACGCACTGGTCGCGGTGAGCATCATCACGATCATCCTGGGCGGCTGGGCCTTCGAGAATCGTCCGCGAAGCACGCGAGCCTCCGACCTCCGAGACCTTCTGGCCAGCCCGGCCTGCGTGGCGGACGGCCACGGCGGTCCGACCGTGGCCGAGGCATGGGCGCGAACCTTCCGCCTCCCTATTGACCAAGCGCGCCCAAACTTCATCGGCTCCAGCACCATTGAGCTTGGCCTGCAAGGCGTCTCGGCCCTCAGGCAACTGACCTTTACGAGGGTAGGAGCTCACGACTGGCAACCAAACAACGACAGCGCGACCGCCGACTGGCTGGCAACCGCCTGCGCGCGTCCCCAATGAGTTCCCCCAGATGGGTGTACCCATTTAGGGAATAGACGAGACGACGCCTCTGAATCACAATGGGCTGGAGACAGGGACCACTGCCCACCGTTTTGGCGTGTGTCGCGCCTCCGAGGCTGACGACCACATCGGCACGCACTCACGAGAGAGGGATCTACCATGGCTTGTTGTTTGCAACGCGCGAAGCGCATGGCCATTGGTCCTTTTCTCAGCCACTTCGAGGAACGGATGCCTCTCAAATTCACCGACTATCCGCTCCACCAAACGGTCACCCACCGCCGGTGCGGCGGTCATTTCGTGGCGATCTTCGGCGGCGAGGAGCGGGAGCCCGGTACTGGCCGCTGGCTCGCCACCTTCTGGGTGCTGATCCCCCTCACCACGGACGAACTGGCGGACATGGAGTGTACCCCGACCGCCGACCTCCGGGCCCGGCGGCAGGAGTTGGTCCCGCATCTCCGCGCCGATCAGTGGCTCTGGCTGGCCGAGGGCGCCGATCGCGGAGTGGCCAAATGGAGCCCGCCCCTGAACAACATTCGGGTCATCGGAACCCTTCCCCCCAGCGCCTGGCCGTCCATCAGTGAGGGTTTGACGGCGGTGGGACGAGGCGCCTCGGTCCAGGGGGTCTTTCACGATCCGCTGCCCCGCTAAGCAGCGCCGCTCCGCGGAATGGTAGACTGTACACGGCCCGCGAGGGCCTGTGGTAGTGTCCCCTACGTGAGAGTGAGCAGCATCGATGGTAATCGTGATGGAGGCTGGGGCGTCAGCCGGCCAATTAGGCGCGGTTTTGGAACGAGTGACGACCAGCGGGTTCCGGCCTCACGTCAACGACGGGGTCGAGCGCAAGGTGATCGCGGTTCTGGGCGAAGTAGACATCGACAAGGTGGAGTTGCTGGAGCAGTTCGAGAACCTGCCTGGCGTGGAGCGGGTCGATTTGATCTCCGCTCCCTTCAAGCTGTCGTCGCGCCAGTATCAGCCCGAGGACCGGATCGTGGACGTGGGCGGGGTGTTGATCGGCGGCATGCGAGTCGTGATCATGGCGGGGCCTTGCAGCGTGGAGTCGGAGACCCAGATCCATGAGGCCGCCCAGGCCGTGAAGGAAGCGGGGGCGCGGGTGCTCCGTGGAGGCGCGTTCAAACCGCGGAGCTCGCCCCATAGCTTCCAGGGCCTGGGAGAACCAGGACTGAAGTTACTGGCCGAGGCGGGGGCCGCGACCGGGCTCCCCGTGGTCACCGAGGTCATGGACGCCCACGACGTGGAGTTGATTTGCCGCCATGCCCAGATGCTGCAAATCGGGGCCCGCAATATGCAGAACTTCACCCTTCTCCGGGCGGTGGGCCAGAGTAAACGCCCCGTTCTGCTAAAGCGTGGGCCCGGCTGCCGGATCAAGGATCTGCTGATGGCGGCGGAATACGTGCTCTGCGAGGGAAATGACCAGGTAGTGCTCTGCGAGCGGGGCATCACGACCTTCGAGGACGCGGCCCGCAACACGACCGACATTAACGCCGTCCCTATCCTGAAGGAACTCAGCCATCTCCCCGTGGTGCTTGATCCCAGCCACAGCACCGGTGAATGGCGCTGGGTCACCCCCATTGCCCGCGCGGCAATCGCCGCCGGCGCCGATGGGCTGATTGTCGAGGTACACCC
>DATBTL010000201.1:0-6454 GCA_036559345.1 Chloroflexota bacterium | reverse complement strand
CCCGAACAGGAGCTCGACCACCAGGCCCCCAATCGCCACCGCCGCCGTGTAGGGGAAGTGAGTCCAGATCGCGGGGAGCACCTCTTGCTCGGTCCGGTAAGAAAGCCCGAAGTCCCCGCGGATCGCGTTCCAGGCGAACTTTCCGTACTGGATGTAGATCGGTTGGTCGAGACCAAGCTGATGGTGGATGCTCCGGACCACCGACTCCGGGGCCTGTGGCCCGGCGATTACGCGCGCTGGATCGCCGGGTAACAGGTACGAGATCACGAAGGTGATGATCGATACTCCCACCAGGGCAATGATCATCCACAGCACCCGTTGGACCATGTGCCGTATCATACTTGGCCCCGGATCTCAGGCCGCTATTTCAGATACCACTGTTGGTATTCGTAGACGAAGTTCGGGTCGATCAGGAACCCTCCGATCCGCGGGTTGACGAAATCGTACTCCACCCCGTAATAGAGGGGTACGTAGCCGTATTCGGCCAGGGCGATCTTCTGGGCTTGCTTCCACAGGGGCACCGCTTGCGCCACCGGCAGCTGCTCCGCTCGGTTGAGCAGGGCGTCCACTCGCGGGTTAGAAAATTCGGCCATGTTGTTCCCGGCCTGAATCTCGTTGCTGTTAAAGGTCCAGTTCATGAAGAACGAGGGGACGATCGCCAGCCAGTCGTTGATCTGGGTGGGCGCCCCTCCCGGCGTGCTGGCCGTGGTTGAATACTGCGCCAGGGAGACGATATGCAGATCGGCCTTGATTCCCACCTGGGCCAGGTCGTATTGGATCGAAGTCGCCTCCTGGGGACCGGGCGGCGTGGAGAACATCATGATCGAGGTGGAGAAGCCGTGCGGGAAGCCGGCCTCTTTCAACAGGGCGCGGGCCCTGGCCGGGTTGTAGACCGGCTGCGGGATCGAGGGATCGTAGCCGGGGACGCCTGGCGGCATAATCTGGCTGGCCAGCACCCCGCGCCCGTTCAAGAGAAGGACGATCTTCTGCCGATTGATCGCGTAGGAGACCGCCTCCCGCACCTTGAGGTTCTGGAAGGGCTTGTCCTTCATGGAGATCACGAAGAACCAGGGTTCCGGCATCGTGGTATGGTAGAGGTACGATTGCCAGCGTGGATTGTTCTTGATCCCCAGGAAGAGCGAAAGGGGGATACCGTCGCCGCCGTTCACGTCGCCCGCCGATATGTCGGCCGTCCCCTGTTCCACCTGCAAGACGGCCAGATTAGAGGGGACGTCCGTATGCATGATGAGCTTGTCCAGATGACCGGCCGTGGCGGGATCGAAGTAGCCAGGGTTCTTCACCAGGACCATCTGTACGCCCGATGACCAGTTTTGCAGAATGTATTGTCCATCGCCCACCACCTCGTGACCGAATCGCGCCCCGTCCCGCTCCACGACCTTCCTCGGGACCGCCGCCATGGCAGTGTAGGTGATGTCATAGAGGAATGCGTTGTCGGGCGCCGTCAGGTCGATTTCCAGGGTGAGCGGGTTTACGACCTTGATCCCCGATACCGTCTTCGCCTTCCCCGCCGCGAAGTCGTTGGCGCCCACCACCCCGCTGAGGGTGCTGGAATAGGGGGATTTGGTGGCGGGGATTAGCAGCCGCTCGAAAGAGTATTTGAAGGCGGCGGCGTCCGCGGGCTCCCCGTCGGTGAATGTGATCCCCGGGTGAATATGGAAGACGTAGGTCTTCCCCCCGTTGCTGACCGCCGGCATGGCGGTCGCCCCCCAGGGTACGATCTTGGTTGAGCCGGGCTGATTGGTCAGCAGGGTGACGAACAGGACATGCTGAATGGTGAGCGAGTAGCCATCGGCGGCCAGCGCCGGGTCAAGGGTATCCGGATCGGTGCTGAAGTCCAGGTTGGCGGTGCCGCCGTCGTGGGCGCCCAGGCGTACGGCGGCTCCGGCGGGCGGGGCAGCCGAGAGCAGGCCGCAGGTCAGCAGGGCGGCGACCGCGGTCAGCGAGGCAAAGCGTCTCGGGTCTCTCATCTGGGGGATTCCTCCTTGTCCGTTACTGTCAGGTACCACGCGCCGTGTGCATGTTCGAAACCTAGCGTCTCTCGGTGAAAGCCTCCGTAGGGGTGCCCCTACGGAGGCGTACAGAATGGCTAATGGCGGGGATCCAGAGCGTCGCGCAAACCGTCACCGAGCAGGTTGAAGCCCAGAATGGAAATGCCCAGCACGATGCCGGGGAAAATGACCAGCCATGGGGCCACCGAGAGATACTGCGAGCCATCGGAAATCATGTTTCCCCAATCGGCGGTCGGCTGCTGCACCCCGATCCCCACGTAGGAGAGCGAGGCGACGAACAGGACCGTGGTAGCCACGTTCAGGGTTGAATAGACGATCACCAGTCCCCACACCTGGGGGAGGATGTGGAAGAGGAGAATTCGGGGCGAGGAGAGCCCGATCGCCTTCGCGGCATCCACGAACTCCCGCTTCCGTTGCGCCATCACCTCGGCCCGGACGATACGGGCGAGATAAAACCAGTTGACGAAGCCGACGATGACGATGATGATGCCGATGCTCGGGCGGAACACGGCGGCGAGAAAGGCCGCCAGCAGCATGGCGGGGATGGCCATCAGCATGTCGGTCAGGCGCATGAGCAGCATGTCGATCCGTCCCCCGAGATACCCCGAGAAGGCGCCGACCGCCACGCTGATCGCACCCGAGATGAGGTTGGCGAGGATCGCGATCTCCAGTGAGGTACGAGCGCCCCAGATGAGACGGCTCAGAAGATCGCGGCCAAGGTCATCGGTTCCAAGTACAAATTGTCCTCCTGGCGGTTTGGGCCCTCCTTCCAGACTTAAGCCATTGGTAAACTGGGTGGTAGGATCGTGGGGAGAGATCAGGGGCGCCAGAACGGCCACCGCGAGCATGAGCACGGTGAGCGCGAGCCCGATCAGCGAACCCTTATGGCCGGCGAACCCTCGAACAGCGCCCCGCCAGCCTGAGTGGCTCCGCGGAAAGACAATCTCCTCGACCACGCCGGGGTCGGGCGCCGCCGATGCCATGAACCGGGCCATCATAGGGAACCTTCACGCCGCGGGATAGTACTCGGAATGATCATGCTTCCTTACTCGACGCCGCACCAACGGGCAATGGTGAGCGCCATCACCTTGGCGGAGGCCACCAGATCATCGATGTTTACGTACTCGTCCGCCCCGTGGGCGTTATCACCGGACGGGCCAAAGATCATGGTCGGCGTGTGGCCATAGACATGGCGCACATAGGCATCGCAACCGCCGTTCATCCCGGCCAGGGGGATGTTCTTTCCGGTCACCTGCTCGGCCACCTCCCGCATGAGAACCACGAAAGGATCATCCTCTACTTCGGCATATGATTCATACCGTTCAATGACCTCAAGCCGGGGCAAATGGTCGCGTAACCAGGGATCGGTCGAGGCTACCGCGTGGAGATAGGCGCGGAACTTGTCTTCCCAAAAGAAGGTGTCGTGCCCCGGTAAGGTTTCAAGATACCCCTCGATGACGCAGTCCGGGGCCACCATGCCGCGCCAGGCTCCGGCGTGAATGGCGTCCGGGGTGACGGGGATGTGGATAGGATAGCCATCGTAGAGCGGATGCGAATGGACGAGCGACATCGCATCCTGAAAGTAGCGTAGGGACTGCCAGACCACGAGTCCCTTCTCGATCCCGTCCACCCCCTTCCACTTCTCAACCCCGTGCGAGGACTTACCCTCCACGGTGATCTTCCAGCGGATGGCGCCCCGCATCGAAGGCTGGAGAGCCAGGTCGGTTTGCTCGGTGACGATGCAGGCGTCCGCCGTATAGCCGCGGAGCAAGCTGGCCAGCGTCCCGTTGCCAACCCCCTCCTCTTCCTCGATCACGCATTCGATCAGGACATCGCCCAGCGGACGCAGCCCCGCCGCCAGCACCCCGCGGAGGGCCACGATCATGGCGGCGATCCCGCCCTTCATGTCGATCGCGCCGCGTCCGAACAGTTTATTGTCCACCACCTCGCCGCCCCAGGGGTCGTGCGTCCACTGGGCGACCGGCTCCGGGGTAACCACGTCGATGTGGCCATTGAGGAGCAGTGAGCGGCCCCTGGCGGGGTTGGCGCCCTTGTATCGCCCGACCACGTTCGGGCGTCCAGGGTAAGGGAAGGCGGAGCGGTTGGCCGCCGGGTGCGCCCGCAACTGTACAGGGTCAACGTCCCATTGATCGACCTCCAGCCCCAGGTCGCGCAGCAGTTCCGCGCATACATCCGCGCACGGCCCTTCGGCGCCAGTGATGCTGGGCGCCTGGATCAGTTTTTGCAAGCTCTCGATGAGCACTGGCCGCTGATCGTCGACGGTCTGAAGAATGCGATCTCGGATGACGTTCCAGTCAAAGGCCAAGGTGGTTCGCCCTCTCTACGTGCATGGGATATGGCGGAAGGATGGAAGGGCGTGGAGGCGCGTGAAGCGCGGCGACCGGACCTTCCCATCGGGTCTCGCGGCCCAACGCGAAGGATCCTTATAATGACATACAGAATAGGTCCAGCTTCTGGGATTGTCAAGCAACCTCCGCTCACAGCTTGACATTTCCCCACTCCAAGCTCTATATATCATTATATTGAATTGTGGGGAGAGTGACCATGCACCTGCACGCGGGAACCCGATCAATCACCGATCCGGACGCGCGGAACGCGGCTGCCGCCTGGGACACGCGCACCGCGCGCTCGCGCCGCCTGTTCGAGAGTGCCAGGGAGGTGCTGCCGGGAGGGGTCAATTCGACCGCCCGCACCACCTACGCGGGCTGGGAGCCCTATCCCATCTTCGCCGCCGGGGGTGACGGGCCGTATTTACATGATGTGGACGGCAATCACTACCTTGACTACCTGCTCGCCCTCGGCCCCCTGATGCTTGGCCACCGGCCTCCAGCGGTGCTGGCCAGGGTGCGGGAGGCGGTAGAATCGCTGGGCACCCTCTTCGGACTGCCGTACGAGCTGGAGCAGCAGGTGGCGCGCACGTTCCTCCGCGCCGTCCCGTCCGCCGACGCGGTGCGTTTCACCAACTCAGGCTCCGAGGCGGTAGGCAGCGCGGTGCGGCTGGCCCGCGCCGCCACGGGCCGAGCAAAAATCCTCCGCTTCGAGGGCCATTACCATGGCTGGCAGGACACCGTGTACTGGTCCAACAAACCGCTGCCCGAGGAGGCGGGTCCGATTGGCGATCCGCGCGCCGTACCGGCTGGGCCTGGGGTGCCGCCGGAGCTGGCGGATACCCTGATCATCTGCCCCTGGAACGATCCCGAGGCGGTGGAGCGGGCCTTCGCGGCCCATGGCCCGGAGATCGCGGCCATACTTACGGAGCCGATCATGTGCAATACCGGCTGCATCCTCCCCGCGCAGGGGTATTTGCCGTTCCTGCGCCGGATCACCCGCCAACATGGGGCGCTGCTGATTTTCGACGAAGTAATCACCGGCTTCCGGCTCAGGCTGGGCGGGGCCCAGGAATACTACGGCATCCAGCCCGACCTTTCGACCTTCGCCAAGGCCCTGGGGGGTGGTTTCCCCGTCGCGGCGCTCGCCGGGACCAACCAGGTCATGAGCTTGATCGCCGACGGGCGGTACTCTCATTCCGGCACCTACAATGCCAGTGTGATCGCCATGGCCGCCGTCGAGGCCGCCCTGGACGAGTTGGGCAAACCGGGCGTCTACGACCGCTTACACGCGGTAGGTGATTATTTAATGAAGGGGCTGCGCCAGCGATTTGAGGAGGCATCGATCCCAGTGCAAGTGCAGGGACTAGGACCGGTACTGCAAATCTGGTTCGCCGACCGGCCAATCGCTTCCTGGCGCGACGCCTACGAACACGCGAAAACCGCGTCCTTCCGCGCCTTCTGGGAGGAAATGGTGACCCGCGACGTCCTGTTCCATCCCAACCAATTCGAGAACCTGTTCATCTCGACCGCGCACCACGAGTCGCATATCGACCTGACCCTGGCGGCGCTGGACGCGGCGCTCCCTACCCTGCGGCGCAGGTTGCTCTAGACATTCTGGGAGACTGGATGGAGGGGGCGAAGCCCGCAGTCTGAAGGTTGTCGCGTAAAATCGCTTGGCTTTCTCTCGAAAACCTCTATCATAGAATTACCTGATAATTGTGTGATGGAGAGATAGCCATGCTTGACACCAGGCAGATCCACCCGCTGACTGATTTTCTCAGGAACCACAAGGCGCACATGGCGCGGCTCAAGGAGACCAGGATACCTGAGGTCCTTACCGTCAATGGAAGGGCGGAACTCGTGGTGCAGGACGCCGGCAGCTACCAGTCGTTGCTCGACCGGCTCCGCCACATGGAAACCCTCACGGCCATACGTGAGGGCATCGCCAGCGCCGAACGCGGCGAGATGAAGCCCGCCGAGCAAATATTTGCCGAGATGCGGGCCAAATATGGCCTACAGGATTAATCTCACTGGATCCGCCGAGACAGAGTCGGATAATGGCATATATTGACA
>DATBTL010000200.1:0-14517 GCA_036559345.1 Chloroflexota bacterium | reverse complement strand
GAGCGGCCATGTCCGCGGAGGAGGGTGCCGTGCAAGGCGAACACGATGCGTATTATCACGCGCTCTACCGCGTTGCCTGTCTGGTAAACTCCACCCTCGACCTTCAGGCGACCCTGGAGGCGGTGGTCAAGAGCGTGGCCGAGGCCATGGAGGCCCGAGCCTGCGCCCTTCGTCTGTTGGACCGGCAGGGCAAGGTGCTGGAGTTGGTGGCCTCGGTAGGCTTGAGCGAGCGCTATCTGAACAAGGGAGCGGTGGAGGTCAGCGCCAGCCCGATTGACCGCGAGGCGATTACCGGGAAGACGGTCTCGGTGGGCGATGTGGTGCGGGATACGCGGCTGCAATACCGGGAAGAATTGACCCGCGAGGGCATCGCCTCGATTCTCTGCGCCCCGCTGATCCGTCACCAGCATCCGATTGGGGTGATGCGCGTCTACACCAGCGAGCGGCATACCTTCGCGTCCGACGAGGTGGAGTTCCTCCAGGCCCTCTCAGATATTTGCGCTCTGGCGATCGAGAATTCACGGATGTTCGACGCCCTCCATCGCACCTATCACGAGAGCATGGAAGCGCTCTGGGGCGGCGACCGCCGATGAGGCAAGTGGTGGGTGGGACATTCTCCCGGCGGGCCGCCCAGGTACCGCTGGCGGTCTTCTCGCTGCTGGTGGCCACCGCCCTGGTAGTGATGGAGTTCGTGGATGGGAACGCGGTCGGCGGGCCGATCGGGTTCGTGATTGCCGCGCTGTTCGTGCTGAACGGGGTCGTGCGGATCGCGCTGTGGCAGGTGGGCGGTGGTGGGAGTGGTTCCTGAAACACAGATGGCACAGAAACTTCGGCGCCGATCGGGTGCAATATAAACGCTTGGTCAACGGATATGATGTCCATGTCCGCGGACCAGAGCGCCCGCTGGATGGATGAAGAGCAGTAAAGACACAGGTCCGCTCGTCCACGAACTTGGAGATTGAACGGGATTATCTGTGTCATCCGTACCCATCTGTGACATCTGTGTTTCCGGGGCCTCGCCCCGAACCCACGCTCCTCATTTGCCCGCCACCCCTCTGCCCTCGTACACTGACAACAGGCCAACCGAATGAACGCCGGGAAAGAGATCGAGCGCGCTAACCTCGCGTTTGACGCCGAAGGGGAAAGCCCCAGTCACGGGGTGAATCTCTCAGGCAAACAGGATTCCGGCGGGACGGACCTCTGAACATGAGCCCGCGGCGTACCGTGGGTGAACAGAGCGGAGCAGCGGGGTACTCTACCCCTCTCGCTCCGCTTTTTCTTTTTGGCACCTCTATGCTGAAGCAAGGGAGATGATTCGGGGTGAGCAAGGACGCGCAAGGCACGGGGGCGCTGTCGCACACGCCCCTGCACGAGCTGCATGCTGCGGCTGGCGCCCGCATGGGACCCTTCGGCGGCTGGGACATGCCGATCCACTACGGCAGCATTCTGGAGGAACATCACGCGACCCGACACGCCGCCGGCCTCTTCGATCTCTCTCACATGGGCGAGTTCTTGGTTTCCGGTCCCGGCGCCTTCGATCTGGTCTCCCTGCTGATCACCAATGATCCCGCGCCTCTCGACCCTGGGCAGGGCCTCTATGCGCCCATCTGCCGCGATGATGGAACCATTGTCGACGACATCATCGTCTACCACCTTCCTGGGCCGCCGAGGGCCCGCTATTTGCTGGTGGTCAATGCCGGCAATATCGCCAAGGATTGGGCCTGGGTTCATGTGGTCCGCCACGAGGCGGGCCTGGACGACAAGGTGTGGCTGGAGGACCAGAGCGACCTTACGGCGCTGATCGCCCTGCAGGGACCGCGCGCGGAGGAAATCCTGATCCCCATCACCGCCGAACCGGTGGAATCGCTTGGCTCCTTCGAGTACGCCGAGACCACGGTGGGCGGGATTCCGGTCAATATCGCCCGCACCGGCTACACCGGGGAAGATGGCTTCGAGATCTTCGTCGCCCCCGAACAGGCGATTACCCTCTGGACCCTCCTGCTGGACCGGGGGAAAGAGGCCGGCCTCCGGCCCGTGGGGCTGGGCGCCCGCGATACCCTCCGCCTGGAAGCTCGCCTGGCCCTCTACGGCAACGATATTGACGATACGACTACTCCTCTGGAGGCCGGCCTCGCGCGTTGGGTGAAGCTGGACAAGCCACGATTCCGGGGTCAGGATGCGCTGCGACGCCAGAAGGAGGCGGGCCTCACCCGGAAACTGGTCGGGCTGGCCATGGATGACCGCTCCGTGCCCCGCGCGCACTACTCGGTAGCCAATCCCGAGGGGGTGGAGATTGGCCAGATCACTAGCGGTGGATACTCGCCAACCCTGAGCAAGGGGATCGCGTTGGCCTACCTGCCGCCGGCTCAGGCGGCGGTGGGAACGGCGCTTCAGGTGATTATCCGCGATCAACCGCATCCCGCGAGGGTGGTCAAAACTCCCTTTTATCGCCGTAGTATCGTCGCGAAGGAGATAGGATCGTGAATCCGGACCAGCTTCATTTCGCCGCCAGCCACGAATGGGTGAGCGACGGCAATCCCGCCACCGTGGGTATCTCGCACTTCGCCCAGGACCAGCTTGGCGATGTGGTGTTCGTGGAATTACCAAAGGTTGGGACGACGCTCGCTGCCGGCAGTCCCTTCGGCAGCGTGGAATCGGTCAAAACCGTCTCCGATATTTACGCGCCGATCACGGGGCGGGTGGTGGCGGTCAACGAGGCCCTGGTCAGTACGCCCGAGCTCGTGAACAGCAGTCCCTACGACGAGGGGTGGCTGATCAAGATTGAACCGACCGGCGATCTCGCGGCCGAACTCGGCGCCCTTCAGGACCGAGCGACCTACGAAAGTACCGCCGCCCACTAGAGCACGCTATTTGGCCGTCTGTGTTGTTGCTTCGAGTCTCCCTCCTGATGGTTCACCAGGCCAGGAAGGGAGGCGAAGATGCTCCTCGCGAAGGGATACCAATTTTCCATGCCATATCTCCCGCATACCGAGGCCGACCGGGCGGCGATGCTGGCCGCTATCGGGGTGAGCGGCATGGAGGATCTCCTGTCCCCCATCCCCGCCGCCCTCCGCTGTGGTCCGCTGGACCTCCCGCCGGAGGCCAGCGAGCCCGAACTGCTCCGCGAATTGGATGCGCTCGCCCACCGGAACACATTCGAGGCGGGTCCGCGCTCGTTTCTGGGCGGAGGCGCCTACCAGCATCATATCCCGGCCGCCGTCAGCGCCCTGGCGGCGCGAGGCGAGTTCGTCACCGCCTACACTCCCTACCAGCCGGAGGTGAGCCAGGGCACCTTGCAGGTGATCTACGAATGGCAGAGCATGATCTGCGAGCTTACAGGATTGGATGTCGCCAACGCCTCGCTTTATGACGCCGCCACCGGGTGCGCCGAGGCCGCCATGATGGCGGTGAATGCGACCGGGCGGACCGGGATCGTGGTAGCGGGGACGATCAATCCCCAATATCTGGCCGTCCTGCGGACCTATTGCTGGAGTCAGAGTCTTACCTTACGGGTGGCGGAGGCCCGCGAGGGGCGAGTCACTCCGGCCGAGGTTGCGTCCCTGGCCGGCGATGACTGCGCGGCGGTGATCACGCAGTCGCCCAACTACCTGGGGGTGATTGAGGATCAGGCAGCCCTGGCCGAGATCGCGCACGCGGCGGGAGCCCGGTATGTCACCTGTGCCGATCCCCTCTCACTGGCCCTGCTGGCCAGTCCCGGAGAGGTCGGGGCCGACATCGCGGTGGGAGACGCGCAGCCTTTCGGGATCGCTCTCCAGTATGGCGGCCCGTACGCGGGGTACATCGCGGCGCGGGAACCCCTCCTGCGGCGCATGCCTGGGCGCATCGTGGGGGCCAGCGTCGATACCAAGGGCCGGCGCGCCTATGTCATGACTCTCCGCGCGCGCGAACAAGATATCCGGCGTGAGAAGGCGACCAGCAATATCTGTTCCAACCACGCCCTGTGCGCCACCATCGCCACCATTTATCTCACCTACATGGGGAAGGAAGGACTGCGGACGGTGGCCGATCTCTGTCTGCGAAAGGCCCATTACGCGGCGGAGCGGATCGCCGCCATCCCCGGCTATTCGCTAGCGTACACAGGCCCTTTTTTCCATGAGTTCGCCGTGCGCACCCCACGATCCGCCACCGCGATTCGGGATGCCTTGGTCAACCGCGGGATGCTGGCTGGGATTCCCCTGGATGGGGAGATGGGGATCGATCAGGGGCTGCTGATCTGCGTGACCGAGGTACACGCGCGCGAGGACATTGACGCCCTGGTTGAGGGCCTGGCGGAGGTGGCGGTATGATTATTACTCCCGATCCGGAGATGCGGGCGCGGGCCGGCGGCCCGGAGTACGCGGGTCCGCCGGCTATCGAGCCGACCGTGTTCGAGCTATCCACCCCTGGGCGGACCGCTTATTCGCTCCCCGCCCTTGATGTGCCGGAGCAACCGCTCGACCAACTCATCCCCGCCTCGCTCCGGCGCTCCGCTCCGGCTGAGTTGCCGGAAATGAGCGAATTGCAGGTGGTGCGGCACTTCACCCGGCTTTCCCAGCTCAACTACAGTATCGATGGCGGTTTCTACCCCCTTGGCTCCTGCACGATGAAATACAATCCCAAGCTGCACGAGAAGGTAGCGGCGGAGCCGCGTTGGGCGAATATTCATCCCCACCAGCCCGATGAGACGGCCCAGGGGACGCTCGCCATGCTCTATCACTTGCAGGAGTTCCTGTGCGCGGTGGGGGGAATGGCCGCCTTTACCCTCCAGCCGGCGGCGGGTGCCCACGGCGAGCATACCGGGCTGATGATCATTCGGAAATATCACGAGAGCAAGGGCGAGCACCGGACCGAGGTGCTGGTGCCTGACACCGCGCACGGCACCAATCCGGCCAGCGCCGCCGCCGCCGGATACAAGGTGGTGCAGGTACCGTCAAACGAGCGCGGCCGGGTGGACGTGGAGGCCCTGCGGCGCCTGGTAGGACCACAAACGGCGGCCCTGATGCTGACCAATCCCAACACCTGCGGGTTATTCGAGACCGAGATTCAGGAGATCGCGCGCACGGTTCATCAGGCGGGCGGGCGGCTCTATTACGACGGGGCGAACCTGAACGCGATCATGGGCGCCACCCGGCCCGGCGACATGGGATTCGACGTGGTCCATTTCAACCTGCACAAGACGATGACCACCCCCCACGGCGGCGGGGGGCCGGGAACCGGTCCGGTCGGAGTGGGCGCGCACCTGGCCCCGTTCCTCCCCGTGCCGATAATCGAGCGCGAGGTGGACGGGGAGGGGGGCGAGCGTTTCCGGCTCAGCTACAACCGACCGCAATCGATCGGCAGGGTGCGGAGCCATTTCGGGAACGTGGGACTGCTCCTCCGCGCCTACACCTACGTCCGATCGATGGGGCCGGACGGCCTGGCGCAAGCCAGTCGCGATGCGGTCCTGAACGCCAATTATCTCAAGGCCCTCCTCAAGGATACGTTCATCGATCCCTATCCGGGGCCATGCATGCACGAGTTCGTCCTCTCGGGAAGCAAGCAGAAGAAGCAGGGAGCCAGGACACTGGACATGGTGAAGCGACTGCTGGATTACGGATATCATCCCCCCACCATTTATTTCCCGTTGGTAGTGGACGAGTGCATGATGATCGAGCCCACCGAAACCGAGGACAAGGACACGCTCGACCATTTCGCGAGGGCGCTCAAAGCCATCGCGCAGGAGGTGGAGGAAGGGCTCCCGGCGGTAAAGGAGGCGCCCCAGCGCACCCCGGTCACCCGGATCGACGAGGCCCAGGCGGCGCGGAAGCCGAACCTGCGGTGGCGCCGAAGTTCCTGAGGCGAGGGTCTTGCGGATTGCTCGGCGATGGTGAGGTCACCGCCGAACTACTCGGGATCGAGACACATATATATGGGGAGGCAGCCGGATGAAACTGGGCATTCACGCATACGCCTGGACGAACCATTGGGATAACAGCCAATTGGCACTCTTTGCCCGCGCGGCCTCGCTGGGCCTCGACTTTCTTGAGGTGCCGCTGATGGCGCTCAAGGACGTCGATCCGGTTGCCATTCGCGCCGCCGCGCGCGACGCGGGGATCGGTGTACTGACCAGTACAACGCTGGCGCATGGGGCCGACATCACCGCGGGCGAGCCATCCGTCCGGGAGGCCGGCGTGACCTACCTCAAGCGCTGCGTCGATGCCGCCCAGACCATGGGGTCGGACCTCCTGACCGGCGTGATCTATGTGGAGCATGGGAAGCGACCCGATGAGCGGCCGGACGAGACCATCTGGGACCGCTCGGCCAGCGCCCTCCGCGTCGTGAGTGAGTACGCCCAGACAGCAGGGGTCACCCTTGGCCTGGAACCCGTGAATCGCTATGAGAGCTGCCTGATCAACACGGCCGAGCAGGCGGTAGCGATGACCGACCGCATCGGTTTGGCGAATGTCGGGGTGCACCTCGACACCTATCACATGAACATCGAGGAGAAAGACTGGGCCGTGCCGGTGCATACGGCGGGCAAGAAGCTGTGCCACATCCACCTGTGCGAAAACGACCGGGGCATCCCGGGCACCGGCCTGGTCGAGTGGGATACCCTTTTCGGGGCCTTGCATGATATCGGCTACAACGGCTACGGCGCCATGGAAAGCTTCTTCTCGGTATCCGACGATATGCGCTCGGGCACCTGTATCTGGCGGGATCTCGCCCCCGACGGCGACACGCTGGTCAGTGAAGGGCTGCGCTTTCTCCAGGCACTGGCGGCGAAGCATAGGCCGGTCGCGCCAGGTTCGGGAGCGGGGATAGCCGGAACCTAGACCCTGCGTAGAGGCTGTCGCCGGCCCAGCCCGCTAGGTGATTGGCCCGCGGGAATGCTTCTGGCACCGGGCGCCAAACTCGGCGCGTCCGGTGCCAGGAACATTCTCTCGCGAGGGGCGGTTACGCGCCCGACGTGGAGGTGCCGACGGGTACCGGCTGGGCCGCGGCGGCCGGCGCTATCCGGATACGCAGCGCGGTGAGGGTGGCGCCATCGGCGCTGAGCGAGCCCACGACCTGTACGCGCTCTCCCACGGTGAAGGTTGGCGCGGTCGTGGCGGTGGTGGGCGCCGCCCCACGGCGCCCCGTCACGTAGACGGCGGCCGAGGCGGGAGTGATGGTGTAGGTCTTGCCCTGGCGGGTGCGCAGGGTGAACGAGGCGCCGTTCACCGCGGAGATGGTCCCGGCATATTGGGGCAGACGGATCATCAGGCGGAGCGCCGTGAAGGTGCCATCAGTCCCCATCGTGCCTTGAGCGGTGAGAAGCGAGCCGACGGTAATCACTTGCGGGGTCGCGGCCAGACCGGCCTGCTCAATTTTGGCGCTGCCGCCAATAGTGATCGTGTACCGGACCGCGTTGCGGCCGGTCACGGTGAGCGTCGCGCCATTCACGCCAGTGACCACTCCGGTCAGGCTGGGGAGGACAATCACAATCCGTTTCGCCTGAATCGTCTTCGTAGCTTGATCCCGGGTACCCAGTACGCGGATGTGCTCATTCGGTTGCACGGCGGTCAGGGCCACCGTGCTCCCGGCCTCCTGGAAGGTGGTCGCGGTAGTCGTGGTGATCGTGAACGAGGTTCCAATCCGCGCCTTGGCGACGATGGTCGGACCGCTGACGCTGGCCACCGTCCAGACTTGCGCCCCCGTTCGCGCTTTCAAGAGATGGTGAGCGAGGCGATGGGCACGCGCGTGGCGGCCGGCCGCGGCGTGATTGTGGCCGGCACGGGCCTGCGCGGCGCCGGGCCCGGCGAGCAGAAGGCCGCCGGTGCCGGTGATCATTGTCCCGATAAGCAGAGCGCTGGTGGTCAATCGCTTGGTTGCGTGAAACACGAGTTCCTCCGAATGTAGCGGATATGTGGTTCTTTGGTGGACCGCGTCATGATGGGGCAAGAATCGGCTGCCGCGCTCCCGGATTCATGGCATTTGCCGAACACGCCTGAGTGACGAGACCGCCTGGGAGCCGAAATCTTGCAAGCGTGTCCATTTCGCCAACAAAGTCATTCATGGACGGTTCGCGAGCATCGCGGACCGGCGCGACCTGGAGGCCGGAGCCGATGCCCTGAACCTGTGAGCCGGTCGCCGGCCCGGCGGGGCGCGCGCGGCCATCTCCTCCCCCTGGTCAGACATCTGACTCACTGCCGGCCACTCCTGGCTCGCCGGTCTTTGGTTCCACACAGATCGCCGCCGCGAGACCGGCGGCGATGAAGCGTCCCACTTGCCTGCCTACTACCTCCACGGGCAGGGTGGTGCTCTCCGCGGCCACCTCCACGTGCGTGCGCATCCAACGGAAGGTCGAGCGCCTGAGCGTGGCGATCACGGCAACGGTCAGGATGTCGATCAGATCCTCGTCGGCGGGATGAGCTTCGCCGCACTCGGCCCGCGCGGCGGCGCCGACCACCGCCGCGGCCCAGGCGGCCAGCCGGCCACCCTGGTCGCCGCCCACCCCGCCCTTGCCTGCATCCTGGCCGGCGAACATGAGCGAGAACAGGTCGCGATGCCCGGCGGCGAAGCGGAAGAGAATGTCGGTTCCGGCCTCCACGGTGGCCCGCCATGGTTGTCCGGTGGACTCGGCTGTTTGGAGCAGTCCGCTTAACTGTGTCCCCAGTTCGGCGAAGCCATCGCGCGCCACGGCCCGATAGAGGGCCTCCTTAGTAGGAAAATAGAGATAGAAGGTGCCGAATCCCACATCGGCCGCTTCGGTAATCTGGGCGATCGTGGCATCCTCAAGCCCCCGCCGGCTGAACACGGTCATCCCGGCCGCGAGCAGCCGAGCCCGAATCTCGGCCTGACGGCGAGCGCGCCTCCCTGGGACATGCTCCTCCTGGCGTGTCGGCCGGCCCGTCTCGTCGGTAGTCATGCGGCTCCTCCCCTTACCCGCGGCGACCATTCTCTCGCCTCGTCGTGGATATTTCTGATGTCTCTATCACCAATGATAGAGACATCAAACGTTTAAGGCAAGCAGCTATTCTAGGACAGCGGAGCGGAAGTTCCGAGGCGGTTTTCGGTAGGGGCATCCCTTGTGGGTGCCCTTGGTCTTCCGCACGAGGGTACCCACAAGGGGTACCCCTACAACCAATGGACAATTTGCGCCAAGCTATACTAGGTTCCCGGGCGCGTCACCTCGATCTTAAAAGAGGCTGCCGCCGGAGGGTGCATAATGGCGCGGATCGATCCCCAGCCCGCCGACGCCGGCCAGGAAGATATCCTGGTCGATGATCTGGAAGCCTGCGTCGAGCAAAGGCGCCAGGGCCGGATGTGGGCCTAACAGATCGATGCGGAATGCTGGCGCGTGCTGGGCGGCCCAGGCCGCCGCGGCCAGAACACAATCGCGGGCATCGGCGGCGGAGCGGGCGCCAATCGGCCCCAGGGTGACGGCATCGGGGACGTGAAGGGTACCGGCACCAAGCCGGACGTAGCCATAGCCGACCGTCGTTCCCTTCCTTACGAACCAGAGTGGAACCGCCCGCTCCTCGCTCAGCCAGTATGCGTGATCCATGGGCCGCTCACGCCCACCAATCTCGGCATCCCAGCGCGAGAGTTCAGAGTCGTCCGGCTCTCCCGCGCGCACCTCAAGCGAGGATGACAAGCTGATCCTGGGGCTGAAGCCCAGCAGATACAACAGCGGCCAGCGTGGGCGCAGGCCCGCCCGTACATACAGGGCTACCGCGCGCGGGTCGCTCGAACTGTCGGTGCAGAAGAGCAGCCCAGCCGGCGGACGCAGGGCCGCGAGCAGGGCTCGGCCAAGACCGGAGGACTGCACGGTGGGAGCGACAAACAGACTGGATAGGAAGGCAATCCGCCCACGGGTGGTGGTGGAAGCATAACCCTGAACCTGTCCGGCGGGCTCGGCCACCAGCATGCGCCCGTGGCGAAACTCATGCCGGATGTCCGCGAAAAAGCCGGGATTGGCGGGAGGCGACCGGTCATCCCGGACCGCGGTCTCGTACGCGATGTCGTAGATCCGAGGTAGATCGGAGGCTCGCGCCTCGCGGACCAGGGGGCTCATGGTGGCGGCCCCGCCCCGCTCGGTCACGGGTTCGCTTCTCATGAGTTCATGCTCTTGGCAATCGGACGGATCGGTCGGATTGGACCGATCCGTCCGATTTCCCTGGCCCATCCTCGCTCATCCCGTTCCCCTGTATTTTCGGCCACCGCGCCGGATCAGGTGGCTCCAACCGTGAAGGCGGTAGTGGCGGCCACCGTGCCGTTCACCACAAGTTGCACCTTGTATGTGCCATTGGGGAAGGGACCGCCATTGTCGAGTTCCGACATGTGGTCATTGGCCACGTTCACGAACTTGTGCACCTGGCCGGTGAAATAGGCGGCGCCCGTATGGTCACGCACCACAATCTGGTACGTGCTCACCTTGGGGATGGCGCCTGAGTAGACAAAATAGATCCCCACCAAGCTGGCGCCGGCGGGCAGCCTGGTCGTCCTGGCGGGCGGCGCGTAGTTCCCCTTGGCTCCCCAGGCGTTATAGGCGGCCGAGGTGGTGGAGTAGAGATGGGTGATCACCACGGCCCCGGGCGGATTGCCGACCGTGAAGGGTGTGTTCGCCACGACGCGGCCGGCGATCAAGAGATCAACCTTGTAGACACCAGGACTGAATGGCTCGCCGTAATTCATGCTGAGCATGAAGCCGCCCGATTCCCCGACCAGATTATGGACCTTGCTGGGAAAATAGGCTTTGCCCAGATGGTCGCGGATGATCACCTGGAAGGTGGTCGAATGCGCGGTGGCGCCCTGATAGCGAAAATAGAAAGTAACGACCTGCGTCCCCTTGGCGAAACGACTGACAGGGACTGGTGGGGGAGCGGAATTGGTGCCCGGCCAGGCATTGTATTGGGCAAGTGTGGTTGAATAAAACGAGGCCACCGTGGTCCCGACGGTCTGATGCCGCAGGCTGCCGATCAGGGCCACGGCTTCCTGTTGGGCCGTATTGGCGGGAATGGCGAAAAACACCCCCTGCACCGGTTCTTGCCCGCTGCCGCTCTGGCTGGGCAATTGATCGATGGAAAGAGTGTTGACCCCCACCACGTCACCGGTTAAGTCCAGGAGCGGCCCCCCACTATTGCCGTGGTTTATCGTGCTTTGGTGTTGGATCCAGGCCGGGCCAAAGCCGTCCGCCAGGTCGCGGTGGAGCGCCGAGATGATCCCCTCGGTCACCGAAGGAGGGCCGCCCAACTGGAAGGCAAGCCCATAGCCGATACTGGCCACCGTCTCTCCTACCTGGAGGCGCTCGGAATCGCCCCAGGCGAGGGGGCGGAGAGTGGTCGGTTGCAGCTTGACCACCGCTAGATCGGCGGGGGTTCCGGTCTTTCCCGGATCCTCGGCAATGGCCAGGACGTGGTACTTCACGCGGCCATCGGGAGTGGTGACGGTCATGTTCCCGGGAGTTCCACCTTCGGCCACGTGCTTATTGGTCAGGACATAGGTGCCCGTGGCATCGTTTCGAATCACGAAGCCGGTGCCTCGCGACTCGGTACTGCTGGTGTTCACATCCATGAGGAGGACGCTGCCTTCAACGCAAGTCACCACTTGTTGCAGACTGCTCGCGTTGCAGTGGGTCACGGGGAGCGCGGTAAGGGTTCGCGCGTGGGCCCGCCCCTGGCCTACCGCCGCCAAGGAATTGATCAAGCCGACCAGCAGCCAAACACGCCAAAGGCGCCAATCGCCGCTCCGCCCACTGTTCACAATGCATGCCTCCCACGGACTACCAGCGCGGCGCCGAACCGCCTGACACCTCTGCTGACACTAGGTATATCGGCAGCGACATCCGGAAACTAGAGAGCAAGCACTACTCTAACACAAGAAATGGGCCGTGGTCGATCCCCCTGAAAGGATCGGCCACGGCCCATTTCCTGGGACCGGAGAAGACGGCTGTACTTTACTTGCCGCCCGCGGCGGCGTATCGCCGCTCCACCTCGGCCCAGTTGATCGTGTTGAACCATGCCTCGATATATTTCGGGCGAAGGTTCTGATACTTCAGATAGTAGGCATGCTCCCACACGTCGACCCCGAGAATGGGGGTCCGGCCCTCCATGAGCGGGCTATCCTGGTTCGCGGTGGATTCGATCTTCAAGGCGCCACTGCCGTCCACGCTCAACCACGCCCAACCACTGCCAAAACGACCGGCGCCCGCCTTGGCGATTTGCTCCTTAAACGCATCGAAGCTCCCAAACGCGCGATTGATGGCGCTGCCGACGGTCCCGCTGGGCGCGCCGCCACCGTTGGGGGTCATGACCTTCCAGAACAGCGAGTGATTGGCATGGCCGCCACCGTTGTTCCGGACCGCTGTCCGAATATCCTCGGGTACCCGGCTGAGGTTGGAGATCAACTCCTCCACGCTCAGGGCCGCCAGATCTGGATGATTGGCAAGAGCCGAGTTTACGTTCGTCACGTAGGTTTGGTGGTGTTTGTCATGATGGAAGTGCATGGTGGCCTCATCAATATGAGGCTCCAGGGCGGTGTAGTCATACGGGAGGGCGGGAAGTTCGTAGGCCATCGGTTCAACGCTCCTTCGCAAAACGGATCCAGCACACCAAGTCACTCTTGAGTATACCGCCTTGGAGCAAAAGGCTCTCCATTTCCTTGCCGGGTCGCGACTCTCTTGGCCGATGGCGCATCGGAGGCCACGTCTTTAGGCACATTTTACCATTTTGAGGGATCGCAATACTCAAATGGGGTCTATCCAAGCAGGAAGATTGTTCGTATACTGTAGCCGGTAGTCGCGTCTCCTCTGGGGCGGGCTATGCCTCGTACTGATGATTCCATGGTAGACCGAACATCGGCGTGCCTGAAGGCTGTTGCCTGGAGGCCGACGGGTAGCCGCGGACCTGAGGGGTTGGGTTTATAAGGATGCGTTTGACCGTAAGTCCCAGCACGGTCCAAATCAGCCCCGGCGAACAGACGACACTTACCATCACGGCCCGCAATACGACAGCGATCATCGACCGGTATCATTTCTCGGTCGAGGACATCCCCGCGGACTGGTATTCGCTGAGTACGACCAACGTCTCGCTGTTCCCGGCGGCCGAGGAAACCCTCACGCTTTCCCTGCATCCGCCGACCGGCGTCACCACCAGCGCGGGCATCTACCCGGTTACCGTTCGCGCGACCTCGGAGGATGATCCGACCCAGATCACCAGCACGATGTTCTCGATCACCGTGACGACGGTCGGAAAGATGAGCCTTGAGGTCTCGCCCCTGATGGCACAGGGACGGCACGCGACCTATAGGGCCACCTTTATGAACGGCTCCAATACACCACAGACCATGGTGATCGAAGCGCATGACGCCGAGGAGGCGCTGTCCTTCCGCATGCGTCCCGACGACGCGGTCGAGGTGCCCGCCGGCGGCCAGGCCACGGTGGAGGTGCGGGTGCGGCCGGAACGCCGGCATCTGATCGGTGACCCGCACAGCTATAGCTTCGAGTTGCGGGGCATGCTGGAGGAGCAACAGGGGTTGGCGCCTCCCGACCCGACGTTGACCCGCCAGGCACGTTTTACCTATGTGCCGAGGATCCGCGCTCTGGTGGTCCCGATGTGGCTCTGGAACTCCACCCGCTTGATAGCG
Organism: Chloroflexota bacterium; assembly: GCA_036559345.1. Classification (GTDB taxonomy): domain Bacteria; phylum Chloroflexota; class UBA5177; order JANWHV01; family JANWHV01; genus JANWHV01. The sequence continues at coordinate 912 of DATBTL010000200.1, read as the reverse complement.
GCGGTTCTGGCAGCCGTGGTGGTGCTTGGCTTTTCGTATGTTGGCATTAACCACATCGTCTCATCCAACCGAACGCCCCCAGTCAACGCGGCGCAACAGGTAGCGCAACTCTTATTGACCGTGAACGCGCCAAATGCCCAGGCCGGCCAGAGTATGGCCCCACCGGCGCAGACCGCGGCGGCCCAACTGACTCAGATTGCCAAAACCAGCGGGTCCACCGGTAACACGGTCGCCGCGGCTGGGGCCGGCGGCGCGGGAGCCGGTGGCGCCGGCGCGGGCGGTGCTGGGGCTGGGGCTGGGGGTAGCGGAGCGGGAGCGGGCGGAGCGGGAGCGGGCGGCACGGGAAGCGCTGTCAAGGGCGTGGGCACGGCCGGGACATCCTCGACTCACGGCACGACCGCCGGCAACAACCAGGGCGGGGTCACCGGCAAGCCTCAGATCCTCCATTTCACGGTGACCCAGGTTGGTCCCAGTCTGATCGCCTCCTGGCAGATCCAGAACGCGGACAGCGTACAGTTAAATGGGCAAACCGTTGGGCCCAACGCCGCCCTCACCGTCCCTCCCGGCACGACCTTGCTGCTGTTGCAGGCATCCAATAGCCAGGGCACCATCCAACAAGTCTTGCCGGTGCAGGCGAATGCCTCCGCCCCCACGCCCTTGAATACCGATACGCCGGCCCCAACCGACACCCTGGCGCCCACCTTAACCCGTGCGCCCACCCTGACCCCCGTGTTCACCGGCACGCCGGCTCCCACCCTGACCCTGGTTGGCTCAACCTCCACCGCGACCACGGGGATTCAGACGGCGAATCTGGTGAAGCCTGCCGCCTCGACGCCAACCGCTACCTCCGTTTCCGGGATTGGCGGGATCGTGGTGTCTACCCGAACACCCACGGCGAGTCCCACCAGCTCC
>DATBTL010000199.1:0-6005 GCA_036559345.1 Chloroflexota bacterium | reverse complement strand
CGGCGATCGGCGGCGCGCCTTCGCACTACGTGGTGCAACCCACGGCAATCCGGATAACGCATGACGCCCACGCAGGGAAAGGCGTGTACCCATCTAGAACCGATGTTCTTGTAATCCGACCGGTCTGTGTGCCGAGTCTTGGTCCGACGCATGCACGCAGCGCCATATTGTGCGCCGGCATGGTGCAGGTATGCGGTTGGTAACGAGCGATTGAGATGCCAAAGGTTCCTTCACGACGCCAGATAATGGCTCCGAGAGATGTCAAGTTATGCTTCCGGTCACAACCCCGATCAGAGCCGTCCCGCAGCCTCGAATACGGGCCGGCGCCAGTGTGTCACCGCCGCCGCGGCTCGCGCGAACAGGCGGGCCGGCCCGCTGGGTGTCCCGGACTCCGGGTCGAGGCGGGCGATGAACTCCACCTCCGTGGGGTCGCCATCCTCCTCCCGCCGTACGAGGGTGATCGGCAAGGTCGCCCCGTCCTCGATCAGGCAGGCGGCGAGATAGAGGCCGCCGTCAAGCGGGGTCTGGCAGAGGGCCGCGTAGGCGCCGGTGGCCGGGATCGCCAACGTTCCGGGGACGGTATACCGTAGGTGGACCAACCCATCGATCGGTTCCCGCGCCGCCGGTACGCCGAGATCCAGCGTAAACGGGTAGCCGAGCAACGGCAGCGCCTGCTCGACCTCACCCCTCGCCAATGCCTGGCGGATGCGGGTGCTGGAGATGCCCGCCGCGTCTTCCATGCCCCGAGGGACGATATGGAGGGAGAAGCCCGACTGTCGGGCCCGCTCCACCAGCATGGTCACTCCGCCCTCGCGCCCATGGCCAAAATGAAAGTCCTCGCCCAGCCACAGTTCCCGCAAGTCCATGCGCGCCTCCAGGACATCCATGAACTGGGAGGCGCTCCACCGCGAGAGTTCGATGGTGAAGGGTACCTGTACGATCGCCGCCGGATTGAGCGCCCCCAGGAGGCGCAGCTTCCGTTCGGCAGTGGTCAGTTGATAGCGGCGCAAGCCGGGCCGCAACACCACGGCCGGGCTGGGATCAAAGGTGACGATCACCAGGCCGAAGCCGTGCTCGGCCGCCCGGTCGCGCGCTTGCTCCAGCAAGAACCGGTGGCCCCGGTGTACCCCGTCAAAGGTGCCGATCGTTGGCAAGACCGGCCCCTCGATCGGCGGTTCCTCGAATGAGCGCACGACACGCATTACTCCACTCCCACGGGCGCGAACACTCGATGGGAATGATACAACTGGTCGCCTGCCGGCGCCGCCATGGCCACCAATTCGCCGTTCGACCCATAGACTCGGAGATCGGGGATTGCGGGCGTTACGAGGACCGCCACCTGGCGGCCGGCGCGGACCAGTGTTTCCAGGACGCCTCCCAGCACGCAGGCCGGTAGGCCGCTCACCGCGAGGTCGAGAGGCAGCAAGCGGGAGGCCAGAGCCGCGGGCCCTCCGGTAGCCACCGCTTCCTCCAGAGTGGAGACGGTGGCGCAGTTCCTGGTAGTGATCGAGCCGCTGGCCAGCCGCCGTAATCCGGAAAGATGTCCCCCGCAGCCGAGATCCTCACCCACGTCGCGGGCAATCGAGCGAATATAGGTGCCCTTCGAGCAGGAGATCAGGAGATCGGCCGAGCGAGCCGGAGTACCGCCGGTCGCGATCTCCACGCCTCCTTCGTTCATAGCTAGGAGAGCAATTGTGTAGACAGTAACCGAGCGTGGCGCCAGTTCCACCACCTCGCCTGCCCGCGCCGCCTTGTACGCGGGCCTGCCTTGCTGCTTGATCGCCGCGAAGGCGGGCGGCACTTGCTGGATGCTCCCTGCCTGACGCTGCAGCGCGGCTTCCAGGTCACTGACCAGAAAAGCTTCCGGACGGTGCTCGACTGCCTGGCCGGTGGCGTCATCGGTATCGGTACGGATGCCAAACTGGATCCGCGCCAGATACCATTTGACCCCGCGCATCAGATCGTCGCTCATTCGGGTCGCCTCGCCCAGGCAGACCAGCAAGACCCCGGTTGCCATCGGATCCAGGGTACCAGCGTGCCCCACTCGGCGCTGGCCGCTCCACCGGCGCACCCGTGCCACCACGTCGTGCGAGGTCCACCCTTTGGGTTTGTCAACCGCGAGGATGCCGTTCATGTGAGGGTGCTATCCCGCCTGCCGGGCTCCGAGATACGCCGCCAGCACATCGGCTTGGGCAACCGCGAGGGGAGCGCTGATGTCGCAACCCGCCGCGCGCTGATGGCCGCCGCCGCCGAAGGCTCCCGCGACCACCGTGGCGTCAACCGCGTCGCTGGCCCGCATGCTCAGCCGGTAGGTATCGGAGTCGGTTTCCTTGAACAGCACCGCCAGGTCAACATCCCGGATATTCCGGAGAAACTCCACCAGGCCATCGGCGTCGGTCATGGTTGCACCGGCGCGGGCCAGGGCGTCCCGGCTGACCGTCAGGAAGGTCACCCGTTCGTGGTCATGAAACAGCAGGGTTGGCAGCACCAGGGCCCAGAGACGAGCCGACGCGGCGCTCCGCGCCAGGAGGAGATCGAAGACGATCCGACTCAGGTTCGCGCCGGCGGCCACCAGTTCGGACGACATGGCCAGGGTTCTGGGGGTCGTGTTGCTATTCTGAAACGAGTGCGTGTCGTTCACGATGCCATACATCAGCGAGGTGGCGAGTGGAAGGTCCAGGGGCACGCCAAGCTCGCGCATCAGATCAAAGACAATCTCGGTGGCCGCCGCGGCCGTGTGATCTACTAAATTGTACCGTGCGTATCGCGTATTGCTGAAATGATGGTCAATATTGAGCGAGTGCACACCGGCGAAGTAGCCGAGTTCGGCCGCCGCGAGGGGGAGCAGCAAGCTGACATCCGACACGTCAATGCTTACCACCAGGTCGGCGGTTACCAGGTCCGGGCCGGTGCTGATCGCTTCCGAACATGGGACCGCCAACAGATACGGCGGCAGGGGGTCCGGGCACACCATCCGTACGCGCTTTCCCAGCCCCTCAAGGGTCGAGGCCAGGGCGGTGACGCAGCCGACGGAGTCTCCGTCTGGGTTTCGATGGGTGTACAATACGATGGAATGGGCGGACCGAAGCAGGGCCGCCGCCTCCGCGCGCGACACCTCGGCGCCGCCCTGACCCGGCGGCGGCCCGCCGTTAGCGCCCATTGCCATCCACCCGCTCCCCCAGATCGCGGATCAAGGCCAATACATGGTCGCCCCCCACGATTGCCTTGTCCGCGAGGATATGCAACTCCGGCGTCACCCTCATGCTTAATCGCGAGGCTACCCCTTTGCGGAGGAAGCCGCGGGCCCGCTGGAGAACCTGGGCCGCTTCCTCCCGGTCCTCCTCGGTCACGGCGCTGATATAGACCTTGGCATGACGCATATCGCCGCTTACCTCGACCCGGGTCACGCTGGCCATGTGGATGCGAGGGTCGCGTAACTCAAACTGCATCATCTCACTGACGATACGTTGGATCTCGTGACTCAATCGCTCCTGGCGATAGTGGGCCATCCTCAGGCGACCTTTTCCCGCGTCCAGGTTTCGACGATGTCTCCCACCGCGAAGTCATTATACGACTCAACCATGATCCCACACTCAAAGCCGGTGGCAACCTCGCGCGCGTCCTCGCGTCCGCGGCGAAGCGAACCGACTTTCCCTTCGTGGACCACCTTGCCGTCGCGGATCACCCGCACCTGATCGCCGCGATGAATGGTTCCATCCACCACTCTCGACCCGGCGGCTTTTTCCGTTTTCGAGGTCGCGAACACCTGAAGCACCTCGGCGTGGCCGGTAACGACTTCCGTGAATACCGGATCAAGCATGCCACGGAGGGCGGCCTCGATATCCTCGGTCAACTTGTAGATAATGTCGTAGAAGCGAATGTCCACATCGGAAACATCCGCCGCCCGCCGCGCCGAAGGGTCCAGTTTGACATTGAAGCCGACCACCAGGGCTCGCGAGGCGGACGCCAGTTGGATATCCGACTCGGTGACGGCGCCGGTATCGGCGAGCAACACCCTGACCGTGACCGCGTCCGTACTGAGCCGCTGTAAAGCACCCGTTACCGCCTCAATGGAGCCTTTCACATCGCCCTTCAGGACGATATTCAGATCCTTCATCTGGCCGGCCTGGATAAAGCTCGACAGGTCGGCAAGCCCCAGCTTCTTGGTCGGCTGCAAGGACTCGACCCGCCGCTCCCGGATCCGCTCTTGGGAGAGGCTGCGGGCGAACCGCTCGTCGCCAAACACTTGCAAGGTATCACCAGCCGCCGGAACCTCCAGCAAGCCCAGGATCTCCACCGGGGTCGAGGGGGCCGCAGACTTGATCGGCTTCCCACGATCGTTGTACATGGCGCGGATCTTCCCGAACGCGCTGCCGACCACCACGGTCTCGCCGAGCCTCAAGGTACCGGCGCGAATCAGCACCGTACACATGGGGCCCTTCATCCGGTCGAGACGCGCCTCGACTACGGCGCCGATCGCCGGACGGTCCGGATTTGCCTTGAGATCTTGGATCTCGGTCACCAGCAGAATCATGTCGAGCAACTCGTCCAGATGCAGGCGCTTCTTGGCCGACACCTCGACGCTCACCACGTCGCCGCCATACTGCTCGACCTGTACTCCAACCTCGGACAATTCCTGCTTGACATGCTCGGGATTGGCTCCGGGGGCGTCGATTTTGTTGATCGCCACCACGATCGGCACGTTGGCCGCCCGCGCATGGGCGATGGCCTCGCGGGTTTGCGGCATCACCCCATCGTCGGCCGCGACCACGATAATTACCAGATCCGTAACCTGCGCACCGCGGGCGCGCATCTGGGTGAATGCCTGGTGTCCCGGCGTATCAAGGAAGGTGATTTTCCGCCCGTTTTTCTCCACCTGATAGGCGCCAATGTGCTGGGTGATGCCGCCCGCCTCGCCGCCCGCGACGTTGGTCTGGCGAATCGCGTCCAGCAGGGTCGTCTTCCCATGGTCGACGTGGCCCATGATCGTGACCACCGGAGGGCGCGGCTGCAGTTTGGCCGGGTCTTCCTCGACGATCGGCGCCCCGGCCACCTCCTCCGGCTGATCTTGACTCTCCGCCGCTTGCAACTTTTGCTCGGAGGCGTCGATCCCCATCTCCGTCGCCACGATGGCGGCGGTATCAAAGTCGATCTCCTGGTTGATCGTCGCCATCATGCCGTTTTTGATCAGGAGCTTCATCACCTGCACGGGCTCAACCAGCAGTACTTCGGCCAACTCCTTGACCGTCATCACACTGGGAAGCTCTACCGACGACGGCTTTGCCGCCTCGACCTTGGTCTCTACCGGCGCCACGACCGGACCCGGGCCGCGCCCGCCCCCGCGACCCGTGGGCCGTCCGCCCGGTCCTCGTCCACCTGGTCTTCTTGCTCCGCCCCTACCGGGGCTATTTGGTCTCGGTCCCGCCATGAATTTCTCCGTCCCCTAAGTTCTCTCGTAGTGCTGCCGGTAATCGTTCCGCGTATGCATCCAATGCCGCCCATCCCTCGGCGCCGACCGGCACCGCCAGGGCTTGATCCAGACTCTTCCGAGTCCGGGCCAGCCGCCAGCATACCTGAGCCGGACAGAGATACGCACCCCGTCCGGCCCGCTTTCCTGTTTTGTCTACCTCAACCGTTCCCTCCGCCGTCCGCACCAAGCGCACCAAGTGGCGCTTGGGCCGGGAGATTCGACAGGCAACGCAGGTGCGCTCCGGTAGGGGCCGCGGCGCGCGCGCCTTGGTTTTCTTGATCGGCGCGGTCGCCTTTTCCGCCATATGCGCTATCCCTTCTCGGCGGCATGCGCGCCCGCTGGCTGCCCGGCCGGCCCGCTGACCGGCTGATCGGAAGGCTTCTTTATGTCGATTCGCCAGCCGGTCAGGCGGGCCGCCAGGCGGGCATTTTGCCCGTCCTTCCCGATCGCCAGGGAAAGCTCCCGTTCCGGAACCACTACCACGGCGCTCTTGGCCGCTTCATCCACGCTGACCTTGAGGACGGTAGCCGGCCTC
>DATBTL010000198.1:0-11535 GCA_036559345.1 Chloroflexota bacterium | reverse complement strand
CGAGACGCTCGCGCTCCCAGGCAGAGGTGCGTGCTCTCCTACCCGGTCGGGGCCGCGCGTCGTATAATGACCGCCATGCGCTCCGCCAAAGGCAAAGTGGATGGCCGCCTGATGCAACAGGCGAATCGGGCCCTGGTGTTGAACCTGGTGCGGACCCAACCGACCCTGTCGCGGGCGGCGATTGTCCGCCAAACCGGCCTTAGTCCCGCCGCCGTTTCCGGCATTGTCGATCACCTGGCGCGCGAGGGGTGGGTCAAGGAGGTTGGCGCCGCCGTAACCGGCAACGTGGGCCGGAGGCCCCGGGGCCTGGCCTTTGTCCCCGAGGCACGTCTGGCTCTTGGCATCGATCTCGACTTGCGCGAGGTAAGCGCGGCCCTGGTGGATCTCGGCGGTACACCGCGCGAGGTTCACCGGGTGCCCGTGCCGGGTGGCGTCGATCCCGCCACTGTGTTGGATTTGGCGGCGGAACTGGCCCGTCGAGTGACCCGTGACGTACCGACCGCCCAACTCCTGGGAATCGGGATGGCCGTGCCGGGGATGGTGCGGTGGCCGGAAGGCGTCATTCTCTTCTCCCCCAACTTTCACTGGCGGGATGTGCCGGTGCGCGCCATGATGGAGGCACGGCTGGGCGGCGCGGTGCTGGTCGATAACGAGGTCCGCGCTCTGGCCCTGGCGGAGCACCAGTATGGGGCGGCGCGATGGGCGAACACCTCGGTGTTTCTCGACGCCGGTACGGGGGTGGGCGGAGCGGTGATCCTGGAGGGACACCTGTACCGCGGGGTGCATGGGGCGGCAGGGGAACTGGGGCACAATACGGTCGAGCCGGGAGGGCCGATCTGCGCCTGCGGGAACCAGGGATGCCTGGAGGTCTTCGCGTCCGAGGTTGGCCTGGAGCGGCGGGTGCGCGAGGCGTTGGCGGCCGGGCGCGCCTCACTGCTGGCCGGGAAGCCGGAAACCTGGACCCCCGGTGGCCTGGCGGCCGCCGCCCAAGCCGGCGACCCGCTGGCCGGCGAGTTGCTGGAGCACGCGGCGGAGTACCTGGGCCTGGTGGTGGCCAACGCGGTGGCGAACTGGGATCCTGAGTTGGTGGTGCTCAGCGGCCCGATCATTCGCGAAGGAGAGCTCTTCGACCGCGTCCTGGCTGCCGGCACGCGGTCGGTCCTGGAGCCGGCGCGGGCACGGGTGCGGGTGGCGCCGGCCCTGATCGAGGCGAACGTGAAGATTATCGGGGCCGCCTCGTTGGTGATAACCGAGCATCTGGCGGCGCCGTTGTAGGGGACGGGCGCCGCTTTATCGGGCGGCCGGTCCGATCCCGACCTGGCCCGCCAGATAGAGCAGGCTCAGCCCGATCAGAATCGCCACCGTGGCATAGGCGACCAGGTTAAACAGCCGTCCATTCCGGTAGCTCCCCATCAGATCCTTATTGTTGATCAGGCGAATGATGAAGATCAGCAGAATGGGCAGCATCAGGGCGTTCAGCACTTGCAGATTGAGGAGCACTGGGACGATCGGCAGGTTCGGTATGATCGCGATCAGGGTGGAAATGACAATCGTGCCGGTGAAAATGCTGTTGAAGATCGGCGCCTGCGCGAACGATTTCTCGGTCCCGCTCTCCAGGCCGAAGGTCTCGCAGATCGCGTAGGCGGTGGAGAGCGGCAGCACCCCGGCCGCCAGCATCGCGGCCCCGAAAAGCCCGATCGCGAACAGCGTCTCGGCCGAGTTCCCGGCCACCGAGTTGAGGGCCACGGCGAATTGCTGGGGCTGGCTGATGTTGCTGTTCCCGGCGGGGCAGCCGTGGACACTGCACAGCGCCGTCCCCGTGGCGATAATGATGAATCCCGCCACGGCGATCGCGAAGAGCGAACCGATGATCACGTCAGCGCGGGTGAAAGCATAGGTGCGGGGAGAGATCCCTTTGTCGACCACGGACGAGGTAACAAAGAACTGCATATAGGGGCTAATCGTGGTCCCCACCAGGGCCACGACGGCACTGATATAGGTGCTGGTCCAGACAATGTGCGGCTGGGCCGTGTCGTGGAGCACGGAACTCCAGTTGGTCCCCTTGAAGGCCGCTACCACATAGACCAGGAAGACGAAGGAGAGGGCGACAAAGACTTTCTCGATCATGCTGGAGGATCGCTGGGTGACCAGATACCAGAGGACCAGGGTAACGGGGGGCACGGCGATCCAGGCGGGGATGCCGATGATTTGGGCGCAGGCCGCCAGGCCAAGAAACTCGGAGACCGTGATCCCAGTATTGGCGATCAACAAGCAGGCCATGGCCAGGCTGGTGGCCCCAAGGCTGAACTGTTCCCGGATCAGATCCGACAGCCCCTTGCCGGTGACCGCGCCCAGGCGCGCGCACATTTCCTGCACCACGATCAGGCTGACCGCCGTGATGATGAGGGCCCACAGCATGTTGTAGCGGAATACCGCCCCGGCGCTGGCATAGGTGACGATCCCTCCAGCGTCGTTCCCGGCGCTGGCGGTGATCAGCCCCGGCCCCACCACGGCCAGAAAGGCAAAGACCCCGGTGCGGGGCAGCCGCGGGCGGGGGAAACGGCGCCGGATACGATCCGCGCCGAGCGAGGGAAGGCGGCCGGTAGTCCGGAGCGAGCGGGGAGTCCCCAGGCGCCTGCTCTCGCCCTCCCGCCGCGCATGATCGATCGCCGGCGCCGGCCGGTCCGGTGGGTCGGTCATGGCACCGTCCAATGGGCTGAGGGGTGGTCGGTCATGGTGTACGGGGGACCGTGCTCAGGCTACCATGCCCTTCGAGGGCCTGTAAAGGCTGAACCTATCGCATGTGATCGCGTTCGAGCGCGAGATCTCCCTCGACCATCAGACTGACCAATTCGGGGAAGCCGACTTTGGGCCGCCAACCCAGCACCTGCCGGGCCTTCTCGGCATCGCCAACCAGGAGATCGACCTCGGCCGGGCGGAACATGGACGGATCCTGGCGCACGTAGTCTTGCCAGTTCTCGATCCCGATGTGGGCCAGGGCCAGTTGCACGAACTCGGCCACGCTGTGGGTTTCACCGGTGGCCACCACGTAGTCATCCGGCTGATCCTGCTGGAGCATCAGCCACATGGCCTCCACGTAGTCGCCCGCGAAACCCCAGTCACGCTTGGATTCCAGGTTGCCCAGGGAGAGGTGGGTTTGCAGCCCCAGTTTGATCCGGGCCACTCCCCGGCTGATCTTGCGGGTGACGAATTCGGTGCCCCGGCGGGGGCTTTCGTGATTGAACAAGATACCCGAGCAGGCAAAAATGTTGAAGCTCTCGCGATAGTTGACCGTGATCCAGTGGCCGTAGATTTTGGCGACCCCGTAGGGACTCCGTGGGTAGAACGGGGTGGCCTCGCTTTGCGGCACCTCGCACACCTTGCCGAACATCTCACTGGAGGACGCCTGGTAAAAGCGGATATTCCGGTCGGTATAGCGGATAGCCTCCAGGAGCCGGGTGACCCCGAGGGCGGTGTATTCGCCGGTGAGCACCGGCTGGCTGAACGAGGTGGGGACGAACGACTGCGCGGCCAGGTTATAGACCTCGCTCGGCTTGGCCTGGTGCAGGGCCTGCACCAACGAGTGCTGATCCAGCAGGTCGGCATCCACGATCTCGACATCGTTAAGCAAATGACGGACCCGCTCGTCGGCCAGCACGCTGGTACGGCGGACCAGGCCGTAGACGGTGTAGCCCTTCTGCAAGAGCAATTCAGCCAGGTAACTGCCGTCCTGGCCGGTGAATCCCGTGATCAAGGCGTTCGGCATAATGTCCTCCCAGGGAAATCGGGGCGGGCCCGCGCGGGCCTCGCCGTTGCTTACAGTTCGGCCCGCCAATAGGCGAGCGTATCGATGACGGATTGGTGGAGGGGAATACTCGGTTGCCAGCCGGTCGCGGCCTGGAGCGCGGCGTTACTACCAAAGATCTCCGGCCGGTCGACGGGACGGTAGAGGGCGGGATCGGTCTCCACCCGCACGGGAACGCGGCTGGCTTGTAAGAGCGCGTCGAGCAAGACGCCAATCGAGGTGGGTCTCCCCGAGCACACGTTATAGACGGCGCCCGCCGTCCCCAGTTCGAGGGCCAGGCGGTAGGCACGGACCACGTCGCGCACGTCGGTAAAATCGCGCGCGGCCTCCAGGTTCCCGGTCGCCAGCACGGGGGGCGCCTCGCCCCGTTCGATCGCCGCCACCTGGGCGGCGAAATCGGCCAGGACAAAGCCTTGGCGTTGGCGCGGGCCAATATGGTTGAACGGGCGGACCCGCACCACCTGGAGGTCGAAGGCCAGAAAATACTGGAGCGCCAGGAGATCGGCGGCGGCCTTGCTCACCCCGTAGGGATTGAGGGGACGGAACGGCTCCTCCTCGATCACCGGCATTCGGGCCGGATCGACGGCCCCGTAGACTTCGCCGCTGCCCACCGCCAGGACGCGCGCGGCGGGGGCCTGTCGATGGACGGCTTCCAGCACATGCTGGGTGAGGAAGACGTTTGCCGCGAAGGTTCCGGCGGGGTCATGCCAGGCGGCGCCCACGGCGGCCTGGCCCGCCAGGTGGAAAACCCGATCCGGCCGCGTCTCGGCCACCAGGGCCTCCACGTCCTCCAGCCGCCCGAGATCGCATTGGCGCAGGGTAACGGCGGCCGGGCCGCCGGTGGCGGGAACCGGGGACAACGAGGTGCCGACGACCTCGTAGCCGGCGGCCATGCACTCCTCCACTAGATGACCGCCGGCGAACCCGGTGGCCCCTGTAATCAGGGCCCGTATCACCATGTGAGATCGTTCGCGATCCTGGCTCGCGTCCCTACGCTTTCCATATTGTTTCCCGCTCGCTCACCGTTTGACCGCCGGAATGCTACCACATTGGGTTACTTCCCCGTGAAGGCCCAGAGAGGACGAGGACTGGATGTTTGTTGTTTGACATATTTTGGGTGCTCTAAGGTAATCCAAGTAGGGCCCCTATCCGTATAGATCAATAGAAGAATACTGGGCATCCCGCGCATGGGGCCGTCACTCAACGACAGCCCTGCCGGTGGTACTTCTTAAGGGATGCCGGAGAAATGAGGATATCATGAGTGCACCCGCCTTAGAGGTGAAGCAGGCTGCCGTGGCGCAGCCGGAAGACAGCACGATGCTGTATCTGCACGACATTAGCCGTATGCCCCTGTTGACGGCGGCCCAGGAACGTGAGCTGGGGGAGCGGATCGCGAATGGCGACGAGGAGGCGTTGAACATCATGGTGGAGTCGAACCTTCGCCTGGTGGTCAGCGTGGCCAAGCGTTATCGGAATGAAGGGCTCTCGCTCCTGGATCTGGTCCAGGAGGGGAATATCGGCTTGATTCGGGCCGCCCGCAAGTTCGACTACAGGCTGGGTCACCGCTTCTCGACCTACGCTATTTGGTGGATTCGCCAAGCGGTGACGCGGGCAATCTCGAACCAGAGCCAGACGATCCGCGTGCCAGTGCACGTTACCGAGGGTATTTCGCGCCTGCAGAAGACCACGCAACTGGAGGAGGACGGCGTGGAACTGCCGGAGGGGCAGGACGCGCATTTGCCCTCGGCCAAGATTGTGGAGATGGCCCGCCTGGTCCACCAGCCGATCTCGCTGGAGCGCGTGATGGGCGAGGACCAGGACGCCACCCTGGCCGAGGTGGTGGAGGATCCCGACGCGATCTCCCCCAGCGACATGGCGGAGCAGCGCATGCTCCACGACCGCCTGGTGGGCCTGGTGAGCGACCTTCCGGACCGCGAGCGTAAAGTGATCGAACTGCGGTTTGGCCTCAACGATGGGCACCCACGGACCCTTAAAGAGGTGAGCGGGGCCTTTGGTCTGACGCGGGAGCGCATCCGCCAGCTCGAAACGGCGGCCCTCACCCGGCTGCGCCAGTCAGGCGAGCAGGGCGATCTACGGGAATACCTGAACTGAGCTAAAGTACCTGAACCGAGGAAAATGGGGGGCGGTCATACGACCGCCCCCCTTCTTATTGGGGCTGCCGCGGGAACCTCCGGCTGAGGTCCAAAACTGATGGCGCGGGGGGGTCGGCACACCAGGGCGTGCGTCTGGTGGCTTTGAACTCGTGAGCCATCAGAGAGAGAACGATGTCATCTGGTTGAAGCGCAAGGCTGCTATCGTGTATGGTATGACGGGTACAGCGCCCAGGGGAAAGCCCTTGTAAGCTGGTCAAGCGCCTACCGTAATCCTCTTGTTCTCCTTGAAAGATGCGTCAACCATGGAAGGGGATCTCTCAGCTATCCGCGCCGCCGTTGTGCAAGCAGCCCCGGTGGCCTTTGACCGGGAGCGCACATTGGCGAAGGTGGCGGACCTGACCGCCGACGCGGCTGGTCGCGGAGCCAAACTTATCGTCTTTCCTGAAGCGTTCGTCTCGGCCTACCCCAGGGGCCTGAGCTTTGGCGCCGTCGTGGGGTCGCGTACGTCCGAGGGCCGTGAAGAGTATCGCCGGTATTGGGACAGCGCCATAGAGGTCCCCGGCCCCGCTGTCGACGCCCTTGCCGCTATCGCCGCGGGGAGTGAGGTGTATCTGGTCATCGGCGTGATTGAACGAGATGGCGGCACGCTCTACTGCACCGTTCTGTTCTTCGCGCCGGAGGGGCGCTATCTGGGCAAACACCGCAAGCTCATGCCGACCGCCTCCGAACGCCTGGTCTGGGGCTTCGGGGATGGCTCGACCCTTCCAGTCTTTGCCACGCCATTCGGGCGGCTAGGCGCGGTGATCTGCTGGGAGAACTACATGCCACTCTTGCGCATGGCGATGTATGCCAAAGGCATCCAGCTATACTGCGCACCCACGGCGGATGGACGCGACACGTGGATCGCCACGATGCAACACATCGCGCTCGAGGGCCGCTGCTTTGTCCTCTCGTGCAACCAATTTGCCCGCCGCTCCGACTATCCGGAGGACTATGCCACGCTCTTCGGAGACGACCCCCGGACGGTGTTATCGCGAGGCGGGAGTTGCATCATCAACCCTCTCGGGCAGGTGCTCGCGGGTCCGGACTTCGTGGGAGAGTGCATCCTGACCGCCGATCTGGACATGGGCGATATCGCGCGCGGCAAGTACGACTTTGACGTGGTAGGGCACTACGCGCGGCCCGACGTGTTCCGCTTACACGTGAATGAGCAGCCGCAGGTGGTTGTCGACTAGAGTAGATCGCCAGGAGGAGAACACGCACATGCGCATCGCGGTGATGGGGGCTGGCGGGACCGGGGGCTATTTTGGCGCCATGCTTGCCCATGCTGGAGCGGACGTAACCTTTATCGCCCGTGGCGCGCATCTGGCGGCCATGCGCGCGCATGGCCTCTCTATCAAGTCACGGTTGGCCGGCGACTTCACCGTACCCGTCCGGGCCACGGACGACCCGAGCCAGGTAGGGCCGGTAGATCTGGTGCTGTTCTGTGTGAAGGCCTATGACACCAGCGAGGCGGCAGCGTTGCTCCATCCGCTCATCGAGACAGACACGGTGGTGCTGCCGTTGCAGAACGGCGTCGATACCGTAGAGCGCATCGCGGCGGCGATTGGACAGGCGCACGTCATTGGCGGTGTAGCGTTGATCACTTCCACCATCGAGGAGCCTGGGGTGATTGCGCAAACAGCGGGCCTGGGGAAGATTCTGCTAGGCGAAGTAGCCGGCGGAACAAGCTCGCGCACCACGCGGCTGCGGAATACGCTGGGGGAGGCGGGCATCCCAGCGGAGTTACACACCGATATCCGCGTTGCCATGTGGGAGAAGTTCATCTTTATTTGCGCGTTCAGCGGCGTTACCGCCCTGACACGCTTGCCAATCGGCGCGATCCTGGCCTCCCCCGCGTGCGGTACGTTGTTGCGCGGCGTGATGGAGGAAGTGGCCGCGGTCGCGCGGGCGGGCGGGATTGCCGTCCCGGATGACGGCGTCGAGCGTGGCTGGGCCCTGGCGGCACGCTTTGAGCCGTGGGCGCGCGGCTCGCTCTACCACGACCTTGCCGCGGGCCATCGGTTGGAGCTTGAGGCGCTCAACGGCACGGTAGTGCGCCTGGGGCGCGACTGCTCAACGCCCACGCCCTGGAACTTCGCGATTTATGCGGCGCTTCAGCCCTATGCCGAGGGTGCGCCTACGGCTTGAACCGGGCCGCGCCGCTTCCGCGGATGGGACGAACCCCACGGGGTTCGTCCCCAATGCCACAGGTTCACGAGATGCTGCCGCCTGTGTTTCAGGAGAGAGGGACAGGGACATGGCCTGTCCCTGCTACAACTGGATCTCCGCCACCGCGCAGGGGGAATCGAGCGATCACGAACACCTTGTGATGCAGCTCGTCCACGGCGAAGGCGTGCGGATGGAGATGGACCCGCTGGGTGCGCAGCACCCCACGCACCGCATCGAGCACGCTGACCGTGTTGTCCTCGTGGTTCGAGACGAAGAGCCGGGCGGTGAGCGGATCGAAGGCGAGCGCGTCCGGGCAGCGTCCCACCGGAATCCGTGCCTTGACCGCGCCGGACAGTGCGTCGAGGATGGTAATCGCACCCGGCTGCGACTGTGGACCACATTCCCGTGCAAAGCTCGCCGCCTCGCCGGCGACGAACACCTGGCGATGCGTACTATCGACCGTGACCTGAAGCGGATGGGCCGCGACTGGGATAGCGCGCAACAGTTTATCGGTCGCGGTGCTGAACACATCCAGGCGATTGGTGTCCCAGATGGTCAGGTACGCCAGGACGAGGGCGTCGTCCGCCGCGAGGGTGTCGGTAAAGTACCCACTGCCGCCCGCCACCGTCTGGCGCAGCACCCGACCCGTCACTGGGCACAGCACGGTCAGGACGCCGGTAGTGGGAGGCGAGTACGTGGCCTGGCCACCATTGGCGATCAGCACCCGCGGTGGCCGCGCGACAACGGCAACGGCCTAGGCGTTGGGTCCGATGGTGATCGTGCGTACCGGCGGTTGGCGAGCCGATCTAGCCTGCGCGCAGGGATCAGCCGGCGCGGCGGCCGCGGCCATGATTGGAGCCGCGTCCCGCCACCCCCAATATGGGATAAGCGAGAGCGTCACCATGGCGGCACAGGCCAGACGCACCACGCCTCTAGGTCGCATCATCCTCTTCGTCCGCCGTACTGGGCGGGGGCGGCGCGGCTTCCCGCGCCCCCTCGCGCCAACTTGTCACGACCTCGTATGCCTGGGCGAAGCCGGGGTTGGCGAGCACCTGACGGCGCTGGGCGTAGTTGTCGTCGTTCTCGTAGATCGCCAGTTGCCAGAGGATCTCGGGGGGGGTCAGAGGATTCGAGGGCAGGCTGGCCGGCTCACGGAGGAGACGCCGCTGTAGGGAGCCCGGCAGAGCGGGGTTGCGGGCCAGCGCCGCCAGCACCTCCGGCGCCGGATCGGCCGCCAGTTTGTGCAGGAGGTCGGTGGGCGCCCCAGGGTTCGCGGCCACCACGGCCCGCCAGTGAGGGGCCTGGGCAATCGCCCGGGCCCGCAGCAGATCCTCGGGGCAACTGGGGTTTTCCAGGCAGAGGCGGCGGACCTGATCGCCGCCCGCCCGGTAGAGGTGGCGAATGGTCTCCGGCGGGGTGCTGGGATTGGCCGCCACCGCCGCGTGGGCGTCGGAGTCCCAGGTGCGGGCCAGCCGATCCAACAACTGAGCCGGCGCGGCCTGGTTGCCCGCCACCTGCTCGGTCACCACGCGGGAGCGCACGTCGATCAGGCGGGTCAGCTCCAGGGCCGTGCTCCGCGGATTGGCGGCGCGGACGGCCGGATCGGGGTCTCGCAGAAGTACGGCCAACGTCTCCTCGGAGGTGCTGGGATTGTGACAGACGTTCATCCGGACCACCGGCGCGCTGTCCTTGGTAAGCCGGTTTAGGATCTCCTGATCCACGGCCGGGTTGCGGGCGAGGTCGGCCCGGCAGCGGTCGGGCCCGAGATCGAGAATCTGGCTGATCGTCACCTGGGGAAGCCCGCGGCGGCGGGCCACCAGCCAGCCCTCGCGGAAGGGGACGAGGGCGAGGACGGAAAGGACGGGTTCGGGGGCTCGCGGATGCTCCGCGATCACGGCCAACCAGTCGGTACTCGCGTTCCTCCCGATTGCCTGGCGGGTGAGGGCAAAGAGCACATCGGGCGGGGTGGCCAGGTGGGCGGCTACCTGCTCACGCACCGTCTCCTCGCTATCCTGAGCCAGGGTGCGGAGTACGCCGGGCGGGGCCCAGGGATAGGCGGCGGCCCCGCGGCGGACGGCAGTCGCGGGATCGAGGGCCAGGCGGTCCAGATCGTCGAGGGCCAGGAAGGGATTGCCGGCGGCGGCGGCCCGGATCCGTGGGTTGGGGTCGCGGGCGATCAGGGTCAAAAACTCGGGCGGGGTCTCCATGCGGCGGATCCGGGTCACCAGAGCGTCCAGGGTATCGCCCTCGCCCAGCCGCGGATCGTCGTAGACAAAGCGGAAACCGGCCTGCAGGCGTCGCCGGTAGGCCCGGTAGAAGCTGCCCGGCTCTTCCAGATCCTGGCAGCGGACCAGCAGCTCTCCTGGCAACGAGTGGTTCCCTCCCGCGAGTCTTTCATCTAGCAGTATGCACCTGACGGGGGGTATTGTCGCAAGTGGGGATCGGCCCGGATAGGGCGGTTTGGGGACGGAGAGCGGTCGAGTCCAGCGCAAGTTTGTTGAGGAGGTATGTGGATTCCCGCTCCTCACGGGCCCGCCATGAGCACGAGTGCCCCTGAGGCTGGGTTATGATACAAGCATATGCCACTCCTCCCCGATGACGAGAAGGAAATACGGATGAGCACGGTAACGCGGGACAAGATCCGGCAGGCGGTTGGTCTGTTGGAAGAACACGATATTGACCTCTGGGTGGCCCAGTTCGGGCGCGAGACCCACGCACACCCGGAACCAGCGCAAGATCTCCTGGTGGGGCTGTCCATCACCTGGAACGCCGCCTTTCTGATCGCCCGAGACGGCTCGACCATGGCCCTGGTGGGGAGTGGGGACGCCGACGAGACGCGCCGGACCGGCAATTACCGGGAGGTGATCCCCTACGTGCAAGGGGTTGGGCCCGAACTCCTCAAGGTGCTGGCGCGGATGAACCCGCGGAGCATCGCCCTGAACTATTCCACCGACGATGCCGCCGCCGATGGGATCACCCATGGGATGTATCTCCTCTGGCATCAACTGCTGGCCGGCACTCCATACGCCGAGCGGACGGTCTCCGCCGCTCCCATGCTGGCTGCCCTCCGCGCCCGGAAACTGCCGGTGGAGGTGGCGCGGATCGAAGCCGCCGTGGCCCGGACGGAGACCCTATTCGACCGCCTGGAGCAGTTTCTCCGTCCAGGAGTGACCGAGAAGCAGGCCCATGCCTATGTCACTGATCTGCTGCGCCAAAAGGATCTGGAGCCCGCCTGGGATGCCGCGCACTGTCCCCATGTGGCGATAGGACCGGATACCGCCTACGGCCACGCGGGGCCGAGCGACATCGCCGCCGAGCCGGGCCATCTGATCTTCGTGGATCTGGGAGTGAAGCTGGACGGCTATTGTTCCGATCTGCAGCGTACCTTCTACATCGCCAAGCCCG
>DATBTL010000197.1:0-4859 GCA_036559345.1 Chloroflexota bacterium | reverse complement strand
TGGTAGCCCGTACCGGGGCCGCGGTACGTATTGGGGTCGTTAATCGCGCTGAGCACCTTGAAATCGGCATCGAAGATCGCCGATGGCTGCAGATAGTCCCCGGCAATGCGCTGGCGCTGCAGTTCCAGCAGGCGACCGGCGATCTCGGAATAGCCACGGCGGTCCAACGCCCGGATTACGTCCACCACCGTCCGCGGCCCGGCCAGGAAGCGATCCGCCGCCGCCAGATCGGGGATCGGGTCGCGGTCGGGCAGATCGGCGCTGGAGTGAGCGCAGGCGGCGGTCTCGACCTCCGCGTCGCTGATCGCGGGGAAGCCCAGCTCCTCGTAGACCGCCTGGAGCGCCGTGGCGGCCCGCCGCCGCACGGCGAGCACGTCCTCCTCGCGGACCGGCCGCATGCCGCCATCGACCTTCATGTCACGTTGGATCACCAGCCAGTCATCGAAATCCTCGGCGTCGAAGTTCCCGCCCCCGAAGAGATTGTCCTCCTTGGGAATCGAACTGTAGCCGGAGGTGATGAAGTCGGTCCCCGGCAACAACTGCAGCATCAGCTTGGCGGTCTTACGGAGGTCCGAGTGCGAGGACATGGCATCGTTCCCGGAGGCTACCTCCAGGCCCAGCATGGCGGCCATCAAGTTCTCGGCCAGCACGGCGCGGAAGCCGCCGGGAAGCGAACCGGGCAGGGCGATGCAGCTGATCGAGCCATTCTGCACCCCCTGGCTCCCCGCTCCCTTGACCATCAGCAGGCAGCGCGCCTCCAGATAGAGCATCGACTTGCCCTGCGCATGGCCCATCAGCACCTCCGAGCCAGTCCCGGAGGAGAAGCGCACCTTGACCCCGCGGGCGGCGTAGGCCGAGGCCAGGAATGCCTTGGACCATGGGGTATCGTCGCCATCGTTGAAGGCGGGAGCGCTCCCGTAGACTGAGAGCGTCTCGGCATAGGAGGTGAGGCCCTTGATCGCCAGGCGCAGGCTGACTGCCTCCTCCACCGCGCACTGGGTGAGCACGCCGCCGCGGGCGGTCTGCGAGCCAATCAGGACCGCCAGGGCATTGAGCGGCGCGTTGCGAGCCACCCGCACGGTGGTCTCCTCCTCGGCGAAGCCGCGCCAGGCGGCGTCGGCGGCGTCGGCGGCCAGCAGGGCCGGATGCTCTTTCAGGTTGGTCACATGCGCCTGGTTGGCCGGGGTGCGGCGGGCCCTCATCTTCCGCAGCGCCATCATCATTTCCAGGACATCCAGCCGGCTGACTACGTCAAGCAGTTTGGCCGGAGTGCAGCCGCCCAGTAGGGCGACCAACTCAGCCCGCGGGGTCACCAGATCCACTAGCATCCGGGCCAGTCGCAGGGAGTCGGTGGCCAGAGCCTCGGCGGCCCGTCTGGGGTCGATAGCGTATTCGGCGATGAACTGGTCAATCGGATCGAAGTCCTCCCGCCGCCGTCCGTCCATCTCCACGATCCGCCCGCCCTCAAGGTGCAGGCTGGGCGCCGGATCGAGGGGGCTGTCCATGGCGATTAGCCCGGCTTCCGGCAGCTCCTGGATGAAGGTCTCGCGATTGATATCGCGCTCCGCCAGGACGGCGAAACGCTTGGAGCGATGACTAGGTTGCACCATGGGCCTCCACGCTGAACTGAAGCGGGCCGGACACCGGCTGGGGATACCGGCTGGTTCGGATTCTACAGCGCGGGGGTCGCCCAAGCAAGCGGAGCCCGGCGCCTCGGGCGCGCCTCACAATCATGGAGGCGGCGCCGACCGGCTTTGAGGTCGCGAGACAGGGGCGCGGGTCTCCAGGCCCGCTTGGTTTCGCCACGGATCGTCTGACGGGGAGGGCGGTGGCCGTCATTGGTTCGCCGGCGGGTGGGCGCTGCACGGGCGGGCCTGGAGACCCGTGCCCCTAAAAAAGAGCCCTCACCGTCTCGATGGCGGGCCTGGAGACCCGCGCTCCTAAAACGCACCCTCAACCACGAATGGCAGGCACATCGCATGGTTATACACCGCAAACTACGCGAACGGCTCCAGATAGGCGCGCTCCGCCTCCCACATCTGGTCGAACATGGCGCCTATCTCGGCCGGCGAACAAACCGCTGCCGTGAGCGGGTCGAGCAGCAGGGCGTACCGTGCCGCCTGCTTGTCATGGGATAAGAGCGCGTCGGCCATCAGCGTATGCACGGCCATGTGGCTCCGGTTGAGCGCGGCCAGTTGCTCGGGCAGCGGGCCAAAGTGGCAGGGTTGCACCCCGTTGCGATCCACCAGGCAGGCCGTCTCCACGCAGCCATCGGGCAGGTTGTCGATCAGCCCCGTGTTGCGCACGTTTCCATAGATCACCGCCGGCCGATCCAGGAGCACCGCTTCGACGATGTCGGCGGCGTATTCATGGCTGCGCGCCAGGGGGATCTCGCGCCCGCCCTCCAGCATCTCCTGGATTCCGGCATCGTTCCGGGCCCGCCACTCCGGCCAGTTGTTGGCGTAAAAGCCGCTTTCGCCCCTGTATCCAGGACGGGAATAGCGTTGAACCAGATCCGGACGCTTCCGGAAATAGGGGACATACTCGGAGAAGTGGCCGCTGCTCTCGGTGACGAAGGCGCCGAAATGCAGCATCATCTCGAAGCGCACCGGGTCTTGCTCATAGATCTCGGGATCCCGCGCGCGTTCGCGCAGGCGCGGATACAAGTCCTCGCCCTGGCGCCGTAACTCCGTAAACCAGGCGTTATGGTTGATCCCGCCGCAGCGCCACTCCAACTCCTGGTATGGCATGTCTAGATACCGGGCCAGCAGCCGCGAGGTGCCTTGCACGCTATGGCACAGACCAACCGTCCGCATCTTTGTGCCCAGATGCGCGGCCAGGGTCAAAATGGACATCGGGTTGGTGAAGTTGAGCACCCAGGCGCCGGGGCACGACCGTTCGGCGTCGCGCAGCACCTCCAGCCAGGCGGGACCGGTACGGAGGGCCTTGAAGATGCCGCCGGGTCCGATGGTGTCGCCGATGCATTGGTCGACCCCGTACTTAAGCGGGATATCGTAATCATGACGCACGTTGGCGAGTCCGGCTACCTCGATGCTGTTGACGATCACATCACTGCCGGCCAGCACGTCACGTCGCTGAGTTGACGTGGTCACACTCCAGCGTTTCCCCGTGAGGGATATGATCTTCTCCGCGATCCGATGGGCCAGTTCCAGGCGTTGCCCGTCAATATCGACCAACGCGAAGGTACCGGTCTCCAGCCCCTCTATTTGCAAGATGTCGGTAATGACCTGGCGGGCGAACACGGCACTGCCGGCGCCGATAAGGGTAATCTTGAGCATCTCCGCATCCCTCTCACTCTACATTGAACGCGGCGGTACGCCGAGTGGCGCCACAGGAGCCACGCACCACCAAGGTGGTCTGCACCGTCTGCACGATTGGCGGCCGATCCGGGTGGCTTATCCGCTCGATCAGCTTCCGCACCGCCAGCTCCCCCAGCAGTTCCTTGGGCACATGAACGGTGGTCAGGGGCGGATCGAGATCGCGCGCGAAGTGGATGTCGTCGAAGCCGGTAATGGCCAGGTCATCCGGCAGGCGGAGCCCGCACTCCTTGGCCGCCCGCATGGCGCCGATCGCGATAGTGTCGCAACCGCAGACCAGGGCGTCAGGAAGATTCCCACCCGAGAAGAGGGTCCTTGCCACTTCATAGGCACCTTCGGCGGGCCAGGGCGACCAAAGAAAGTGCGCCGGATCGAGGGGCAAATCGCGGCGGACCAAAGCATGGACGAATGCCTCGGCCCGCTCGTCGACCGTAGGGAGAGGGCCAAGGAACCCCAGGCGACGCCGGCCCAACCCCACGAGATGATCGACCAGGCGATAGAGGGCGCGCCGCTTCTCGACCGCGATAATGTCGGCGGGCAGTTGTTCATTCCAGCGCCCCTGATCGTCGGCGTTCGAGACGATCACGATCCGTCCAGGACCGAGAGCCGCGGCCCAATCGACGGGGGGAACCGTGCCCAGCAAGATCACCCCATCAATATGGGCGGAGCTCAGCAGTTGGCGCTGGCTCGGGCGTGAGAGGTCGTCGAAGGTGAAGGCGAAGCGCAGATGGTATTCCTGGCGGATCAGTTCCTCGTCCACTCCGTCGAGGACCGGGGACCAGAACGGATCGGAGAACTTGTAGGAGACCTGGCCCAGGATAAGGCCGATGTTGTAGGTGCGGCGCACCTGGCTGTCCACCCGGTTGACCAAACGCTGCGCGGCATCCTTGGGCTGATAGTGCAGTTGGCGCACGGCCTCCCACACGCGCTCGCGGGTCTCCAGGGCCACCACGCGCGTCTGGTCGCCGGTGAGGGCCCGCGAGGCCGTGGAGATCGACACCCCGGCCATTTGGGCTACATCACGGAGGGTTTTTGCCACCAATTATCCCGACTCTTGCTGCAAACGTCTACAATTTCATTCGGGCAGAGCATAGCATGCCGCTCCCAAGTCCGTCAATATAAGCGGTGGCCGGGGAGCCGCGCGCTTGGCACCGGTAAGGTGCCATGCTAGACTTGCCTCACTCAATCCAGTTGGATCATGAATCTGGTCAATTTGGACCCAATTTTTCACCCATCACGGCAGGTATTCCGGTCATGGCTGTCGTGCAAGCACCGCCATAGGCGCGGCACTGAATTCTCCCACGACAGCGGCGTCGCGGTGGTGGAAGAGACCAAATCACCCGAGGAGGCATGAAGGGCTCTCGCCAGGAGCCTGGCCCGCTCACCCCGCACGGATCTTCGCACTGTTCTGGAATTGACGGTGTTGTCCTTCGCAATTGTTCGGGGAGGGAAGTGAGATCATGCAAGTAACCCGCGGAACCTTTCTCAAGGGAGCCGGCGCGGCCGTGCTGGGTAGCACCG
>DATBTL010000196.1:0-14048 GCA_036559345.1 Chloroflexota bacterium | reverse complement strand
TCACGGCGCCTGATATGGCCCGCGTTGCAGGAACTTGCCTCGGGCGGGCGCCCCAACGTATTTCCCGTTCTCCGCGATCACCTCACCGCGAGAAATAGTGAGCACCGGATAGCCGGTCACCTCCAGACCCTCATAGGGGCAATAGTCGGTGTGCTGGTTGAGGGTTTCGGCTCGGAGGGTGACCCGCTTCTTGGGGTCGATCAGCACGATGTCGGCATCGCTTCCCACCGCCAGGCAACCTTTCCTTGGGTACAGGCCGTACATTCGGGCCGGGTTGGTACACATGGTGGCCACCATGGTTTGGAGGGAGATATGGCCTCTTCCCACTCCTTCGGAGAACACGATCGGCACTCGCGTTTCAATGCCGGGAATTCCGTTGGGGATCTTGGCGAAGTTGTCCTTCCCCAAGGTCTTCTGATCCGCCATGCGGAACGAGCAGTGGTCGGTCATCAGGGTTTGCAGAGTTCCGGCCGCCAGTTGCCGCCAGAGGTACTCATGCTCTCTCGCCTGGCGGAGCGGCGGCGACATGACGTAGCGGGCTCCCTGGAAATCCGGCTCGTCATACTGATCCACGTTCAGGAGGAGATATTGGGGGCAGGTCTCGCCGTGGATATGGGTGGCGCCGCGGGCCCGCGCCTCAGCGACGTGACGCACCGAGCCTTCGTGGGTCATATGGACCACATTGAGGGGCGCCCGCGCCAGTACGGCCAGCGCCACCGCCCGATGCGTCGCCTCGGCCTCTACCTCGGGGGGACGGCTGGCGGCATGATACCGGGGAGTTACCAGCCCTTCGTTCACGAAACGATGGATCAGCAAGTCCACCACGTCACCATTCTCGGCGTGAACGTTGACCAGCACCCCAAGCTCCCGCGCTTGCTCCAGCACCTGAAATAGGGTGGCGTCGTCGATCTGGAACACGCCCTTGTAAGCCATGAAGCACTTGAAGCTGGTAATCCCTTGCTCGACCATAGCCGGAAATTCGTTCATCACCGCGGGGTTGAGATCGGTCACCGCCAGGTGGAAGCCATAATCGATCACCGCCTTTCCGGCCGCCTTCGCCTTCCAGGTGTCCAGGGCATCGTGGAGGGTGCCGCCCACCGATTGGAGGCAGTAATCAACATGGGTGGTGGTGCCGCCGCAGGCGGCGGCGATCTGGCCCGTTTTGAAGTCGTCGGAGGTCACGGTGCCGCCAAACGGCATATCCAGGTGGGTGTGGGCGTCAATGGCGCCGGGAATCACATACAGGCCGGCCGCCTCGATCACGCGCGCTCCGTTCGCTGGGAGGCTCTGGGCGATCTGGCTGATCACCCCGCCGTCGACCCCAATGTCCCCCACGTATTGGTCACTGGCGGTGACGATGGTACCGCCCTTGATGATCAGGTCCATCCTACTCCTCCTTCACCTGCCAATCCGACCGATCGGTCCGATCAGACGGATCGGACCGATTCACGCTCAAACAACGGCATCCGCCAAACCAAGCACCTGATCCAGGATCCCCAGCCCCTCGCGCAGTTCCGCCTCGGTGATAGTCAGGGGTGGGGCGATGAACACGACGTTCCAATGTGCGAACAGGAACAGCCCCAGTTCCATGGCCCGCTTCTGCATGGCGCTCACCGGGCCCATCGCGGCCCCACTGGCATTGAACGGCACCAGCGGCTCGCGGGTTGCACGATTCTTGACCAACTCAAGGCCCCAGAAGAGGCCCAGGCCGCGCACCTCGCCGATGCTCGGATGGCGATCCAGCCAGCGCGGCAACTCCGCCGCTAGCAATCCACCCATCCGGGCGGAATTCTCGATGATCCGCTCGTCGCGATAGGCTTCGATGGTGGCTACCGCCGCCGCGCAGGCCAGCGGATGCCCGCTGTAGGTCAGGCCGCCCATGAACGGCTTATCCTGGTACCAATCCGCGATCTTCCGCCGCATCACCACCGCGCCCAGCGGCACGTAGCCGGAGTTAATCCCCTTGGCCAGGGTGAGCAGATCGGGAACCACGTCGTAGTGCTGGCAGGCAAACCACGTGCCGGTACGTCCGAAGCCGCACATCACCTCGTCCGCGATCAACAGTACCCCGTGATGATCGAGGATCTCGCGCACCCGCTGGAGGTAGCCCGGCGGCGGGGGAATAATCCCGTTGGTGCCGGTGACGGTTTCGAGAATCATGGCCGCCACCGTATTCGGCCCCTCGTATTGAATCACCTCGTCCACCTGGTCCGCGCAGCGCAGGTTGCAGCCGCCCGGCTTGCAATAAGCACAGCGGTATTGGTAGGGATCGTGAACCCGGACCACTCCAGGAATCCCCGGCTCGGCGGCCCAGCGGCGTGGATCGCCGGTCAGGGTAATCGCCCCACCGGTTGCCCCATGATAGGAGCGGTAGCGCGCGATGATCTTGTGGCGGCCAGTATAGGTGCGCGCCATCTTGATCGCGTTTTCGTTCGCTTCGGCTCCACCGTTGGTGAAGAAGGACATTTCCAGATCGCCGGGAGTCACCTCGGCCAGGAGGCGGGCCACCTCGCCCCGTTTGTCGTTCGCGAACGAGGGGGCGACGAAGCAGAGCTTCTCCGCCTGATCCCGGATCGCCGCCACTACCTTCGGGTGCTGATGACCGATATTGCTGTTAATCAACTGCGAGGCGAAATCGAGGTAGCGCTTCCCTGAATAGTCCCAAAAGTAGCGGCCCTCGGCACCGGCGACAGGCAACGGAGTGATCGCGGATTGCGTGGACCACGAATGGAACACGTAGCGCCGATCATTCGCGACCACATCGTCAACCGCCGTTCGTTCCTGTAGCTGCACCGAACCGTCCTCTCTCTTCCTTCAGTCCCTCACGGGGACCATTGGCGCGAGGGCGCCAATGGTCCCCGAGCGTTTCAGCCTACTTGTTCAAGGTCGAAATCGCCTTCTTCCAGTATGACTGATCGTAGGCGCCTACGGGCATCTTGGTGATCACCTTGTACCTCAGGGACAGGGTGGCGGTCCGATTGAAGGCCACCGGATCCATGTAGCCAATCCCATGCTTGATCGCAGGGCCCCAGTTAATCAATGGTCCCACCTGCTGGGCCATATAAATCTGATGGTTCAGCTTCATTACCCCAGAGGTGTCGGCGGCGTAGACGGTCTTGCCGGCAGCGGTCGGATCCTTGATCACGTCCTGCCAGCCGCGGATCGAGGCCCGCAGGAAGCGGACCGCCAGGTCGGGGTTCTTGGTCAGCCAGCTGGCCTTGGCATAGAGTCCGTCCTCCAACATGCTGACGCCGCACTGATTGTAGTCCAGCACGTTCATCTGGGACATCTTGATCCCCGCTTCCAGGACCACCCCGACTTCGTTATAAGTCATGGCGCTGGCTGCGTTGAGGCTCTTATTAAGGAAGCCGTTCATGTCGAAACCTTGATGAATGACCTTCATCTGGGTGTCGGGATTAATGCCCAGTTTGTTCATGCAGGCCAGGAATTGATACTGGTTCCCCGCCCACCAGACGCCTACCGTCTTCCCCTTGAGATCGGCGAAGCTGGTAATGTGCTGGCTCTTGAAGGAGATCAGGCGCATGCCGGTGGTTTGGTAGATCTGGGCGATGTTGACCAGATTCTCGCCGTGCTCCCGTTCGGCCAGAAGCGACGGCAGCCAGTCGATGCCGAAATCGGCGCCCCCATTGGCCACCACCTGCTCGGGGACGATCGTGGGACCGCCCGGCTGAATGGTCAGGTCCAGCCCTTCCTTGGCGTAATAGCCCTTTTTCAAGGCCACATAGTAACCGGCGAACTGCGCCTGCGGCAGCCACTTCAGGACCAGGGACACGTGGGTGAGCGCGCGAGGCTGGGCGGCGTGGGCTGGAGCGAAGCTTCCCCCCACCAGACCACCGGCTACCGCCGCGACGGCGAGGGCGCGAAGAGCAATCTGTCGCACTGTACTTCTCCTCAATGCTGGAAACCATGAAGCAAGGCCAATAAGGTCCACGAGCGAGACGCTGTCCGAGCTTCCTCCTTTCCCACGAGCCGCCGGTCTTCAGCCCCCATTGAGCGAAGGGTATGGCGTACAGCTAGAGTACTTCATTTGACCACCCAGGTTAGGGGCCGGCTCGGTACGAAACATGCCAGAACGTGAAAAGCCGCTCAAGGATCATCAGAAGGGCGTAGAAGAGGATGCCGGTGACGCTGGCCACCAGGACGCACGCCCATACCAGGTCCCATTGCGCCACCTGGGCCCCATCGTTGATCTCGGTGCCCAATCCGGTCCCCTGGCTGGAAAAATACTCCGCCACTGTGGCGCCAATGACGCTGAGGGTGCTGCAAATCTTCAGTCCATTGAAGATCATGGGCAGCGCCGTGGGGAGTTGCAGACGGCGGAAAACCGTCCAACTCGAGGCGGCATAGGAGGTGAGAAGCTCCCGCGCCAGGGGCGAGTATGACGTCAAACCGGTGGCCGTGTTGAGGAGCATGGGGAAGAAGGTGATCACCAGAACGATCGCCGCCTTTGACGGCCAATCATAACCAAACCAGAAGACCAGGATCGGCGAGATCGCGATGATTGGCACCGAATTACTGAGCACCGCGTAGGGCACGAGGCCGCGGCGTACCCAATCGAAGCGGGAGCAGACAATCCCCACCAGGATCCCGAGGATGCAGCCCGCCAGGTAGCCGCGGAGCGCCTCCTGCCATACCGTGATCTGCCAGGCCGTCCAGATAACCGCGCGGTTGGTCCCCAGGGAAGCCACAATGGCGCTGGGCGGCGGCAGTTCCGGCTTTTTCACCACCCATTGCCATAAGGCCAGGACCAGCACCAGGACCAGCAGCGGAGGGGCGGACGTCCCCGCGTAACGGAGGAACCGGCGTGGCCGCACACTCACCAGGCCCCCGGCGCCGGCCGCCGGGTAGCCGCTCTTCAGAACCGTGGTCCGCTTGATCATGCGCGCCGCCTCATGACTGTGGTGGGCGGGCGCGCACTACCAGACGTTCCGCGCCGGCTAAAAGGGAATAGGCGGCCAGGCCAAGGAGCGACGCCGCCAGCATGGTGGACCACCAGACGATGGTCTGCGTGTAATAGCTCGCGAACACGATGCGTTGACCCAGGCCATAGTTCGATCCAAACAGTTCGGCCACGATTGCCCCCACCAGCGCCGCCGTGGCGCCGATCTTGAGTCCGGTGAAGACGAAGGGCAGGGCGGCGGGAAAGCGGAGCTTCCAATAGATCTGCCAGGGATTGGCGGCGTAGGAGCGCATCAATTCATGGGCCAGCGGATCGGCGGATCGCAGCCCTTTGATGGCGCTGATCGCCACAGCGAAAAACACCAGATAGGAAGTCACCACGACCTTCCCGGCCAACGTGATCCCGAAGATGCTGATCACGATAGGGGCCAGCGCCAGCACCGGGACAGTTTGCGAGGCCACCACCCAGGGGAGGAAGGCCCGTTCCACGGGGCGCGAGTGGACGAACAGGGTGGCGATCAGCAATCCCAGAAGGCCGCCCGCCAGCAGCCCGAGTCCCATTTCGGCGCCCGTGGTGCCCAGGTGTACCCAGATAGCCCGCGGATCATTGGGTGAGCGGGCCAGGGATTGGTAGAGGTTTTGCACCACCTGATGCGGAGTCGGCACCCAGGGCTGATCGACCCGCATGGTGGCGCCGGCGGTATTCCAGAACCCGGTGATCGTCGGGTCTTGTTGCTGAACCTGGGCCCAGTTCCCCCGCACCGCCAGCACATACCACGCGACGATGATCGCCGCGCCAACCAAGGCCACGGGCAGAAACGCGCGCCCGAATCCGTGGAGCGGCGCCCTCATAGTGCGTGCTCCTCACGCAGGCAGGCGCGGCACTCGGTCAGGTAGCGGAAAAACTCCGGCTGCTCGCGGGTTTCGGCCCCGCGCGGCTGTGGTAGGTCGATGGGGATTACCCGCTCCACTTTCCCCGGACGTGGGGTCATCACCACAACGCGGGTGGAGAGGAACACCGCCTCGGGGATGCTATGGGTGACGAAGATCACCGTGGAGCCGGTCTGCCGCCACAGGTTGAGCAACTCCATGTTGAGCCGTTCGCGGGTCATCTCATCCAGGGCCCCAAACGGTTCGTCCATCAGCAGAATGGAAGGCTGAAACGACAGGGCACGGGCGATAGCCACCCTTTGCTGCATCCCGCCGCTCAATTGCCAGGGATAGCTTTTGGCGAACTCCCGCAGGCCCATCAGGTCGAGCAGGTTCGCCGCCCGTTGGTCCCGTTCCCCACGCGGCACGCCAAAAATCTCCAATGGCAACTGCACGTTCCGGGTCACGTCGCGCCAATCGTAGAGGACGGGGGCCTGAAAGACCATTCCGTAGTCGCGATCCCGCCGCGCCTGGGCCGGACTCTTCCCCTTCACTCGCAGGTCTCCGGCGGAAGGACGGAGGAGGTCGCCAATCAGACGTAAGAGGGTGCTCTTGCCGCAGCCAGAGGGCCCGAGGAGCGAGATAAACTCTCCCGCCCGGACATCCAGCGACACATCCTGCAAGGCGTTGGTGGTCCGACCCTGGCCCTCGAAGATCATGGACACATGCTCGATGCTGATCTCGGACGCCGCCGCGCTTTGTAGCCCTCCGGCGGTATTCATGGACAACCAAACCTCATGCCCTAGCCCTTCCCGGCGAATTGGGGGATGATCCGCTCTCCATAGGTTGTCAGGGTGCGTTCCTTGTCGTCGGTCATCAGATAGATGTTGAACTCGTTC
Source organism: Chloroflexota bacterium (assembly GCA_036559345.1). Lineage (GTDB taxonomy): Bacteria > Chloroflexota > UBA5177 > JANWHV01 > JANWHV01 > JANWHV01. The sequence continues at coordinate 7,359 of DATBTL010000196.1, read as the reverse complement.
ACTCCGGCGGCAGCCAGGGCGTGCAGCTTCTCCGTACACTGCTCCTCGGTCCCGATCACGCAGAAGCGATCCACCACGTCGTCGGTGACGAACTCGGCATGATGCGCCCCTACCCGCCCGTGATCTTGATAATCGTAGCCGGGGCGGTTCCGCACATAGCGGGTCAGCGCGGGAGGCAAATCCTCCGGCGGATATTTAGAGACCAGATCCACCACATGGTTGGAGACCATGGCTGGGAACCAGCGCACCTGAGCCCGCGCCTGATCCAGATTGGCGGTGATAAAGGTTGGCGCGGCGGACATCACATGGAAGTTCGCCCAATCGCGGCCCGCTTCCTCGCACCCTTCCCGCGCGAAACCGAGGCACCACTTGATCAGATCGGGGTCGGCGAATTGCAAGATCACCCCATCTCCGACCTTCCCCGCCAGACGGAGCGCCTTTGGCCCATAGGCGGCCACGTAGATCGGCAGCCCACCCGAAGCCCACTTGATCTGGACTGGATGATCGTCGTCGGTTGTTTCCTCTCCCGTACCCAGGGCCCGGATCTCCTCGATCGCCGCTTCTAGCCGGACCAGCGTGGTGGGCGGCTTCCCCATCACTCGGCGGGCGCTATCGCCGCGGCCGATCCCCACCACCATGCGCCCGCCGGAGATCTCGTTAAGGGTAGCGAACACGCTGGCGGTCACGCTGGGCTCGCGGGTGCCGGGATTGGTCACGCAGGTGCCCAGGCGCATTCGCTGGGTGGCCTGAGCCATCAGGGTGAGGAGGGGATAGGGGTCCATCCAGAGCACGTGCGAATCGAATAGCCACCCATAAGAAAATCCATTTGCCTCGGCCAGGCGGGTAAGTTCCACGATGCGGCTCGAAGGGGGATCGGGCATGAGCGTCATACCGAAGTCGAGCACCAGGGTCTCCTCGCACTCTCACACTTTCGCGTTCAGAATAGCAGTGATCGTAGCATAGCGCGTCAAGGGGCGGGTACCGGTTCGGGAGACCAATCATTTTTCGGCAACCAGGGTACAGTTGTACCCACGAGCCCTGTACCCGCGTGGGAGCGGCGACCATAAAGGAGGAGAGCGATGACGGCGCGTGAGACCATGAACGCCGTGGTATGCCACGGACCGTACGACTACCGAGTGGAGAAGCGGCCCCGGCCGGAGCCCAGGGCCGGCGAGATGCTGGTCAAGGTGGGCGCGGCGGGAATCTGTGCCAGCGATATCAAATGCTTCATCGGCGGCCACACCTTCTGGGGCGTCGATGGCTCGGGCGGCTACTGCGACGCTCCGGTGATCGCCGGCCATGAGTTCGCGGGTACCGTGGCGGCCCTGGGCGAGGGCGCGGGGGAACGGCATGGGGTGGCTCTGGGCGACCATGTGGTGGCGGAGCAGATCATCCCCTGCAATGCCTGCCGCTTCTGCAAGAACGGCCAGTACTGGATGTGCGAGCCCCACATCATTTTCGGCTTCAAGCGCGACCGAGCCGAGGGTGGGATGGCGGAGTACATGATCTACCCCGCCAATGCCCGCGTCCACCTCATCGACCAGCGAATCGACGCGCGCCAGGCCGCCTACATCGAGCCGCTGGCCTGCGCCATGCACGCGGTGGACCGGGGCAAGATCCATCCCGGAGACACCGTGGTGATGGCCGGGGTGGGAAACATCGGCCTCTGCATGCTGCAAGCGGCCAGGCGATTCAATCCTGGCCAATTGATTGCCGTGGACACCAAGAATTACCGCCTGGACCTGGCTCGCCGGTTTGGCGCCGACGTGGTGATCAACCCCCTGGAGGAAGACGCGGTAGAGCGGGTGAAGGGGCTGACCGGCGGCTACGGTTGCGATGTCTTCATCGAGGCATCGGGGAGTGCCCTGGTGCCCCAGATGGGCCTGAGCATGATCCGCAGGCTGGGCACCTTCGTGGCCTTTAGCGTCCTGGCCGAGCAGACCACGATCGACTGGAACCTGGTGGGCGACCAGAAAGAACTGAACATTCATGGGAGCCACCTGGGCCCATACTGCTATCCCAAGGCGATCGCGGCGATTGCCGACGGTACGATCGATGTACGGAGCCTGATCAGTGCCGAGTTCCCCCTGGTGGAGTTCGCCGCCGCCATGGAAGCGGCCCGCGGCGGCGCCAACCTGAAGACGCTCCTCATCCCATGAACCAGTTGGTACTTATCTCAATTACCTTGACCGGAAGGAAACGGGAACCTCGGTTCCCGTTTCCTTCCGGTCTGGTCAAGCCACTCTCCGAAGGAGGAGTCACATGAGCGTATTGGCGGCGTTCGATCTCACCGGCAAGGTCGCGGTGGTAACCGGCGGAAACATGGGTCTGGGCGAGGTATTCGCTGAGGCGCTGGCGGAGGTCGGGGCGCGAGTGGTGATCGCCGCTCGTCACCAGGACTTAAACGAGGGCGCTGCTGAACGCATCAACCAGGCAGGCGGCCAGGCCATCGGCGTGCCCCTGGATGTGACCGATCCCGCCTCGGTCGAGGCGATGATCGCCGATGTAAGTACCCAACTGGGGCCAATAGACATCCTGGTTAACAACGCGGGCCTATGCTATCACCGTCCGGCCCTCGACGTTCCGCTGGCCGAGTTTCGCGAGGTGATGGAGGTCAACCTCTTTGGAGTCTGGCACTGCGCGCAGGCGGTTGGACGCCAAATGGTTGAACGGCGGAGCGGGGTGATCGTCAATATCGGATCGATTTCGGGCCAGATCGTCAATCGCCCGCAGATGCAGCCCGCCTACAACGCCTCCAAGGCGGCGGTGCATCAGCTCACCAAATCGTTGGCGGCGGAATGGGCGCGATTTGGGGTACGGGTCAACGCCATGGCCCCCGGCTACTTCAAGACCGCCATGTCGCCGGTGGACGAGCCCCAGTTCCGCCGCTACTGGATCGAGGACGCGCCGATGGAGCGTTACGGCCTGCCGGAGGAACTCGGCCCCACCATGGTCTACCTCGCCTCCGATGCCTCCCGCTTCATGACCGGCGCCGTGCTGGTGATCGATGGCGGGTATACCTTGTGGTAGGATTGTAGTAGCCGAGGGTTGGTTGGCAGGAAGCAGCCAAAGAATGTCCGGATTGAGGCCGCCCCGCGACTGCGGGTGTGCTATGGTCATCGAAAGAATCTGGATGAAGCCCGGCCCTCCACACTGAGGGCCTCAAATGACCGCCAAGGGCGGATTCAATGTGTAAAGAAGAAACATGGCGGAGGAACCTCGGGTCAGCCCACAGGCCTTCGATGTTCTGTTCAAGTTGTACGGGGAACTGCTCAGCAGTGCGTTGCCTGTTCGGTTCGGCATTGACCTGCCGCCTGTGGTTAGGCCTTTCCCCACCGAGTTGGCGCGTCTGGAGTTGCGGGAGGAGCGCCTGGATAACGTCTTCGAGCTACGAGATGAGTCGTTGCTTCACCATGAATATCAGGGCAAGTATACCGCGGGAGTCCTACCGCGATTCCTTTCCTACGATGTGGCGCTTTATCTGGCGACCAAACGGACAATCCATACAGTAATTTTCTACGGGCCAAAGGTGCGCAGGGCGCCAACGGAACTGAATATCGGCGCCGTGCAGTACAAAGTGCATAATGTGTTTCTTGGCCAGGATGACGGCGATGAGATGCTGGCCGCCATTCGGAGGACGCTGGACGAAGAGAGGCCGCTCAGCCCCAGCCAGCAGGTGGACCTGGTTTTCGCTCCCATCATGGGACAGAAACAGCGCTCGCGGGCGCGGATGTGCCGCGACGCCTTCGATCAGGCACAACGGATCACCGGCGAACAAGATAAAAGGAAGGCCATGGGCGCCATCCTCGCGCTGTCGTATCATGTACTCGAAAGGCCGGCTTTCGATAAGTTAATGGAGGCGCTTGCCATGTCAAAAGGTACTGACATCCTGGAAAGGGTATATAGAGCCGCGCAAGCTAAGGCCCTCGAAGAACAAGCCGAAGCTCGGGAAGAGGGGCTCGAACAGGGACTCGAACGGGGAAGAGCCGAGGGAGAGCAAACCGCTATCGTCCGCGTGCTCCAGTTGCGATTCCCCGAGGTGCCAGACCAATTGGCTGCGCGCCTCACACAGGTCACGGACGCCCAGCGGCTGGCCGCCCTGTTGGAAGGAGCTGTGACAACCCAATCCCTGGCGGATTTCGAGCGCATGCTTGACTAAGCGCGGCGCCTCCTCACGTCGCTTTGTCACGCCTCGGCGGTTGGATCTGGTCCACACCTGGCCTCAGCCGCCGGTATCTCTGGCCGCCGGCCTGAGCCAGAGAATCCGCGTTTCGCGCCTTACCCTGCTTCTCCTCCTCCTTGCCACCCTGCCCCTCGCCTCCGCCCGCCCGAACCCCGCCGTTGCCGCGGCGCCTGGGCGCCGAGGCGCCCTGCCGACCACGATTTCGACGGCGATCCCCCACTCCATGTGGACCAACAACTGGCAGGTTCGAGTCCGTGCCACCCCAGGAGGCCAGATCCTGACCGAGTTGGATCTCGACCAGGAGGTGCGGATTACCGGGGCGCCGCGTAATGTGGCGGGCATCTCATGGCTCCCGGTGAAATTATGGGGCGCGATTCCCGGCTTCGTGGCGGCGCAATTCCTCTCGCGCACGCCGACCATGGTTCCCTTCGTCTCGGGGCCGGGGGCGCCGATCCCCACGCCGCACGGGCCACATGCCCCCATGCCGTTGCACGCGCGCGGCAGGGCGCGAACCGCGGCCCTGGTCCACACCGAGCCCAGCGCCGCGAGCACGGCTACCGCCAGTCTGCCCCCTGGCAAGGCCCTTGCCGTGACCGCCTGGGCCACCGACCGCGCGGGCGAGGCGTGGTACGCGATCCACGCGCATGGCCACGCGGGCTGGGTGAGCGCCGGGGCTGTCAATCTTGAACCGGCCGGTCCGCGCGCCAACCTCGCGCTCTTGCACGGGACCGGGATGTGGCTCACCCCCGCCGTGTTGGACGTCGCCCCGCCGGCCGCCCTGGTGGAGGCCGCCCGGATGAATGGGATCACCCACCTGTATGTGGAGATGGCGAGCAGCCGCGCCGGCGGACGCTTCGCCAACGGCGCCGAACTTGGCCGGCTATTGCCGCTCGCTCACCGGGCTCATATCGCGGTGATCGCCTGGGTCTATCCCCTCCTGGCCAATCTACCGGACGACGTGGCGGCAGGAATTGAGGCGGCAACTTATACCGCTCCCTCCGGCGACCACCCGGATGGGTTGGCCGCCGACATCGAGAGCAACCTGCAAGAGCCGATTGTCCGAGCCTACGGACAGATTCTGCGGGCAAGGCTGGGCCGCGCCGCCCTGATGGTGGCGACCGTGTACCCGCCGAACAGCTACTGGGGCCGGCGCACTCCTTTTCGCGCCGTCGCCCAGAGCTTCAATGTAATCGCGCCCATGGATTACTGGCACCTCCGGCAGCGCCCCTACGGGGTGACCGATGCCTACACTTACGTGCGCCAGAGCATCAACGGCATCCGCAAGGCAGTCGGTAATCCAGCGGTGCCGATCGAAGTGCTCGGGCAGATGTTCGACCTCTACGGCGATGGGCGGCAGAGTCCCAGCGGGGCCGAGATCCGCGCCGCCTGGCAGGCAACCCGCGATTTGGGCGCGGAAGGAATCAGCTTCTTCGAGTGGAATCATGCCACTCCCGAGGAATGGGCCGTCCTCCACCAGATGAGCCGCCACTAGTACCCCCCCATTTTTGCCCCTTGCCGCCACGCTTCAGCAATGTTACAAACGGTACTAGGAGACGATTGGACAGCGGTGAGACCCACCGCTAACTAATCCTCGACGGTCCGGCATCCGCGATTCAGGCCGATCTGGCAACCATTGAGCTAGGTAGAAGCCACTAATCGGGTGGTTGAGTAGCCGTGTCCACGGTAGGTTCCCGTGGCCCGGATCCGCGCTGTGCGGCGGGCTTGCCGGGATGGCGCCATGTAGATGAGCAAGTAGGATCGGGGGACTGATGTTCCGTCGTCCTGGCGGCAAGCGCCATGGGGGCAAGGCTCGTCGCGGCCAGAGTATGGTCGAGTTCGCGCTGGTGATGCCGGTCTTCATATTTTTCGTGTTCGGCATCATACAGGTGGCGCTGATTTACCAAACCAACTCCTCGATCAATCAGGCCGCCTCGGACGCGGCCCATGTAACCGCGACCCAGGCAGACCAGCAACCCATAGGCTTGCTAAGTTGGGAGATCGACCGACCGGCGCTGGCGGCAATTCGAGCTGCAATGATTAGCCAGAATCTCAACAACGTCACCTCTATCGACATTTATGATGCGCAACCTGGCGGAACTGCGATAACACGGTCCGTTACCATGAGCGGCAATCTTCCGGCACCGCTCACGAGCAGTGACAGCGTGATACTCGACAATACCTATACGCCGTCTCAGGCCACTGCCGGTGACACAATAACGTGCACCGTAGACGGACATTTCCAAATCTCGGATCCACTTACGACTCAGTTTCCCGCCTCGAACTTCGATACGTGCGCCCTGCCGTGGAATGGGCTATCGTACGATCCAAATACAAATCAAAACGGTCGAAGCGCATTGCGCTGTGTGGAGGATAGAGTCTATGTCAAGATTGCCTATCAATTCCACCCCTTACCGTTTTTTCCGGCTCTTAGCATCACGCTGGTGGGCCAGGACTCGGCAGCCATGGAACCGACTGGGTATTTAGTGGATGCAAACTATACAGTGGGGATAAGGTCATGCTAGATCCTCGACGTTGCGGTTCGGACCTTCCCGTTCCGATGGCACCGGCGTTAGCCGAAGATTCGGGCAGCAGGCATTGGGCATCTGGTGAGCGTACGGTTCCGATCCACCGGAGCCGTTCCGCAGACAAACACGGCCAGGCATTGGTCGAGATGGCCTTTATCGGGATGATTTTGGCGCTTGTGCTGCTCGGGATCTTTGAAGTGGTGAGCATGTTCACCGCGCGTAGCAATGTGATCGACGCAACACGAGCCGGTGCCCGTGTTGTCTCCTTGAATTACGCGGACAACATATCTATCGCCAGGGTTCTCCAGGCTCTCGACTCTCATGGCCAAAACACGATCGCGCGCGGTCAGTGTGATGTCACCGAGATCGACATTTACGAGGCGGCGGCCCGAAACAATCAGCCTGCGCCCGTGCCCGCACCTACGCAGATGTACTTGATGTACCCTGGCACGGACTCCTATGGCGGCGCGTGTTCGAGCCAATTGAACACCGCCTCGGGCTTGCCGCCATTTGATCAGACGACTCGCAACATCCTTGCGATCGCGGCGCAGGGCCAGGCGCCCGCCACGGTCGGCGTGCGTGTCTACTATCGGTATCACTTTCATACGCCGGTTCTCGCCGCCGCCGGGGCCACGTTTACATTCACGCTAG
>DATBTL010000195.1:0-4575 GCA_036559345.1 Chloroflexota bacterium | reverse complement strand
GCACGGTGGCCTCGGCGGTCGCCTCGCGGGTGGAAACTGGTTTGTCCGAGACATCCACCATCCGGGCCCGCCCCGACTCGTCCAAATGGGTAAGCGACATCAGTCAACCTCCAGCCGTAGGCCGTCATAGGCCAGAAAAACGTTCTCCGGTAAGGTGGGTTCCACCTCCGCGTGCAAGGTGGTATGGGTAAGGTGGGTGAAGTAGGTGCGCCGTGGGCTAAGGCGGCGCACAATATCCAGGGCCTGGGCAAAGTTAAAGTGGGTAGGGTGCGGTTCCGCGCGCAAGGCGTCGAGAATCAGGGTATCGAGCCCGCCCAGCATCCCCATCGATTCCTCGGGAATGTTGTTGGTGTCGGTGACGTAGGCGAAACGGCCAAAGCGGAAGGCCAGAACCGGCGTATTCCCGTGCCATACCGGGACCGGGAGAATGGTTTGCCCGTAGAGTTCGAACGGGCCGTCAATCAGATGCAGTTCGAGCGACGGGATGCCGCCGCCTACGAACTGATGGGCGAAGATGTAGGGGAAGCGCTCGCGCAGGTCGTGGAGCACTCTCGGGGCCCCATACACCGGAACCGGGCCGCCAATCCGCTCGTTGAAGCGGCGCAGATCGTCCACCCCGTGCATGTGATCCGCGTGCTCATGAGTGTAGAGTACGCTGTCGATATGGAAGATATGGTTGGCCACCAACTGCAGCCGGAGTTCGGGGCTGGTATCGATCAAGATGTTCCGGCCGCCGATCCCGACCACGATCGAGGGCCGGCTGCGCGTATCCCGTGGATCACTTGAGGTACACACCCGGCATTCACAGCCGATCATCGGCACCCCGTGACTGGTGCCGCTCCCCAGAACCGTGATCTTCACGGGGAGCCAATCCCCGCCGCGCGCAGGGCGGCCTCGCGGGTGGGCGTCCCCTCCATCGGACCCAGCCGGGTAACCGCGGCGCCGCCCATGGTGTTGGCCAGACGGAGCAGATCGGCGGGGGCCAGACCACGCAGCAGGCCGTAGGCGACTCCGGCGGCGAAGGCATCTCCCGCCCCGGTGGGATCCCGTTCCTCCCGGGGCTCGGTAGCCACGTCGATCCGTTGATCGGGGCTATACAGCGTGCTCCCACCCATCCCTCGCTTGAGGATCACCAGGGCCAGCCCACGATCGAGCAGCGATTGGACGCCCGTTTCCAGGTCATCGATCCCAGTCAGCAGGCGAAGCTCGTCTTCGGACGGCAGAACTACGTCGGTGAGGGCCAGAATAGGCTCGGCTACCTCTTGCACCGAGGCGCCGCCCAGCAGCTCCGGGCGTAAATTGGGGTCGAAACTGACCCCCGCTCCCGCTTGCTTCCCCAGGGTGGCGGCGCGGACGCAGGCCGCGTGCCAGGCCGGTCCGCTGGCCAGGGTCGAGCCGGTGATGTGGACCAGACGTGCAGCCGCGAAATAGGACTCATCCAGGGGCGGAACCTGCCCGGCCGCCGCATCCTTGATATGGAACAAGAAGTCGCGGCCCCCATCGGCCCGGTAGGTAACGAAGGCGGTACCGGTGGTGCGAGTGGGATCGGTAACCAGGCGCGAGAGATCTACCCCGTCTCGGCCCAGGCGGGCGCGGAACATGCGCCCAAAGGCATCATTTCCCACCGTCCCGATGAACCCAGTAGAGAGCCCCAGGCGGCCACAGCCGTCGGCGAAGTTGGCGGGGGCGCCACTGGCGAACGGGCCCTCGAAGGGGCCGGCGGTCTCCAACGATACCCCAACCACGGGGCGCATGAATTCGGCCAGCGCCTCGCCGAGGGCGATGACCTCAGGGCCGCCGTTGATCATGGACGCACCGCTCCTTCAGCCTGCACTCCCACGAAGCCGATTGTCCCGGCGCCGGCATGGGTGCCGATCACCGCCCCGAGGGTATCAATATCCAGGGTACCCTGGACGAATGGCTGGAGCAACGCCGCGAGCTGCGCGGCCACCTGGGGCGCGTTGGCGTGCATGACATGGACCTCGGCCAGTGGGGCCCGATCTCTGGCGAGATTGGCCATCTCCCGCAGGGCGCGGGCGGTAGTGCGGGCCCGCTGTCGTGGGGTCACCAGTCCATCCTCGATCACCAGGAGCGGCTTGATATTAAGGAGAGTACCGATCATGCTTTGAGCCCGCCCGATCCGTCCTCCCCGCTGCACATGGGTCATGCTGTCCAGCATGAAGATGACGAAGACCCGTGTTCGCAGGGCCTCGATGGCGTCCAGGATTGCCTCAACGGGTCGCCCATCCGCCGCCATCCGCGCGGCGGCCAGGACGTACATCCCCTCGGCCATGGAGGCGGTAAGCGTGTCCACCAGATGAACGCGGGCGTCAGGCACGTTGGCGGCGGCGAGGGTGGCCGCGTTGAAGGTACCGCTCAACTTGGACGAGAGATGGATGGAGATGATCTCCGCGCCCTGGCCGGAGAGAGCGCGATAGACCTCCTCGAAGCGGCCGACCGAGGGCTGCGAGGTACGGGGGAAATTGGGATCACTGGCCAGCAGCGCATAGAACTGGCTCGCCGTGAGATCCTCCCGCTCGACATAGCTCTTGGACCCAAATTGCACCGACAAGGGTACAATGGTGATTCCCAGCGCGTCCGCCGCGGCGGCGGGAATGTCGGAGGCGCTATCGGTCACGATACGTACCTCGCCCATGGGCCGGCCTCGCTCCTTTATTACTCCACCGACAGCACGAAATGGTAGTGCGCCTGCTCGCCAACCTGTGGCTCAACTTGCAGGCTCGGGTAGGTAGCCTGGAGGAAGGCGAGCAACTCAGCGTTCTGGGCATCAGTGGCATCTCGTCCCCGGTAGAGAGTCGCCACTTCATAGTGATCGGCAGGCATGCGGGCCAGGAGATCAGCCAGTACGGGCCGGGCTCCGGAGCCGGATGTGACCAGATCGCCATCCAACAAACCCAGGGTGTCGCCCGTATGCACGCACAAACCATCGATCTCCGCGTCCCGCACCGCGATAGTCAGTTCGGCGGTGCGGACGTGACGGGCCGCCTCGTCCATCTCGGCCAGGATCTGGGTAGGTGTCTGATCAAACCGTACCGCCAGGAGGGCCGCGATTCCCTGGGGAACCGTCCGGGTGGGGAGGACATGGGTGGTTTTGCCGCTCAGGCCCGCGGCCTGCTGGGCGGTGAGCAGCACGTTTTTGTTATTCGGCAGCACCACCACCTCGGACTGAGGACAGCGCGCCACGGCGTCGAGGATCTCCTCGGTGGAGGGATTCATGCTCTGGCCGCCCGCCACCACGACGGCCCCCAAGCTCTCGAAGAGGGCGCCGAACCCCGTCCCTGGGGCCACCGCGACGATGCCGACCGGGAGCGGGTCGCCGCTCCCGGTCGACGCGGCGACGGGCCGCTCACCCGCGAACTCCTCGAACTGCTCGCTCATGTCCTGGATCTTCACCCGGCGTAGGCGACCGAGGCCGGCGGCATACGACAGGGCGCTTCCCGGATCCTGGGTGTGAATATGGACGCGCAGCAGGTCATCCCCGCCCACCACCAACAACGAATCGCCGAATTCAGCCAGGGCGGCACGGGTGGACTGCTCATCGAGTTCACTCCCCGCGATCAGGAACTCGGTGCAATAGCCGTAGCCGCCTTCGAAGTGATCCAACCGGGCGTGCAGGTCGGCGAACGCCCGACTGGCGGCGGGAGTCTCGGACACCTCGGACGATGCGGGGGAAGGGGTCATGGTTTTCCCCTGGAGATGGCGGAGGGCGCCCTCAAGGAGGTAGAGATAGCCGCTGCCGCCCGCGTCCACCACGCCCGCCTGTTGGAGGGCCGGGAGTTGATTTTGAGTTTCCGCCAGGGCAATCCGCCCGGCATGTAGCGCCCGGTCGAGAATGAAGGTACAGTCGGGCCGCTCGGCCGCCGCGCGCACCGCCTCCTCGGCGACCACTCGAGCCACCGTCAACACTGTCCCCTCGACCGGGCGCATGACCGCCCGATAGGCGGTGTTGCTCGCCTCCTGAAGGGCCAGCGCCAGCGCGGCAGGAGTGAGCACGGGGGAGGCGCCAAGAGAGTGAGAAAAGCCTCGCAGCAACTGGGAGAGGATAACGCCGGAGTTCCCGCGGGCCCCCATCAGTGCCCCATGGGCAAGCGCGGCGGCCAGAGCGCCCGCGCTTACTTCGTCGCCCTTTGCCGCCTCGGCCGCGGCGGCCCGCATGGTCTCCGACATGTTGGAACCGGTATCGCCATCGGGGACTGGGTAGACGTTGAGGGCGTCCACCTCATGGGCATGAGCCAGCAGCCAGGCCGCGGCCGCATCCACGATGGCCCGCAAACGGCGCCCATCGCACCGCGCGGCGGCGGCCTCCTCGGAACCCTTCATGCCAGGCGGTCCGGCGCGCTAGCCACTGAGCCTTAACCCCTGAACGTTCACGTTCACGCGCACGGCGGAGGAGCCAAGCATCCGGCGCAGGGTTTCCCCGACCGCGTGCATCACATTATGCGCTACCTCGGAAATGCGGGTGCCGTATTCGATCACCACGTACACGTCAACCACGACCTCATTCCCCCGCATCGACACGATAATACCGTGCGCGTAGGCATGATCCTCGAGCAC
>DATBTL010000194.1:0-4433 GCA_036559345.1 Chloroflexota bacterium | reverse complement strand
CTATCTGATGGCCCTGGCCCTGGTCGCGGTCCTCACGCCCAGCATCACCACCGTGATTGGCATTATTATTTTTGTCTATTGGACCGCGACCGCCCGGATCATCCGCGGCCAGGTGTTCGCCTTGCGCGAACGCGACTTCGTAGAGGCGGCGCGGGCGGTGGGCCAGAGTGAACTGGCGATCCTGGTCCGCCATATCTTCCCCCATCTCTTCTCCACCCTGGCCGTCTACACCTCGCTGGGGATCGCCACCACCGTCCTCTTCGAGGCGGGGCTGAGCTACCTGGGGGTGGGCGTGCCTCATGGCACCCCAAGCTGGGGCGGGATGATCAGCGATAATCACGAGGCGGTGACCACGGCGCCCTGGCTGGTGTTTAGTCCGGGTGTGGCGATCATGCTCACGGTGATTTCCTTCAATCTGCTGGGCGACGGGTTGCGCGAGGCCCTCGACCCCTACAAGGAGTGACGGCGTGGTTCCGTATCTGATTCGCCGCCTGCTCTGGACGATCGTCGAACTGATCGGCATCTCGATCATTACCTTCGCGCTGGCTTATCTGGTCCCCGCCGATCCGGCCCGCCTCTACGCGGGCCCTCATGCCACGCTGGCCACTATCGCCAACATCCGCCACCAGCTTGGTTTGGATCGTCCGGTGGCGGTGCAGTATGGGGACTACCTGTGGCGGCTGGTTCACCTCGATCTGGGCACCTCCTATCAATTGCACATCCCGGTGCTGCAAGCGATCATGAATCGGGTGCCGGCCACCGCCGAGTTGGCGGCGGGCGGCGTCTTCTTCGAGTTGCTGCTCGGGGTGCCGATCGGCATTGTGGCCGCCGCCCGACCGCGCGGGATCGTGGACCGGGCCGGCAGTACCTTCACCCTGGTCGGACTCTCCACGCCGCCGTTCGTGCTGAGCTACCTGCTCATCTTCGTCGTCTGGTATAAGCTGGGTCTGTTCGAGAGCGGCGGTACCGGCGACCCGCTGCCGTTGTATCTGTTCCTGCCGGCCCTGGCCCTCGGGCTCTCGGGCGCCGCGTTCTACGCGCGCCTCCTCCGCACCGCCATGCTGGACGTCCTGCGATCCGACTACATTCGGGTCGCTCGTGCCAAGGGCGTGCCGCGCTGGAAGGTGCTGATCCGCCACGCCTTCCCCAATTGCACCAACGTCCTGATCACCCAACTGGGCCTGGACATTGGTTTCTTCCTCTCTGGGGTGCTGCTGATCGAGGTGCCCTTTAGTTGGCCGGGGATTGGCCAACAGGCATGGCAGGCGATCACCAACCTGGATGTGCCGCTGATCATGGGCACGGTGTTGTTCGGCGCCGTGGCGATCCTGGGGGCCAACATCGTGGTGGACGTGCTCTACGCCTTCATCGACCCGCGAGTCCGGTACGAATGATGGCGGCCACGCAGTGGATGACCCGGGAAAATCGGACGGATCGGACGGATCGGTCCGATCCGTCCGATCCGCGGTGCCCCAGCCTCAGGAGGCGCTCTTCGGCGTGGTTCCCAGTGCTTCGGCAACCCGTACTTGCTCAGCCTGAGGAATGCCAAGAGACGACATGATCCGCGTGAGATCGGTAGTGCCGCCCCGGGCCAATACTGCCCGCACTTTCGCCGCGTACTGACTGGTCGTCGTTTGGGGGGCCGCTGACTGCGTGGTAGCCGCCCCATGCGCTACGGCGGCCCGTGCCGCCTTCAGGGCGTCATTGGCCGCGGCCGGCGGTGTGCTTGCCGCCGCGACCAGTCTCGCGGTATGGGAAATGGTGACCGAGGCCGCCTGGGTCGCGGGCGCGGCCGGCGGCGCGTTCTTGGCCGCTACAGGAGCGTCCTGCACCGGCGCCGGCGCGACGCGCACGGCACCTGCCGCTACGGATGGGATCGCCATGGGATGTCCTCCTTGTTCGACGAGCAAGCGTCGGGCCCATGCGTCCGACCGCTTTCATATCATGTTTCGACATATCCACGCAAAACAAGAGGGCAGCTCCGCTACCAAACCCGCCACTGTAGGATCAAGGAGCGGATCCAACCGATCCGCGCCGAGATTGCGGGGGTGGCTACACTGCCCACGGCGGCAGCGGGGCCAGAGGGATTGAGCGATGCGGATCTTCCTGGAAACCGACCGAGTGGTGCTGCGCCGGTTCACGGCGGCCGACGTGGACAACCTGACCGACCTCGATAGCGATCCCGAGGTCATGCGCTTCATCAGCGGCGGCACACCTACTCCCCGCGACGTGATCCAGAACGAGGTGCTGCCCAGGTTCCTCCGTTACTACGAGCGTTCCGAAGGATTCGGCTATTGGGCGGCCATCGAAAAGAGCACCGGAGAGTTTCTGGGATGGTTTGCATTCCACCCGCCCGAAGGCGCCGCCCCCGACGAAGTGGAGCTTGGCTACCGGCTCCGCAAAGCGGCCTGGGGCAAGGGCTACGGGACGGAGGTCGCGCGGGCGCTGATCCGCAAGGGATTTACCGAGCTTGGGGTTCAGCGGGTGGTCGCGACCGCGGATCGGGTAAACTACGGCTCCCGGCGGGTGATGGAGAAGGCGGGCCTGACCCTGGTGCGAACCTTCCGCTTCGACGACCCATGGCCGCACCTCCCGGAAGGGCCGGAGCAAGACGGGGTCGACTACGCGCTGAGCAAGGCTGAGTGGGAGCAACGGGACGATCTCCAATAGCAGCGCCCCGGATCTTTCGCGAAAGATCCGGGGCGCTGCGTCGACTCATTCCGTCCGGCGGTGACGCCGCGCCGCGAGCCAGCCTGTTATTGGGCGTTGGGCTTGGCGACGAACCCGATAGTGTTCCCGTTGGTGCTGCCGCCGGCGGCGGTGTAGAACCCGACCAGCCAGCCGAGCCGATTGACCCCGTTCACCACGGTCGCGGAGGATCCGGGGGCGTCGATCCGGGTGAAGCTCTTGGTGACCGTGTTGTAGGTGAAGCCGTGCGTGACTTTCTTGCTGTCGGTATAGGAGCCGACCGCCAGACCGAGATTGTTCACGCCGAGGATCTGGGTGGCCACCGCGCCACGGTAGTTGATAGTCTTCGGGGCGCCGGACTGCCACAGGAAGCCATGCGCGTTGCCCGCGCTGTCGTTGTAGAAACCGCCGACCAACCCGTGGTCGTTGAGACTGGTCGCCTGGGCATTGGCGATCGGCAGCAGTACGAAGGAGCCATCGGCCTGACGAACGTACGGGACAAAGATGGGGGCGCTGCTCGGCCCGTATTGATAGTAGCCCGCCTCCGCGCCATTGTTGTTAATGCCGAGCAACTGGTTGAAGGTTGTACCGGGCACGTCAACCATGGCGAAGGTGCCCTTGATATCCGTGAAGCCGTGGGTGACGCCCTTGCTGTCGATATAGAACCCGTCCGTATCACCGCTATTGTCGATCCCGATCACCTGCGTCTGGACCGAGTTCGGGTAGTTTTCCGGAGTTGAGGTGCTCGGCAGGCTCAAGGTGAATCCCTTGTTCGGATGCTTGGCGTCCGCCCCGCTCCCGAAGTAGCCGGCGATGACTCCCGACTTGCTAATCCCCAGCAACTGGGTGAAGGTGGGGTCGCCCTGGCTGGCAATCGAGGTGAAGGTGTAGGAAGGGCCCGTCGCCCGGTGGGCGCCGACCGGCGCGGTTGCCCCCAGCATTCCCGCCGCGAGCGCGGCGGTTCCCACCATGACCCCGACGGATTGTAGCTTGTTCATTTCTCTGCTTCCATTTCTTCTATTCGCTGGTTCGTCTGCTGAAACCGGACCGATCCACCCCCCGGCCGGCGGTGTGGATCTTGTCCTGACACTTTGCAGTATAAGGGCTTGCCGCGGGCCCCCGGCAGTGACAGCGCCATGACAACACCCTGACATGACCAGGGAATGAGTCCGCGTCCAGGCGCTTGACTACAGGGTCGGAATGATGTCTGAAGCAGGAGATCACTCCGTCGCGGCGGCCCGCGGACGTGGAGGGCGCCGCCGGATCGCGTGATTCAAGCGGGCCAGATACGCCGCGAACTCCAGGCGTTCTTCGGTGGTCCAGTCCACGAGCAGGGCCTCAAAGAGGGCCAGGCGGGCCGCGCGGGTCGCCTGGTACTGCTCGATCCCCGACGGAGTGGTCCGTAGCAGGCTGACCCGCGCGTCGGTCGGGTCGGATCGCCGGCTGACCAGGCCCTTGCTTTCCAGGGTCGAGATTTGGCGGCTGGCGGTCGAGATGTCCACCTGGAACGCTTCCGCCAGGGCCGCGATCCCCAGTGGCCCGCGCCGCTCCAGTTCACCGAGGATGAGGTAGGCCGCCCGATCAAGCGCCTCCGCCTCTTTCTCTTTGCGCGCGGCCTCGGCCCGCCGGATGAGCAGGGTCACCTCATGCTCGATCAGGCTCACGCTATCCGTGTCCACTGTCTCCGCTGTTTCCATGGCTCCTCGCGCGCTCCCTGCCCCGGGCTTCAACCTTTGCAGTATACG
>DATBTL010000193.1:0-4631 GCA_036559345.1 Chloroflexota bacterium | reverse complement strand
ATCACGAAGTCGTACTGTTTTGAAGTCATAAAAGCCGTGTAATCGCGCGACTGCCGCGTTTTTCCGCTTCGGTCAAGCTTCTTGCCTCCCCAGGACTCACCTTTCCGTCGCCAAACTCCTCCGGCAGTTTACCACCCGGATAACGCCATGAAGGCGCCAATCCACCTCGGTAGTGATGCGGCACATCCAGGGAGATCCGGTCGTCCTCCACCAGACCGCGGTCGTCCGTCCCTTCCGTCCGGCCGCGGCCGGAGGCCCCATGCGCCTCCCGTCACTCATACGCGATATCCACACGCCGGCCCGTCCGCGCCGACTCCAGAACCGCGTCGCAGATCACCGCGTTGCGGTAGCCGTCCTCGAAGGTGCCGCACAACGGGCCAACCTCCGTACCATGCACCACCGCGTCGAGGAAGTGGTGCAGTTGGTGGACGAAAGTATGCTCCCAGCCAATGATGTGTCCCTGTGGCCACCAGACATTCACATAGGGATGATTGGCCTCGGTAACCAGGACCTGGCGGAACCCGTCGACATCCCCTTTCCCCTCCTCGGGGAGGTAGACCTCCAGTTCGTTCAAACGCTCCATGTTAAAGGCAAGGCTGCCTTTCTCGCCGTTAATCTCGAAGGTGTTCGCGTTCTTCCGTCCGCGGGCAAACCGGCTCGCCTCCAGGGTGCCCACGGCCCCATTCTCGAACTGGACAATTGCCTCGAAGGCGTCATCGACGTCCACCTTCACGGTCCGCCCATCCTCGTTCTTCCGCTCGGGGATGAAGGTGGTGGTCAGAGCACTCACCGAAGTGGGCTCTCCGACCAGAAACCGCCCAAGATCGATAATATGGGAGCCCAGATCCCCAAGGGCGCCGCTGCCGGCGGTCGCGGCGTCCAGCCGCCACACCATGGGGAAGTCGGGATCGGTAATCCACTCCTGGAGGTAGCGGGCGCGGAAATGGAAGATCCGCCCCAACCGTCCTTCCTGGATCAGGTCACGGGCCAGGCGGATCGCCGGCACGAAGCGGTAGTTAAAGGCTGTCGCGTGCTTCACGCCGGCGCGGGTAGCCGCGTCTAGCATCCGCCTGGCCTCCGCCGCCGTGCGGCCCAGAGGCTTCTCGCAAATGATGTGCTTCCCGGCCTGGGCGGCGGCGATGCAGGAATCGGCGTGTTGGTCGTTGGGGCCGCAATTGTCAAATACCGCGATGGCTGGGTCGTTGAGCAGGTCGTGCCAGTCGGTGGTATGCGACTGAAAGCCGTAGCGGCGGGCTGCCTGTTCCACTTTCTCGCCGGAGCGGCCCGCGATTCGGACCAACCTCGGGATCGCCGGGGGAGGCCAGTAAATATAGGGAATCTTCCGATACGCATTGCTGTGTGCCTTGCCCATGAAAGCGTAGCCCAGCATTCCGATCCCAATGTCCGGGATCTCACCGGTGGCCACGGCATCGCCCATGGTCACGAATCCCACCTTCTCGGCCATTATATGTCTCCTCACCGCCGCCTGAACGCATCATCAAAGGCTATCGAGGACGGGGCGAAATCCAGCCGGCGGACGAAGGCCGCCGCCTCGGGCGCCCCATGCTCGCGGTCCATCCCGCTATCCTCCCACTCCACCGAGAGCGGCCCCTGATAACCAATCCGGTTGAGTACGCGAATAATCGGCTCGAAATCGACTCCACCGCGCCCAGGGGTACGAAAATCCCAGCCACGTCGCGGATCACCAAAGTCGAGATGCGACCCCAGGATACTGGTTCGCCCATTGAGATTCCGCACTGCGTTCTTCACATGCACATGATAGATTCGGTCGGCGAACGTCTCGACGAAGAGCACCGGATCAACGAACTGGTGATGGAAGTGACTGGGGTCGAAGTTGAGGCCGAAGCCCGGCCGGTGGCCGATCGCCTCCAGCGTCTTCTCCGTGGTGGGGATGTCATAGGCGATTTCGGTCGGATGGACTTCAAGACCGAAACGCACCCCCTCGTGGTCGAAAACGTCGATGATTGGATTCCAGCGGTCGGCAAATTCGCGGTAACCGGCCGCCACTGTATCCCAATTGTTGGGCGGCCATGAATACAGTAAATGCCAGATCGGGCTACCGGTGAAGCCATTCACCTGCTTCACCCCGAAGCGGGCCGCCGCGCGGGCTGTATTCTTGATCTCCTCGGTCGCCCGTTGCCGAACTCCCTCGGGATCGCCGTCACCCCACACATACGGGGGCAGAACGCCCTGGTGGCGTTCGTCGATATACCGATCCGCCACGGCCTGACCCACCAAATGCGCCCCGATGGCCAGACATTGCAGGCCGTGCCTGGCCAGAAGGTCTTTGCGCTCTTGAATGTACGCGTCGCTTTCCAGGGCCTTGGCGACCTCGAAATGATCGCCCCAGCAGGCCAACTCCAGGCCGTCATATCCCCAAGCCTTGGCCTTCGCCGCCAGCACCGCCAGCGGCAGATCGGCGAACTGCCCCGTGAAGAGCGTAACCGGGCGTGCCATTTACCTTTCCTTTCCGTTGTCACGAATCAAGAGTACTCCGTGCGGTATAAGTAAGATAATGGATAAGGCACGAGATCGTTTATGGGCAGCGGGAGGTGTGAACAGGGTGAAGAACTCCGACATGGAGGTGCCGACGGCAGAGCGAGTAGGGGAACCACCGAGCGGCGAGGTGCGCCGTGAAGAAACATCCGCCGCCCTCCCACACAGCTACGTAGTGCCGGGCGACTCGCTGGAGTTTGGCGCCAGCCTGGGTAACGCGCACTGTTGGCTTACCACGCACGGGAATGGGGCCATTCAGGACGTGTTCAGCACTGATATTGGCCACACGATCGCGAACACGATTTCGGTCCGCTATGGCGGCGCCGGCCATCATTTGCTCCGCGCCAGTCCGGCCGCGGCGGCCCTGGATGTCGCCGCCACCACGGTCCAGCTCGCTCCCGTGAGCCCTGGGACCATCGAGTTGCATCCCGCCTATCAGCGCCACGCATTCTGGCTCTTGGGGCAGGTCAAGGTCCAGGAAACGGTTTTTGTCCCATTTCACACTGGGGATGACCCCGCGGTCGCCTACTACCAGGTGGAACTCCAGAACGGCAGCGCGGATGTACGCTCTCTTCGCGTCCGTGCCTTTGCCCACCTCGTCGGCACCCTGGGAGCCGACCTGGCAGGACGCTACGAGGAGGATGGCCAGGCGCTCGTCGTGGCCAACCGAAGCCGACCGGAGGCCGTGAGAGTCTTTGGTTGCACCGACAAGGTAACCGCATTTCAGACCACGCATGACTTTGGCTGTGTTTTCGACGTGTTGCACATGGCCAATCTCACGAACGAGACCAGCGCCGAGGGCGATATCTTGAGCGCCATCGAGACCGAGGTGGTCCTGGCCCCGGGTGCCTCCCGCTCAATGGCCTTCGTCCTCGCCTTCTCGGCTGAGGGAGAGGCCACCGCTCTGGCCCTATATAGAGAGGCGCGAGACAACCTGACCGTCCTGGCCGATACCATTGCCTACCTTACCAGGATAACCAGCGTCTCCCAGGTCCTTTGCCCCGATCAGACGATCAACGTGGGAGTCCTCTGGAGCAAGGTGAATATGCTCAGGGTCATGGCGCGCTACCCTCAAGGCCCCGCCTTCACCAATGAGCCGGGGGTATCGAGCGCCGTGGTGGGCCGCGATGCCGCCTGGTACGTGTACGGCAACGATCATCTGCTGCCTGACTTTTCTCGGGCGCTGCTCAACGCCTTCGCCGCCCGCCAATACCCTGATGGGCGCATTCCCGAGTTTTACAATGCCGTGACCAATCTGGTGGACGACTATGGACTGAATATCAACGACGATACCCCACTCTTCGTCCTGGCGGTTAACCATCACTTCCGGTCTACCGGCGATCTCGCCTGGCTCGGCGAGATCTACGGAGCGGTGGCCGCGGCGGCCCGTTACATCCTGGCCCAGAAAGACGATCGTGGCTTGATTTCGTGCTCGGCCAGGGATCCACGCGGAAACGTCTGGGCCATCGCCGGCTGGAGGAACGTGATTCCCGGCTATACCCTCAATGGAGCGGTGACCGAGATCAACGCCGAGTGCGTGGGAGCTTTGCGGGCGGCCGCCCATCTAGCCGAGAACCTGGGCCAGCCCGAAGCGGAGCGGCAGGTATTCTCAATCGGGGCCGCGCACCTGCGGGAAGCGATGGATGCCTACCTGATCAACCCCCGGAACGGACTCTACTATCTCAACATTGACGCAGACGGGATCACGCATACCGAGGTGACCGGCGATCAGATTTTCCCGGTCATCTTCCGAGCCTGTCCCGAGGACGTCGGGTTCCGGATCATCAGCCGACTCAACCACCCGGACTTTTGGACGCCTGCCGGATTGCGTACGGCCTCCACGGCGGACCCCCGCTACAATCCGGCCCGCAACGTGGGCTTGATCGGCGGCGTCTGGCCTGGCCTCACCTGGTGGTATGCCTTTGGGGCGGCCCGCTATCACCCAGCCCTCCTGGTGCGGGCGCTGGCGGCCAGCTTTGCCCATTATGCGGCCGATCCGCGCACCAATAACACGGTACCGGGCCAATTCAGCGAGTGGTTTGATGGGGAAAGCTTGGTCAACCGCGGGATGCGCCTCTCGCCCTGGGAACCGCCCCGCTTTCTCTGGGCGGCGG
>DATBTL010000192.1:0-6970 GCA_036559345.1 Chloroflexota bacterium | reverse complement strand
GCCTCCAGCGCCAACCCCGGTTCCACCTCGGCCAGCAGCGGGTCCGCGTCGTCGGCCGCTTCCTCCGGATGTTGCCACCGGTAGTAGGCGGCGGCGGCGATCATCGCCCCGTTGTCCATGCATAGCGCGAGCGGCGGCACGTAGACCGGGACCAGCAAATCGCTCATCACCCGCGTCCGCAACGCCGCGTTCGCCGCTACCCCGCCGCAGATCGCCACGGTGGCGGCCCCAAACTCCTGGGCGGCGGCCAGCACTTTGGTCGCCAGCACATCCACCACGCTGTCTTGAAACGAGGCGGCGATCCCGGTGATGTCCGCGTTCTCCAGCCCACCTTGCTCCTGCAAGAGTTGCCAGACCGCCGTCTTGAGGCCACTAAAGCTGAAATCATAGGTGCCGCGCAGCCAGGCCCGCGGCAGACGCGGTAAGTCCCCCGCGAACCCTTCGGCGGTTCGCTGTATGGCCGGGCCGCCGGGGAAGCCCAGACCGAGCCGGCGGCCAACCTTGTCGAATGCCTCGCCCGCCGCGTCATCGCGAGTGCCGCCGAGCCGCTCGTACCGGCAATGCTCGCGCATCAGCAGCAGTTCGGTGTGCCCTCCAGAGACGATCAGGACCAAGACGGGGAAGCGCGGCTCGGGCTGATCGTCCGTGCCCTGGGGAATCAGCCAGTTGGAGTAGATGTGTCCCTCCAGGTGATTTACCGGGAGCAGCGGTAGGTCACGCGCCATGGCCAACCCCTTGGCGAAGCTCACCCCCACCATAAGCGCCCCGCTCAAGCCAGGACCCCGAGTGACCCCGATGGCGTCCAGGTCGGCCAGTCCAAGCCCGGCCGCCGTGAGCGCTTCCTCCACCACCGAGGCGATATCGCCCAGATGCGCCCGGCTGGCCACTTCCGGAACCACGCCGCCGTACTGGGCATGGGTCCGAAGCTGAGAGCGGATGATGCTGGCCAGGATCAGCCGGCCATCGCGGACCACGGCCGCCGCCGTGTCATCGCACGAGGTGTCGATGCCGAGGATATTCATCGCCGTCGACCTGGGGGGGCTAGGCTCTCGGCGAACGGCGCCAGGTCGCCGGCCTGGATGAGTCGTTCCCTCAGATCGGCGCGAAGGGCCGTGAAACGGTCCTGGAAGGCGGAGGAGTGAATCTCGTCGGTCCACATGATCAGGGCATCCTCGCGGTTGTCGCTGTAGTATTTTGGCCGGACACCCGCCGGCTTAAAGCCGTATTTCCTATACAGGGCTTGAGCGGTGGTGTTGGACACCCGCACCTCCAGGGTGAGCCAGCGGGCGTTGATGTCCAGGGCAATCTCGGTCAGGGCTACCAGCAGCAGTTCACCAAGACCCTTCCCGCGATATTCTGGCCGCACCGCGATCGTGGTGACATGGGCCTCGTCGATCACGAGCCAGAGTCCGGCATAGCCGGCCATGGTCTGAACATCGGGCGGCGCGGGGAGAACCGGGCGAGTCCGGGATAGGGGCAAAAGGAAGCCGCCCAGGAATCCGCGCCGCTCGGGCTGGACGGGAGGGTAGAGCGGCCGATCTGGATGCTCGGACGAAGCGAGCCGCAGCACCAGGTAATGGGCGTTGACGTTCTCGCCCAACTCCTTCTTGTAGGCATTGCTGGGCCAGGGGGTTGTAAACGAGTCCTTCTCGATTGCCATCACCTCGGATACATCCCCAAATGACATGCGGTCAACCACGAAAGGCATGGCGGCGGCCCGGCCTACGCGCCGGCCATCGCGGCGACGCGCGGCGTGGTGATCGCTGGCCTCCGCACATAGAGAGGCACCAGATCGGCACTGCTTCCCGAGGCGCCGGCTTCGCCAGCGGCCAGGGCGAGCGTGACCATGAAGGAGGCCCGCCGGAGGCTATGCGCGGGGGCGGCCACCCGTTTGGCCCCTCCCAGCAGCATGGACAACTCCTCACATGCCGCATTATCCATGGGGCCGCACCACAAGCACTTGGCCGGTGATTCGGCGGCCAGGGTCGCCAGCGGAGCTACCGTATACGGGGTCAGCCGGCGCCAGCGGCCTCCCCGGCTGCCGAAGAGGGCTGAATAATAGGCCCCTTGCCCGGCGGGGAGGACTGGCCGCTGATGCGGCGCCCGCTCCGCGTGGGGAAAGGCCAGCAGATCCAGGGCGCCGACTCCATACACGGGGACGTCCAGGCCGGTGGCCAGACCAATCGCGGTCGCCATCCCAGCCCGAATGCCGTTAAACGATCCAGGGCCGGTGCAGACGCAGACCATCCGGGTATCGCGCAGCGCGTAAGAACACTGCTCGGCCAGGCGGCGGAGCGTCGCGGCCAGCAGGCGGGAGTGCCGCGTCCCCGCCAGCCAGGTCTGCTCGGCCACCACCACGCCATCGCGGACCAACGCCAGCGACGCCATCTCGGTAGCGCTATCGATGCAGACAGCATTGACCCCGCTCCAGGAAGGTCCTGGTAGAGTGATCGGCACCGGTTCCGGTTCGGGGGACAGCCGTTCGTTGGTCATGCGCGGAAAGCCAGCGCCTGGAAGCGGCGCAGCAGTTCGTCATAGGCGGCGCCCCTGGCCATGAGCTGAATTGAACGCTTGGTGGCGCTGATCAGGCGAATCGAGACCTTTAAGTAGCTTTCCCCCAGGAAGTCGCGCCCATACTCGCCCCACTCCACCACGCATACCGCGTCCGGGCGCCGGTAGTCGGAGAATTCCGCCCACGGATCGCGCGCCTGGCCTTCCAGACGGTAGAAGTCGAAATGATTGAAGTCCAGGCGGCCAGCGTATTCCTTAAGCACGGTAAAGGTCGGACTGTTCACCTCCGCCGTAACGCCCAGGCCGCGGGCCATGCCCTGAGCCAGTACGGTCTTCCCGGCCCCCAAATCGCCCGAGAGCCACACCACCTCGCCGCCCTGGCACGCGGCGCCAAGATGCTCACCCGCGAGCGCGGTCTGGGCTGGACTCTGGCTGATAAAATCGATCGGTGATTTCACGCTCACTCGTCACAATGTTCCCACTCGACTGGCAATCCTTACCGCAGTCGTGCCTCGGCTACCGGTCCCATGGTTACGGCTACTTGGTGTCCGTCCAGGGGCACGCGCTCACGGAGCCGATAGAGGTCTTCCAGCGTAACCGCGTCGATGAGCGCCGCTTCCTCGGCGAGCGTCTCCAGACGGCCCAGGGCAACCCAGGAGCCGCACAGGCTGAGCATGCGTGAGTTCGTGCTTTCGCCGCTCATCACCAAGCGGCTCACCAGCTTGGTTTTGGCCCGCCGCAGCTCATCCTCGCCGATCGGCCCTTGCTGTAACTTTCGAACGGATTCACCGATTGCTTCCAGGGCCCGTTGCGTCTTGGCCGGTTGGAGGCTGGCCGAGACATAGAGGAGCCCAACCCCGTCCATGGCCAGATAGTCCCCCCCGATCCCCTCCGCCAGGCCCGCCTCTTGTACCTCCCAATAGAGCCGCGAGCCGGAACTATCGCCGAGGATGGTCCCCAACACCTCGGCCGCGTAACGATCCGGGTCGTTCTGCGCCACCCCAGGGAACCCGATCTCCAGCAATTGCTGTTGCAGATCCGGGCGCTCGTACACATGCAGGGCACTGGGCGGGTTAACCGAGATCGGTTGCCGTCCAGTCTCTCCCCCATGCCAGCCACCGCAAAGACGCTCGATCTGGGCCTTCACCGCGTCCCACTCGTAATTCCCCGCGATGGCGAAGATCATGTTATTGACCCCGTACCGCCGCTGCCAGTACTCGCGCATCTGCTCCACGGTCATGGCGCCTATGGTCTCGGTGGTGCCGAGAACCGGTCGGGCCAGCCCACTGGGCGAAAAGTAATGCTCCATCAGATAATTGGACAGCTTGGCGTTGGGCATATCCTCGTAGCGGGCGATCTCTTCCAGGATGACATCCCGTTCCTGGGCGAAGTCGGCCGCGTCCAGTTTGGGCCGCATCATATCGGCCAGCAAATCGAGAAGTTCCGGGATGGCTTCTCGTAGCACCTTGGCATGGAAGTAGGTGAACTCGTGCCCGGTGCCGGCGTTGTTGTCGGCGCCCATCTCCTCGAACTCGCGATTGATATCCTCGTAGCCGCGGGTGGCCGTGCCCTTGAAGGTCATATGTTCGAGGAAGTGGGAGACTCCGCTCACCGCCGCCTCCTCATCGCGGCCGCCAGTCAGGACATAGAAGCAGGCGGAAGCGCTCTGCACATCCGGCATGTATTGGCCCAGGAGTTGCAGGCCGTTGGCCAATCGGTGCTGGTGGAAGCCGTTCAACTCGGCACCCTTCGGGGGGTTCGCGGTCATGGGATTACTGCTCATTGCCCAGCAACTCCTCGGCACTTCGGGGGCCAATAGCGGTTAGAGTGTAACGACTGCCGATTTGGAGGCGAACCGCGGCCTCCTGGATTTGGGGCGCGGTCACCGCGTCAATCAGGGCCCGTATCTCGTCCAGCGTGCGCACTTTGTTTTCATACCAGAGGCTGGAGGCGATCACGTTTCGGCGCACCCGCGTGTTTTCCCCGCCCATGACCACTCGGCTCTTGATCACCGTCTTGGCCCGCGACAGCTCACCGTCGGACACCCCGCCGCTCTCCAGCTTCCGCAACTCGTCCAGGGTCACGGCCACCGTCTCATGGGCTTTGGCCGGGACCGTACCGGCGTAAATACGAATCATCCCCGCGTCGCGCATCGAGGCCGAGGCGGCGCCAACCCCGTAGGCCAGCCCCCGCTTCTCCCGCACCTCGGTAAACAGCCTGGAGTTCATGCTGCCGCCAAGGATGGTAGCCAACAAGGCCACCGCGTAGTAGTCGGGATGACCCACGGGGACACCGGCCACCCCGATCCCGATATGTTGCTGGTTGCTCTCCCGCACCACCACCGAAACCCGCGGCTTCGTGGCCGGCGCCTCAGGGAGCGGCAGCAGCCCGCCCGGCTCCCAGTCGCCGCAGGCCGCTTCCACGGCGGTAACCAAGCGGTCGAAATCCAGCTTCCCGGCGGCGGCCACGATCGTATTGTTAGGCAGTTGGGTGCGGGTCCAAAAGGCGCGTAAATCAGCGGGTTGCAGGGCGCGGACGCTGGCCGGGGTGCCAAGGACGCTACGCCCGTAGGGATGGCCATGAAAGTACTCGCGCTGCAGGAGATCGAGCACCTTTTGGGCGGGCTCATCCTCCAGGGCGGCGATCTCTTGCAGCTGGCGGTCGCGTACCTTTTCCGCCTCCTCGGGATCAAACCTCGGACGCCGTACCACTTCGGCCATCAACGGCACCAGGACATCCATATGGCGTCCCAGGGCCTGCGCCGCGTACCAGAAAAGTTCCGTGCCGGCGCTGGCGTCCCGACGGGCGCCCAGATCCTCGAATGCCTCGGTCAGGGCGCGCGTATCACGGATCGCCGTGCCCTGAAAGGCAAGCCCATCGATAAAATGGCTGGCCCCCGCTTCGTGTTCCTCCTCATCACGGGCCCCGGTTGCCACACAAAAACCAAGAGCCAACGATTCCACGCCGCCCATCGGTTGGGCGACGATCCGGAGACCATTAGCCAGGGTATGGGTGGGAAACGGGCTCCCCTGGGAATGGGAGTCAGTCATGGTCACTCCTTCGTGGATTGCCTGCCGCGGGCCGCGGCCGGAGGCCGGATGGGAAAGGCCGCCTCACGTCCCAACCTGGAACGGGCGTACCATACGCCCTACAGTCTACCCAGTGGGATGTGAACACTGCAAAAGACTCGTACACCGAGACGGAAGTGTCGGGGCGGTGCCCCCCTAGGTTTCGGCTCCATGAAAGGCGCCGGAGAGCATGTCCGCCGCGCCGTGATGAGCGGCCGAGCCAACCTGAAGGAGGAGTGTGTTCCGCCAGGGATCGTGGGTGACCACGACCGGGTCCATGCGGGTGAAAGGAATACCAGCCGCCGAGAGGCGGGCGACCACTTCTTCCCGCGCCTCCTCGGTGGGGAAGTCGATAGTGAAAAACCGTAAGCCTGCCGTGCCATGCGGGGCCGGAGCCGAACCCTGGCTATGCCAGGTGTTCATGCCGATATGATGGTGATAGCCGCCGGCCGAGATGAAGAGAGCAGTCGGCATGCGCGCCACGATGTCAAATCCGAGAACATCATGATAGAACGCCTCCGCGCGCGCGATGTCCCCGATCTGCAGGTGCATATGTCCGAGCCGCGTGCCGGCCGGCAGGCCCTTCCAGGGTTCGCCGGCCCGCTCCGCCTCGGCCAGCATACTTCGGGTGTCGACCGGATCGGCCGCCATCTTTACCTGCCCTCCCGACCACTGCCATTCGTCGCGCGGGCGGTCGCGGTACACCTCGATCCCGTTCCCATCGGGGTCCGAGAGATAGAAGGCTTCACTCACCAGGTGATCGCCCTGACCCGGAGGCGAGTAGCCCAGGGCAAGCCAGTGGCGGAGCCAGCGCCCGAGATCCAACCGCGTGGGGAGCAGGATGGCGAAGTGGTATAACCCAGTGTAGCCGTGGCGATCGCGGGGCCACTCGCGCGCGCCCGGATGTTCGGCGAGGAGCAACAAGGGCGTCCCGGCCGCCCCAAGAGTAGCCGCCGAGGACTCGCTCTTCAAGACTTCAAAGCCGAGGGCACGGGTGTAGAAGGCGAGCGAACGCGCGAGGTCGCTCACCGTGAGGGATAGCAGACCCACCGTGGTGGCGGGATGGATGGACGCGCTTGGTGGTTGTGTGGGGCTGGTCATCATGGTTCTCCGTGTCTCAGGGTTAAAACAGGGGCCGCAGGGGCGCCAACACCACCTCGCCAATCTTGGCGTAGAAAGGACGCGCCCCCCAGCCGCCGGCGGTCAATTCGACCGCGTTGGATCGGTCGAGATCGAAGAGACGCTCCATCTGGGCGGCGAAGGCTCGGTCATACACCTCCAGATTAATTTCGTAGTTGCCAATCTGGCTCAGACGGTCCAGGTTGGCGGTCCCAACCGTGGACCACTCACCGTCGATAGTCATGGTCTTGGCGTGGATCATCGCTTCCATA
>DATBTL010000191.1:0-10791 GCA_036559345.1 Chloroflexota bacterium | reverse complement strand
CCTGATAGAGCCCCATGGTGCCAGCCTCAAGCTGGAATTGCGGCCAGCGGTCCATGATATCACCCGCGTCGAGCGTGTCGAAGGGGACAGCATGGGCGGCCATGCTGTCCGCATAGTCCGCCAGAGAGATGGCGGCGTTCGACGGGAAGAGGTCCAACCCACCGGTGACCAGCACCACGGGCTCGCCCGTCTCCTCGGCCAGGGTATCCCAGGCATCATAGGCGTGGTGGGCAAGTTCGACATAGGTAGGAGTGTGGTAGGAGAGGCGAATAATCCGCGAGTGATCCTCGGAGGCGCCTTTGTCGTGCCCCAACTCGAACTGCTCGATCCCCAGCACCTCCGCTCCGGCACGGCGGGCCAGCCAGTAGGCGGCTCCGCTGCCCAGCCCGCCCAGGCCGATCACGATGTATTCGAATTCACGTCCGCCAAGATCCGGCATGCGCGTAGCCCTTCTGGTGGCGAATCGCCTCATGAGCGCGCGGAGTGCTGGCCGGAGTGTACCACGCGGGGCCAGGGCAAGAAGGGAAAGGAGCGCGATGCTAGATCAAAAAAGCACGCTGCAACAGGTCAGCGCCGCCTCGGCCTTCTGCAACTCCGACACATCCAGCGACTCCACGGTGAAGCCGCGTTCTTCCAGGAGGGCGCGGGTGCGGGGAAAGGAGGTCGGGAGGATCACGGTCTCCCCCAGCAAGAGCGCATTCGCGGCCCCCGGCTCGTCGTCGGCAATCTCGATGATCTGGTAAGCGGCGAGCGGGAGCGGATCGAACCAGGACCGATTGGCAAGGATCGTCTCCGGTCCAATGGCGGAGCAGGCGGACTTCAGATGGAGGCAGCCCGTCACCTCCACGGCGACCACCGAATAGCCGTGAGGACGCAGGAGAGCCGCCAATTGGTCGATGCCCTCCTGGTTGGTCCGCTGGGTGCGGCCCACGAACAGAGTGCGCCCCATGCGGAGCACGTCGCCGCCTTCCAGGGTAGCGGCCCCATTGATGCGTCCCAGGGTCCGATAGGGGGCCAGCACCTCCGCCATGGACGGCACTTCGGCCCGCCGCGCGGGAAGCGCGGGGGCCGTGAGCACCGCCAACTCCTCCACCACCACGGCGGCATCCTCGACGAATACGGCGTCCGGCAGATCCGGCGCCGGTGGGGCGGTCAGCACGGTGAATCCGTGGCGGCGCAAGCAGTCGCCGTATGCCCGGTGCTGGGCTCGGGCCCGATCGAGGTCGATTGGTTGCCGCTGATGGAAGGTGAGGGCGCACTCCGTGATCGAGGGGCTGACCTCGCGGGTGAGGGCATACATAAAGATTCCGCCTCCGGCGCTAACGGTGAACTCGTCCTAACTATACCGGGATCCTTCCCCGATGGTCGTACGGTGCCCCACGCGGTCTCCCTACTGGCGGGCCAGGCGGCCGCCATCCACCACAAGGGTCGCGCCGGTGATGTAGGAGGCGTCAGAGGAGGCCAGGAAGGCGATCGCGGCGGCCACCTCGGCTGGGTCGCCAAACCGGCGCATGGGAATAGCCTCACGGATCGCGGCGCCCGTCTGGGGGTCCGCCGCGTAGTGCTCGGTCATGGGAGTGAGGATGTAGCCGGGACAGACGGCATTGACGCGGATCCGCTCATCCACCAGGTCAACGGCCAGTGACCTGGTTAAGAGTATTAGTCCTCCCTTGGCGCTGTTATAGTCGGCGAACCGCGGCTCCGCGGCCAGGCCATTAAGCGAGGCGACGTTGACGATGGCGCCCCCGGTTCCGACCATCACACGCGCTACCGCGCGCGCCAGGAGGAACGGTCCAGTCAGGTTGACCTCAAGCACCCGGCGCCAACCCACCGCCGTGAGATCAAGGACCGCGGCACCCGCCCCGTCGATGCCGGCGCTGTTGACCAGCACGTCGATGCGGCCCAACCGCTCCCGTGCCTGGGCCACCAGGCGTTCAACGTCGGTCTCATCGCTGAGGTCGGCGGCAATGCCGCTCACCGCCCCCAGCCCATCGAGCCGGTTGAGCGCCGCGTCGATCCGTTCGGCGTCACGCCCGTTGATCACCACGCGCGCGCCCTCCCCCAGCAGACGCGCGGCGGTTGCCAGGCCGATGCCGCTGCTGCCGCCCGCGATCAGCGCCGTGCGTCCAACGAACCGTCCCAAGGCCATCAGTCCAGGGTACCCTTGATGCCGGCGGTCAATCCGGCCCGCCATTCGTTTTGGGCCAGTGCCATCCGCAGAGCCACGCCAAAGGCGCGGAAGACGCTCTCCCAGAGGTGGTGGGGATCTTTGGCCTGGAGAGAGCGCAGATGGATGGTGGCCCGCGCGCCCTGGGCCAATCCGTCAAAGAAGGCATAGAGATCGGCGGATAACATATCCTCGACCCGCTCCAGGCCCGCGGCGGGGGTGCCGAGATCATAGAAGGTATTCGCGCGCCCCTCGAAGCTGATCAGCGCCAGGGCGATCGCCTCGTCGATGGCCATGGTACCGGAGCCCGCGCCGTTGATCCCGCCCGGCAGGCGCTCCCGCGCCAGGCGCGCCAGGCCATGGCCAACGGTGAGGCCGATGTCCTCGGTGATCACATGGGTGAGCCGGTAGCGTTTATGGCTGAAGTGAATGTCCAGGTTGAGGCAGGCGTTCCAGGCGATGGTCTCCAACATGTGGTCGAAGAAGGCAAGACCGGTATCGATCGCGCCCTCCCGGCGTGCTCCACCATCAAGCACCACCTCGGTCAGCGACTCACGCGTCTCTCGCCGCACCCGTACGCAGCCGGAGCCGTCAACGCTAACCTGGACGCCAAACTGAGCGGCCGTCTCATCGTTCATCAGTGCTCCTCTTCTCTACCTAAGCCGGCCATGCGCCCGATTTCCAACGGAGGCTATTTCCAGCCCACTCGAGGGCTCAGGGCATGCCACGTGTATGATTGTCTCACGCCAGGTTACCGAGCCGCTCCGCGTGGGCGATGCTACGCATGCTCTCCTCGCGGATCAGGTCCATCACCTGGCGCTTAAGAGCGATGAACGGCGGGCTGGTCTGCACATCGTAGTGCCGGGGCCGCGGCAGGGTAACCGGGATCTCCGCCTTCATCCGGCCCGGCCGCGCCGTCATCACATAGATGCGATCGGAAAGGAAGATCGCTTCGTCGACATCGTGGGTGATGAACAGCACGGTGACCCGGTGCTCCTCCCACACGCGCAACAGCAACTCCTGCATCAGGCCGCGGGTCTGCGCGTCGAGGGCGCCGAACGGCTCGTCCATCAGCAGGATCGAGGGGTTGTAGGCCAGGGCACGGGCGATCGCCACGCGTTGCTGCATGCCGCCCGAGAGCTGCGATGGGTAGGCGTTCTCGAAGCCGGTGAGACCGACCATCGCGATATGGCGGTGGGCGATCTCCAGACGCTCTTTCCGCGCGAATCCCTTTTTGCTGAGGCCGAAGACCACGTTCCTCAGCACGGTTTGCCAGGGGAACAGGGTGTAGCTCTGGAACACCATGCCGCGATCCAGTCCCGGCCCCGTGATTGGGCGCCCATCGATGGTGAGCGTCCCGCCAGACGGCTCGATGAGCCCGGCCACCATATTGAGGAAGGTGGACTTGCCGCAGCCGGAGGTACCGACGATGCTGATGAACTCGTTCTCGGCTACCGCCATGGTCACGTCTTCCACTGCCACGACCGCGCTCTTGCCGCCGCCAAAGGTCTTGCGTACGCCGCTGGCGCACAGCTTGTTCGCGTCACTCATCCGTTCTGCGTCCGCATGTACGGGAAGCACCGCGCATAGATGATCTTGAAAATAAAGTCGATGATCAAGCCAAGCAGGCCGATCACCAGCACGCCAAGGATCATTGTCGCGGTGTCGAGATACCGCTCGGCTTGCATGATGCGGAACCCCAGGCCCGACTCCGCCGCCACCAGCTCGGCCACCACCAGGTAGGTCCAGGCCCAGCCCATGGTGATTCGCAAGGTATCGACGATGCCCGGCAGCGACGCGGGCACGATCACGCGCAGGAGCACCTCCCACTGCCGCAGCCCGAAGGTGTAGGCCACGTTGATCAGGGTCCGCGGCACCGCCTTCACGTTGTCCATGATCAGCAATACTTCCTGAAAGAACGTGCCGATAAACAGGATCAACAGCTTTTCCGTGTCGCCGGTGCCGACCCATAGGATCGCCAACGGCACGAAGGCCACCGCGGGCATGTAGCGGATCAAATCGATCGGCGGCTCGAAGAAGCTCTCCCCGATCTTGTAGCTGCCCATGATCACCCCGACCGGGATGGCGAAGAGGGTAGAGATCAAGAAGCCAAGGCCGATGCGGTACACGCTGGCGCCCATATCGGACCAGAGCGTGCCGTCGCCGATCTCGTTGCCGGCCTTGCCCAGCACGTCGCCGGGCGTCGGGAGAAAGAGGGGATCCACCAGACGGGCATAGCTGAGCCCGATCCAGATCACCAGGATCAGCAGCAACGAAAACGTGGCTACCGCCAGATAGATCGGCCGCGGAATGTCTTCACGGATACGGAAAAGCCGGCGCATCACTCCCTCTACGGCAGGAAGGAGAAGTTGAGCGTGGTCGCCGGGTTGAGTGTGCTCTTCACCACCCCAGTAGAGCGCAGCACCTCGTTGACCATCCGATAGCGTTTCTGGATCAGGCCCTTGGCCAGGCTCTTGTTCTGGGCAACGGTGTAGATCACGGCGCCGGCCAGCGTTGTCTTGAGGTCGGACGGCGAGCTGCCCACGCCCTTGGCCATGATCGCCACGCCGTCGGCGTAGTTCCGCGCCCAATAGGTCATCGAATCGTTCCAGGCCCGCAGCAGCGCCCGTACTTCCTCGGGGTGATTCTTGATCAGGCTATTGTTGGCCACCATGAAGTCCCCGATCAGGCCGGGCGCGACCTTGCTGCTATACAACACATGGATGCCCTTCCCCTTTCCGGCCACCGAGCTGATGTACGGCTCGTAGGTTACGGCGGCATCGACCCGCCCAGCCACCAGGGCCGTGGCCGCGTCCGCGGCGGGAATGTTCTGGGATTTCACGGCGCTCACGGGAATATGCGCATGCAGGAGCGCATAGTGGAAGAGGAGATCGCTGGTGGTCCCGAACTCGTAGGCGACCGTCTTGCCGCGCAGATCGTTGAGCGTTTTGATCGAGGCGCTACCGAGCATCGCATCGGCGCCCTCGGAATCATCCAGAAGCAGCACGGGGGTGATCGGCAGATGGTTATTGAGGATCAGCTTGATCGAGGTGTGGGTGGCGATGTTGGCGACCTGCGTGTTGCCCGAGGCGAGCGCCGCGTTCAGATCGGCATCCTGCTGAAAGGTGATGATCTGGACATCGAGCCCCTCTTTTTTGAAGAAGCCCTTCGCCTGCGCGATCCACCAGGGGCCATAGCCGATCCAGGGCTCCGTGCCCATCTTGAGCGAGGGCAACGCGGCCGGCCGAGCCGAGACCCGTCCAAGGCCGCCGGCTCCGCCCGCCGGCAGGCTGGTCACCACCAGGGCCATCGCCACTGTCCGCATGCCGCGGAAGAATACTGGTCGCCGCGTCATTCGCTGTCTCCTTCAAGAACTCAGGATGATACAAGGCCCGCCGATATGATACACGCTTCCTCTCAGTGCTCGTTCACGCCGAGACCACGGATGCGCATGGCTGCCGCGTGCTGGGGAAAGCCTTCATGCTCGGCCAGCGCGATCACCGTCTGAGCCATCGGTGACAGACCCTCGCGGCTCAGGTAGGCAATCGAGCCGCGCTTGCGGAAGCTGTGGGCGGTGACTCCCGAACTCACGTGGGCAAAGCCGCCGGTCGGCAGGGTCGCCGGTACACCAATCGCGAAATTGGCGGCGCTGATGGGCGTCTCCTGACCCAGCAGGATCTCGCCGGCGTTCTCCAGCTTGCCCAGCACGAACAGGGGGTCGCGGGTAGCCACCTGCATGTGCTCCGCCGCGTACTCATTGGCGAAGGCAATACCCTCCTCCAGGTCGCGCACGACGATCGCCCCACCGTAGGTGCTGATGGCGGCCTCGGCGAAGGCGCGCCGCCACTCCGGCAACGCGGCAAGCTGCGTTCGCACCTCGCGCGCCACGGCATCGACGAGGTCACGAGACGGCGTGACCAGGAGGGAGGCGGAATCAGGGCCATGCTCGGCCTCGTTCAGATAATCCGCCGCCAGGATCCGCGGATCGGCACTGTCGTCCGCCAGGATCAGGCTCTCGGAGGGCCCGAAGAGCAGCGAGACCTCCACGCCTTCGAGCTGGGCCAGGATCTGGGCGGCGGTGACCGCCTGCGAGCCGGGACCGGCGATCTTCCGCACGCGCCGGATCGTCGCGGTGCCGATTGCCAGGGCGGCGACGCCGGCCGGCCCGTTGGCGCGGTAGATCTCGGTCAGACCGAGTTGCGCGGCCACCACCAGTACGGCTGGATCGACTGCCTTTCCCCGCCCCTTCACCGGCGGCAGGACCACGGCGATCTCCGCCACGCCGGCGACCACGGCAGGCGTGGCGATCTGTACCAGCACCGAGGGGAATGAGCCTTTTCCACAGGGCACGTAGAGTCCGACCCGATCGATCGGCGTGCTCTTCTCACCCAGGACCACGCCGGGCGCGAAAGTTTCCAGCCACGAACTGCCCTCCAGCAACCGCTCGTTGTAGCGCCGGACCGCCGCGATGGAGGCCGTTACGGCAGTCTGTACCGACTCCGGCACCTGGCGAACCGCCGCCGCGATCTCCTCTTCCGTCACCCGGATCTCCTCCGCGCGGAGAGTGACCCCATCGTAGCGTTCCAGCGCCTCCACCAGCGCGGCGTCACCGTCACGCCGCACGCGGTCGTAGATCGCGCGCACGCTGTCCAGATTCTCGGCTTTGAAGATAGACGCGGTGGAGCGGCCGAGGATCACGCGGCGCTCCTCCGTGGTCATCGTGGCGGAGTCGTAGACGCGCATCGCGCTGTCCTTTCTCAGGCCCAGGCCAGGAGGCGCCGGGGAGTCTCTTCCAACAACAAACGGATCAGTTCGGGTCCATGGCCGCGCCGTGCCAGTTCCGGGGCGATGCGGGTGAGCAGGTGCGCGTAACCCGCGCCGCCGTGACGGCGGAGTTGGGTCTTGGTGCAGACATCCTGCGCCACCCCCACCCGATCGATCCATCCCTCATGGATGGCTGTTTCCAGGGCGTCGATGCGCTGAGCGTCGGTCGGCATACCCTTGCCGCCATAGTCGGCTTCGTCGCCCCAGATATCGTAGCAGATGGTGGCGCCCCGCTCGGCCAGCGAGCGGTGATACGCGGTATCGGGCAGCGAAGGGTCGAGATGGCAGAGGACAACCCGTTGGAGATCGGCCCCCGCCTTCTCCGCGATATCCAGCGCCTGGTGTCCGGCGCGTCCCCAGGGATCCAGGTGGATAAACAGCGGCGCGCCGGTCTGATGCTGCGCGAGCGACGCGGCCTCCAGCACCCGCTGCTCTCGCGCCGTAATGGGGTCCGAGGTGCCGATCTCCCCGATCACCCCGGCGCGCACTGGCGGCCCCTCCGTAACCGGCACGCCCTGGCGCAAATCGGTAAGCAGGCGCAGGGCAATCATCTCCACGTCCTCACCGGCCAGCGAAGGCGGATGAGCGCCGTCGATGTAGTGGCCGCAGCCCATGACGATCGTGAGACCGGTGCGCGCCGCGATACGGCGCAGGCGTGCCGGATCACGGCCAATGTCGGGCAACGTGAGATCCACCACCGTGCGGCCACCGGCCGCGGCGAAGAGGGAAAGCTCGTCACGGGCCAGATCATCGTCGTCGAGGTGCAGGTTATCACGCACGCTGAACGGATCGTGTCGAAGCGGCGCGGCGATTTCCGGCCCAACCGGCTGTTCGGCCTGGCGCCGCGCCTCATCGGTGAGCGGCGGCGTCAGCCACACATCGAGATCGATGAAGATATGTTCATGGATCAGCGTTGGCCCAAGCGCCGTGCCCGACACCGGACCGCCTACACTGATTGCCCGTGACCTATCGGGAGACACGCGCACGACCAACCTCCAGCCAGGGCGGCATACATTCGATCCAGGGCAAGCGGTAGATCAGGCCCAGCCGGTAGCATAACGGAGATCGGCACGCCCTGGCACCGGCAGTGCCGTTGGGGGCATGTTGAAATGATTGGGATCGCCTGCTAGCGGCGTTACTTGACGCGCGTATGCCGATAGAACGCCGCCACGGCACAGGTCAGGCCAACGGACTCCACCGTGATCGCGTCCTCGGCGGAATACCGCTGATACGTCCAGCGGCCCTCCGTGGTTCGCTGGAAGCGCTCGACGCTCCGGCGGCGGGAGTCGACCAGCAGGTACTCGTCCAGGGTGGGGAGCGTTTGGTAATCGGTAAACTTGTGTCCCCGGTCGGCGGCCTCGGTCGAGTCGGAGAGCACCTCGACGATCAGCCGCGGCGTGGTGACCTCCAGCGCGCGACCCTCGATCGTCTCGTCGCACAGTACCACGGCATCTGGATAGCAATAGACCGCCTGATCCGCTCTCACGCGCGCATCCGGGCCATTAACCTGGCAAGGTCCATCCCCCATATGATTTGAGAGTACGTTCCTGCCATTATTGGCAATCGTGTCGTGGTCAAGCGTACCTCCGGCCATGGCATAGACATAGCCATGGATATATTCGTGCTTGGTCTGGCTGGTTTCCTCCAGGGCCAGATACTCCTCGACCGTCATGGCGGGTGACGTTCGGCGACCATGCTGCTAGAGCCTCCCACGACCAATGCTACCGGATCCGCTCATCGCTTGCCCGACTGCCGCTGCGCCGCGCGACGTAGCCTCTCCTCATTGGAGAGGCGTGGCACGTACGGCTGCCCCAGTGCTGGTCGAGGCAACGCGGCGGGTTGAGAAATTGGCCCACCCGCGAGCAACTGGTCCAGAATAGTAAAAGCCTTGCACCGCTGAAGCAGGCCATCAGACATGGCGAATTGGGCATCATAGGCCAGGAGGCAGCGCACGCACGCGGTCTCGCAGTGCTCGTGGTGCTCTTCATTGACGTACATAACCTTTCGCGCTGTTTCCAGCCAGCCACGAGCTGCCTCTGGATCACCCTCGCTCAGGAGTTCGGCCACATGTCCGGCGCCTCCGGGCACGTTGTCGTAGAGCATCACACCCCAGTATCGCCCTTCCGGTCCTGCCGGGACCGCCAGAACGGCAATCTCACGCGAGTCCAGTTCCAGGATCTCGGCCCCAGCCCGTTGTAGGGCATATCCCAGGGTGGTGATGACTGCTCGGTCGGCTTGTTCCCCAATTGCCTCGGAAACATCCACGAGCAGCACATCCGTGGTCTCGTGAGCCGCGAGGATTTGGTTCCGCAATGTGCCCGCGCCCTCCTTGCGGCATCGAAGCTTGATGTTGGTGCTATAGATAGGCGCGTGGCTCTTGAAGCTGCTGGGCAGATCGGCGGCATTGTCACTCACTTTGCGTTCACTCTCGGCATAGCCGCAGGCGATGCAAATGGCAAAGCCCTTATCATAATCCCCACTGTTGTAGACCAAAATCTCGCCATCCTCGCGGTAGCGGGCCCTGACGCCCGGCAGCCCGGCAAAGTTGGAGATCTCACGGTTGGCATCGTTCTCGGTGGAAGACTGGGTGAAGGTGATGCTCGCCGTTTGCACTCGGCCAACCCGATCCACGTCGGTGCTCCACTTGGGCGGATCCCAGGCTGCGCTGGTAAAGCCATGCTTGGGAAAGAGCAAATCTCGCGATGAGCTATTCGGCCCCTCCTTGCAAATGGGACACATAGTAAGGCTGCTGGAGATGTCGTAGAAAAAGTGGCCGTTGACGCAAGTCGTACATTGACCGCGCAGGCCAAATGCCTTGTCCAGCGCCGCGCCGGTCCAGTGCTTGAGCAAACCATGGGAAGTAACCAGCTTGCCGCCGGCCAGGAGCTGGGAACCAGGCACGTATTCCCCGATCGCGAGCAGGCTACTCCTCTGCAGTCGATATTGATCCTCCTCGCGAGATCTTCCGGGGCGCTTGTCATCCTTACTGATCACCTTCAGTTTCTGTAGGTCGATGGGGAAGCCGTAGCGGGGCAAAAACTGCCGGTCGGCAAGCGTCTCGATCACGGTAGTCTCGCATATGGCTTCGATCTGGTAGCGGATGGCGTTCGCCTGGTTCGCCTGGGAGGGTTCCGTTGTAGCCTCCCATGCGGCAAGCAAGTTATCGTAGTCCGTGATCCAGGTTCCCACTTCCTCGGTAAAGCACTGTTCGGCGGCGACGATCAACGCCGGCCAAACGGCAAGATCACCCTCGCAAATCGTACCGGCGAGCAGGCGGCCGGCGGCGTGGCGCACCTCGGCCGCTCCGGCATCACGAATTGATGCCAGATAGTGGAGAAAATTCTCCCGCACTGTGCCGCCCTCATGCCACCAGGTTGGCGGCGATGCGGCGAGGAGCCACGTATCAGGTGTGGTGAGCACGGGCTTGGCCGCGTTCCTCCCTTCCCAGCGCCCCGGCTTACCAACCCCGCAAAAGCCTCCCATCAGTCCATAGGCACGCATGGCGCCCACATGAATGCCGGGCGGCATGATCGCCTGGAAGAAGCTGTTGAGCAGTAAGGCGTGGAAATGGCGGCGGACCACCCGTTCGCGCTTGAGGAGCACCACTGGGCGCCGCAATGGTTTGGCCAGATAGTCGCCGAGATCGGCAAAGATAGCCTGGTCGTAGGGACGAGGTCGGGCATAGGTCACGGCAACCGAGGAGCCATCGGCCCGCCGCCCCGCCCGTCCCGCCCGCTGGAGATAGTTCGCCTTGCCCGGCGGGACATTGGCGAGCAGTACTCCGCTCAAGCCGCCGATAT
>DATBTL010000190.1:0-4249 GCA_036559345.1 Chloroflexota bacterium | reverse complement strand
GCATCAACTTTAGCGGCCATCGGCGCCGCGGAGGAGGAACTGAAAGGTGTGGGGGGCGGCGCGGCGGCGGGACATGCGGCAGGAGGGGCCGAGCGTGCGGGTGATCTGGGCGAGGGCGGCAGGCAGGGGCAAGCAGCCGGCCAGGGCGGCGAGGAGGAGGGAGGCATGGGCGCGAAGGGCGGCAGCGGCCTTGAGCAGGCTGCGCTCGGGGTAGTCCCAGCAGCGGAGCAGGCAGACCCAATGTTGGACCAGGAGCGCCAGCAGTTTGGCATAGATTTCGCACAGGATGCGCCAGGGGTTGGCGGAGCGGGCGTGGCCCAGGCGCCCGTACTGTTTCCAGAGGGCGAAGAGCCGCTCGATCTGCCAGCGGGCCCGATAGAGGACCAGCGCCTCGGCCAGGGTGAGCAAGGCCGCGGGCACATTGGTGACCAAGATGGTCCAGTCGGCCAGGGCCAGGCGAGTGGCGCTGACGGTCTGACCCTTGTGGCGAGCCTCGGCGTGCAACTGGCGCCGCCGCTCGGCCGCTACCGCCGGGGGCACCCGGACGGCCAGGAGGCGGGCCGGCAGGCGCTCGTCCACCCCCAAGGTCACCGGCTGGTCCACCCGGTCGGGCTGGGTCGCCAGCCAGCGCGGGAGATCCTGGCGCGGGCCGGCGGCGCTGCAGACCACCGTGCCCGCGCGCAGCCGGCTGAGCCAGAAGCGGCCCGCCTGCCCGTCCCGCGCCAACTGGCACAGGCCGAAGAAGCCCAGATCGCGGATGCTCAAGGTGCCGGCGGGCAGGGCGGGCGCCTGTGCCAGCGCGGTGCGGTCGCTGGTCCGCCCGGCGTGCAGGTGGGGACCAGACAGCTGACCGCCCAGCAAGTCCAGTTGCACGTAGAGCTTGAGCGCCGCTTGGTTGTGGCCGGTCCGCTCCCCCGTCCCCGCCCAGCGCCCGGCCAGGGCATCGGGGAGGGCCACCACCGTGCAGTCCCCCAGCACCACCCCCGTGAAGCGGGCCAGCAGGGGAAGGGCCACCGGGTCGGCGCTCACCACCTGGCTC
This sequence comes from Chloroflexota bacterium, assembly GCA_036559345.1. GTDB lineage: Bacteria > Chloroflexota > UBA5177 > JANWHV01 > JANWHV01 > JANWHV01. Next base: position 3,210 of record DATBTL010000190.1, on the reverse strand, counting down.
ACCGCCGCCCCCAGCACCCCTTCGAGCAGGGCCGCCGCGGGCGGGGTGAACCGCTGCGCCAGCCCTTGGGCCGAGATCGGACAGCCCAATGCGGCGGCGGTGTGGGTCAGTTCGCTCAGGCTGGCCTCCGGCTTCCCCAGCCAGCCCACCACCAGGGTCTGCACGAAACTCGCCCCGCTCAGCCGGCGGGCCCGCCGCACGAAGCCGCTCGGCCGCCCCAACTCTTCGGCCGTGCTTCCCAACACGCTCTCCAGCGCCGCCGCCACCTGTGGTATCGTGCTCATCGTGAAGCTCCTCCGCCTGCCTGGTCCTTGCATAAGACCTCTAGCATGCCAGAGGAGCTTCCTTCCTGTCCGTCTCGCCCTGCCCGCGTCTCCCTGAACTTGATGCGCATGGGGCACCCACAAGGGGTGCCCCTACAACTGATGGCGGACTTGCGTTTAGCTGTGCTAGGTACTACGCGGGCGGGCGGTACATTGATGCCGCGTCCGCCCCCTTGCGCATAGCCTGAATGCCTTCGTCGACGGTCATCAGCGGCGTGGTCTGGTATGTCTTAACGGCCCCACCGGCCATGATGGCAAGCCCTACCGCCGCCGCGCTCACGTTGTCGGGCGCCTCCATGATGAACACAATGTCATACTTGCCGAAGGCCAGATAGGCGACCTCGAAGCGTGCCCCCAGTTTTTCAAGGAGAGGGCGGACGATATCGACCCGATTTTGCGGATTCTTGAGTTGACCAGCCCAGGCTTCCTGGGTGTAGGCAAGTTGCACGAGGTAATGCGCCATGGCCATTTCCCTCCTAACGGGCAACACCTCAGTCAAAGAAACGATCTCTGATTCCCGCGAGCGCCACCACCTCCTCTCAGCGGCCGCCGGGGCGCCGCGTCACTGCATGAACCGAACGCGATACGCCTATTATGGTACTTGCCATTACAAGCGGCAAGCACGGATACGAGCCGAAAGGACTGGGCGCTTCGGCCGGCGTCAGCCCCCTTGGCGATCCCTGCGTTCAAAGCCTGACAAGGCCGCCGAATGGGTAGGTTCAGCCGCGCGGGATAGTTTCGCTATGGGTCCGCAACCAGGAAGCAAGCCGCTCCGTGGCCGCGGGCAGCGCTTCGGTACGATTGACGATACGCAAGACCTCATCGGCGAGTTCGATATGGTCGCCGGTAAAGGCGACGCCGTTCGCGCGGGGGAAGATCACCCCGAGCGCCGCCGCCAGCCGCTTGTTACCGTCGCTGAAGGCATGAGCCAGGGCCATGCCAGCGATCAGGGTTGCCGCTTGCGCGAAGAGGTCGGCGCCCTCGTAGTACGCGGCATTGGTGGGCCGAAGCAGCGCGCTCTCCAGCTTGCCTTCATCGAGCAGTTCCGAAGCCGCGCAGGCACGAGCCATGATCTCCGCGTGGATGCGGAGCGCCTCGGCAGGCGTGATGTAGAGGGTCATTTATCCGCCAGATAGTCCAGGAGATCGCCATATTCACGCAGGAAGTGGTCCGTCGCGGCCCGCACGCGGGGTGAGAGCTCGACTTCCATGCGGATCTTGTTGAGGCTGGCGGCGACCATGTCGCCCTCGACCAGGCCCAGGCGCTCGGCTTCCTCGCGCGGGATGGTAATGGTCAGTGAGTTACCAACCTTGCGGACCTTTTGCGTGATCATTGTCTGGCCTCCTCCCTATTGTAGCTACAGTATACACAGAATACGGAAAAGGCATGCTATCTCACCTTTCCATCGCCCCAAGATGGTAGACTGTCGTGATGTATATAACCGCGAAAACATCCTTCTTCGATCTCGCTCCCATGATCGATTTCCAGATGGCCCTTCAGCCAGGACTAGGGAATGGCTGACCATATCGAGCGCCCCCTTTCCGGGCTGCGCGTCCTTGACCTGAGCCGCGTCCTCGCCGGACCATACTGCGCCATGCTGCTCGGCGACCTTGGGGCGGAGGTGGTGAAGGTCGAGGAGCCTATCCGCGGCGACGAGACGCGGACCTGGGGCCCGCCGTATGTGGGCGGCGAGAGCGCCTATTATCTGGGCCTCAACCGGAACAAGCGCGGGATCACCCTCAACCTCAAGCACCCCGAGGCGCTACCCGTGCTTGACCGCCTGATTCGCCGGAGCGACGTGCTGATCCAGAACTTCAAGGCGGGCACCCTGGAACGGCTGGGTCGCGGCGACGAAGTGCTGGCCCGGATGAATCCCCGGCTGGTGCGTCTGGCGATCTCCGGCTTCGGTCCCGATGGACCCTACCGGGACCGCCCGGCCTATGATTTCATCCTCCAGGCCATGGTGGGGCTGATGAGCATCACGGGAGAGCCTGACGGCGAACCGATGAAGCTGGGGGTCGCGGTGGTGGACGTGGTGACCGCCCTCTATAGCGCCGTGGGGGTGCTGGGCGCCCTCCAGGCGCGAGAGCGGACGGGCAGGGGGCAGAGGGTGGATACCTCGCTGTTGGAGTCGGGGGTGGCGATGCTGGTAAATGTCGCCAGTAACTACCTGAACTCCGGGAAGCAACCGGCGCGCCACGGGAACGCGCACGCCAACATCGTCCCCTACCAGACCTTCCGCGCCGCCAATGGCTTCGTGGCGATCGCGGTCGGGAACGATGGACAATTCGCCAAATTGTGCCAACTGCTGGGGGCGCCGGAACTGGCGGCCGACCCCCAATACGCCACCAACCAGGCGCGGGTGACGAACCGAGAAGCACTGCTGCCCATCCTCCAGGAGCACTTTGGCCGCCAGTCCGTGGGCCACTGGACGGACCTCCTGCTAGACGCCGGCTTGCCCGCTGGCCCGATTAATACGGTGGAGCAGGTCTTTGCTGACCCGCAGGTACTCGCACGGCGGATGGTTGAGCGGATCGCCCACCCCACGGCAGGTGAGATCGGAATGGTGAGGCCGCCCTGGACCTTTTCGGAGACCCCGGCGGGGATCGACCGGCCTCCGCCGGTGCATGGGGAGCACACGGATGAGGTGCTGCTGGAGTTGGGGTATGCCAGGGAAGAGATTGCCCACCTTCGGGCTGAGGGAGCGATCTAATCGCTTATCGAGGCGTGAGCAGCATGCTCGCCGTAGAGATGACGCCCTGATGGCTGAAGCGTAGATGCCCAGCCACGGGTCGCTCTGCCGCTACAGCACATGCATGTCCAAGACAACGATGCGTGTACGATGAGCACATGACGCCAAGATACCTCGCTGTCCTGATCACGATCG
>DATBTL010000189.1:0-10241 GCA_036559345.1 Chloroflexota bacterium | reverse complement strand
GGAGCCTACGGGGTGAACTGTCGTCACCCAATGGGGGGAGGCAGGTGGGTGATTCCGCCGCGGCCTGGCGCGGGGAGCGGGAGGGGAGGCGGCTAGAGGAGGCCAAGCTCCCGCGCGTGCTTGACCACTTGCATCCGGCTATGGACGCCCAGCTTGCCGTAGAGATTCTTCACATGCGTCTTGACTGTATTCACTTCGACGTACAGGGCACGGGCGATCTCGGGATTGGAGCGGCCGGCTGCCAGCAGCCGCAGCACGTCGAGCTCGCGTTCGGTCAACGGTTCCGCGACCGGGAGGCCGGCAGGACCGGCGGGAGAGCGGGCCGGCGCGTGTACCGGACCCGGCGCGCTTCTCGATCCGTGACTGTTGAACGCATCGAGCAAGGTAGCCACATACTCCGGGGCCCTGGTCCGCGCCGGAAGTTGACGTAGCAAGTCGGCCACGGGAGGACCCTCATCAATGAAGAGGCGGATATATCTTTGTGGCTGAGCCAGCACCAGCGCCTGGTCCAGCCCCTCCAGGGCTCGAGGCAGGTCGTCGAGAAGCTGATTGGCCACCCCCTGAAGGGTGAGGATCTTGACGCGCGACCAGACCAGATCCGCGCGGTCCACCTTCACTCGTAGCTGGTCAAGAAGGGTGAGCGCTCGGCGGACTGGGCCGAGGTCACCGGTCGCGCGTCCTTGCGCCAGCAGCACCTGGCTTGGCGCCAGCTCCAGATGCTCCGACGCATAGATAAAGAATTGTGGCGTCAGCCCGAAGCGCGGTGGGGCCTCGTACGCCTCCGCGCTCCGGAGACAGCGGATGGCGGCATCGAGATCCCCCCGCCCGAGCTGGAGCTGGGCCTCGAAGGCGGCAAGCACCGCCGTAAAGGAGAGGGCGCCGAAGCCTTCAAGTTGCTCTTGCGCCTGTCGCACGACCATGAGCGCCCCATCGAGATCGCCCTGGGCCTGCTTGATTCGCGCCAGCACGAGTAAGTCGCATACATGCCACTCAAGCCAGCGCTCTGTCCGCGCGGCGCCCAGGTCGTTCGCGAGCATGATGCCCTGGGTCGCGCGATCCAGCGCGGCCTCCAGTTCGTTCCGCTCGCGCAGGATGTCGGCCAGTCCGGTATAGAGGCTGCCCGCGAGTAGAGAAGGATGGTCCTGCTCCGTGCTCCATGCGATGGCCCGCTCGTACAGGGCAAGCGCCGGATCGAGGGTTCCGGCCAGGCGATAGGCGCACGCCTGCCCCATGATCGCAAGCACTCTGAAGAGACTAAAGCTGGTCGCTTGATTGACCGTCGCCATGCCTCTGAAGGTCGCTGCCGCCTCGGGCGCCGCGCCCTGGCTCAGATAGGCGAGCCCGAGCCCGATGGTCGCCAGACTGCGCGATCTGATGTCGGTGTCGTCGAGACCCTCCAGCGCTGCCCGTGCCTGCGCGATCGCTTGGAGCGTGTCACCGCGGATGGCCATGATAATCGCTCGTCCCGCCGCGATCACGGCCCGCACATTGCCGGGGTCAGCCGCCGAGTACTGGGCGCCGCGCCCAGAGGGCGCCCGCCGCGGTATCGTCTCCAGCGCCGCTTCCGCATACCGAAGATACTCCTCGGCACCCCGCATGTCACGCAGATCGACCAACAACCAGGCGTACATGATACAGAGCTGGGGTCGTGCTTGCAGCGTCGTCTCGGGGAGCGCGCGCAACCAGGTGGAGAGCGTCCGCGTCTCGCCACGAGCGGCCAGCGCCCGCGCGGCGCGTCCGATCAGATCCGCGGCCTGGTCGTAGGAGCCGCCGGCCAGCGCATGGTTGATAGCCTCGTCCAGGAGATCCTGCTGGGCGAACCAGATGCTCGCCCGCTGGTGTAACACCGTCGCGTCGGGGATCGCCGCGTCGCCAATCTGGCGTTGGCGCAAGGCATCGGCGAAGAGATAGTGATAGCGATACCAGCCACGTTCGTCGTCGAGGGCGATCAGAAAGACGTTGTGCCGCTCGAGCAATTCGATCATCTCCTGGCTGGCGGCAATACACTCGGCCGGTGGATCCGCGCCCTCGAGGACCGCGGCGCACAGGGGAGCGCGGAGGCGATCAAGAATGCAGGTGTACAGCAGGAAGCGCCGTACATGCTCCGGCTGCCGCGATAGCACCTCGTCAAGGAGATAGTCCACGATGTAGCGGTGGCTGCCCGTGAAGGTCGCGATGAAGCCGGCCGCCTCCTCCGTGGGGCGGCCCCGCAGGGATAGCCCCGCCAACTGCAGACCGGCGATCCACCCCTCGGTCCGCGCCTCCAGGGCCGAGACCTCGTCGGGGGAGAGGGACAGCCCCATGACCGGGCCGAGGAACGCCGCGGTCTCCTCGGCGCTGAAGCGGAGGTCGGCGGCCCGCAGCTCGGTTACTTCCCCGCGTGTGCGCAGCCGGGCCAGCGGCAGGGGAGGATCGGCTCGGGTAGCCAATAGAAGATGCAGGCAAGTCGGCTGATGCTCGATCATGAAGGCGAGCATCCGATGGATCGACGCTGCCTCGATCAGGTGATAGTCGTCCAGGATCAGGACGATGTCCTCGGCGCGCGCCGTGACCGCGTTGACCAATACGCCCAGCACCACCTCCATCGAGGGTGCGTCCGAGGAGCGTAGCAGGGCCAATGCCGCGGCGCCAACCCTGGGCGCGGCGCGGTCCAGCGCCGTGAGGACATAGCGCCAGAACCGCGTGGGATCGTTGTCCCCCACGTCGAGCGACACCCAGGCCAGGCGGAGATCCCGTGCTGCCGGACTCGCGTGCCAGGCGGTGAGCAGCATAGTCTTGCCGCTGCCCGCCGGGGCCGAGAGCAGTGTAAGCGGCCCCCGCGTTCCCTCCCGCAGACGCTCGATGAGGCGCGGGCGCGGGACCAGGGCTGCCCGCGCGGACGGAATCGCCAGCTTGGTCGCCAGCAGGAGGTCGCCGGGCGCCCGGCCAGGTTCCTGGTGCGCGGCGGACGACGAGCGCGCTCGACGCACCGCGTCTTCCAGGGCCGCGCGGTCACTCGCCTCCAGTTCCAGCGCGTCCGCCAGCAGCGCGACCGTGTCTCGATAGGGAGCCATGGTGATGCCGCGCTCGAGATCACTGATCGTGCGGGGGCTCAGTTGAGCCCGCTCGGCCAGTTCTTCTTGAGACAAACCGGCGCCCACCCGATAGGCCCGGAGCAATGCCCCAAACGGTCGGCCCTCGGCCACGTCCATCGTGTCTCCTCGTCGCCGCGGGAACTGGCCATGGCGTCCATCTGGCGCCAGCCGCCGCCGCGCCATTACCTCCTATTCTACCAACCGCAAGGAGCGCGGTCATGGATGGGCACACAGTCGGTAACTCCGTGAGTTAGTCCGTGCGCTAGTCCGTGCCGCCCTCATGGTGGCAAATCCGTTGTCACGTCAGACTGGGCTGTAGGGCGACCGGAGAGCGGGAGCGTCCCGCGCCTGTCGACGGCACGAACGAAGTCAGTGGGAGGTACGGCAAAATGGACGTGTATCGGATGGATAACGCGGATCATATCGACGGTCTAAGTGAGAGGGATCGTGGTAATGCCGGCGGGTTGCGGGCATCCGACGCTGACCGCGCGGCGACGGCGGAAGTGCTCCGGCAGCAATACACGGCGGGACGACTGGACGCGCAAGAATTCGAGGAGCGGGTTGGCCGCTGCTATCAGGCCAAGAGCGTGGATGAACTGCGCGAGTTGGTTGTCGACCTTCCCCGGAGCGCGGCGGGCCAGTTGGCGCCGAACCGCGTCCGTGCCGGGCGTCGTCCCATCGGACGACTGGGGATGGTCGTGCCGCTCGTGATTTTGCTCGTGGCGGTGTCCGGCCTGACGGGCGCGCATGTGGTATGGCTGGCCTGGCCGCTGGCCTTCTTCATCATTAGGGCGGGCCCGTGGCAGGGCTGGCAAGGAGCCTGGTGGTAAGGAGGGCCACTGCCATGACCACGACCAACCCCGAGACTGCCATGCCGCTTGGCCGGCGCCAGATTCTGACCGCGTTCAGCGGCCTCTTGCTCGCCATGTTGCTGGCGTCCCTCGATCAGACGATTGTCGCGACCGCCTTGCCGACGGTCGTCGGTGACCTGGGCGGGCTCAATCACCTGGCCTGGGTGGTCACCGCCTACCTGCTCGCCTCCACCGCGTCGGCCCCGCTCTGGGGCAAGATTGGTGACCTCTACGGTCGCAAGGCGGTCTTCCTGGCCACGATCGTCCTTTTTCTGACCGGCTCGGCCCTGTGCGGCATCGCCTGGTCGCTGGGGGCGCTGGTCGCCTTCCGGGCTTTCCAGGGTCTCGGCGCGGGCGGCATGATGGTATTGGCGATGGCAATTGTCGCCGATCTCGTCTCCCCACGCGAGCGTGGCCGCTACCAGGGTTACATTCAGGCGGTCTTCGCCCTGGCCAGCGTGGCCGGACCGCTCCTGGGCGGCTTTTTCGTCGACCATCTCTCGTGGCGTTGGATCTTCTATATCAACCTGCCTATCGGCATTGTCGCCCTGCTGGTGAGCAGCACCGTGCTCCACTTGCCGGTCCAATCGGCGCGACGCTCAATTGATTACCTGGGCGCGGCGCTGCTGGTGGCGGCGATCGTCTCCCTGCTGCTGATCACGGTCTGGGGCGGTCAGCAGTACGCCTGGGACTCGCCGGAGATCATCGGCCTGGGCGGAGGCGGCCTGATCCTGCTCGGCGCCTTCGTCCAGCAAGAGCGGCGCGCTCCCGAGCCCGTGTTGCCACTCCGGCTCTTCCACGATCCTGTCTTCAACGTCGCGAGCGCTGGCCTGTTCGCCGCCACCTGTTCCCTGTTCGCGGCAACCGTGTTCATGCCCCTGTTTCTGCAGACCGTGACCGGGGCCAGCGCCACCAATTCGGGTCTGCTCCTCCTGCCGCTGATGCTGGGGATTCTGGTAACCACCATCGCCTCGGGCCGCGTCATCTCCAAGACCGGACGCTACAAGATCTTTCCGATCCTGGGGTTCGCGTTGATGACGATCGGGCTGATCGCGCTCTCGACCATCGATGCGTGGACATCGCGGCTGGTGGCCTCGCTGCACTTGCTGGTGTTTGGGCTCGGCTTTGGCATGGTCACCCAGGTGCTGGTCCTGGCGATCCAGAATGGGGTTGAGCGGCGCGAACTCGGGACCGCTACCGCGGCGGCGAACCTCTTTCGCTCGCTTGGTGGGGCGGTTGGCGTGGCGGTCTTTGGCGGCGTGTTCGCGGACCGGTTGCGCTATTGGCTGCCGCGGAGCGTACCGCCCCAGCTCATGGGGCATCTCAGCCCTACGGTCCTGCAGGCGAGCCCGGGAACCATTCGCACTTTACCTCCGGCGGTGCGGGATGGGGTGGCGCGGTCGGTAGCACACGCGGTCGATACCGTGTTTCTCGTCGCAATCCCAGTCGCCGCTCTCGGCTTCCTGATCGTACTCCTCCTCAAGGAGTATCCGCTGCGCGCCTGGGGCCAGGAGGCATCCCGCCAGGTGAACACGGAGGAGGCGAGGGTAGAGACGCCATCCGGGCAGCGCCCCCAGGATGCGCCCATCGGCGGGGCCACCCGTCAATCCGTTCAGCAATCGTGAAAGGAACGTCCCATGAAACTGGTGACTGTCAATCCAGCCTGCCGCGATTCCTCTGGCGGCAGTTCTCCAAGAAGAGCTTTAGGACATATATGCTGGCGAATCTGGAGGCGAATCGGGTTGGCGCCATGCCGGCCCTGTATCGGCTCGCCGGCAGTTCTCCGCGTGGCGCTCGCCCCTCGCGGGTCAGGATGTTTACCGTGGGCGTGGTTGGGCTAGGGGCGGCCCTCGCTCTGGCGCGAAGACGTCGGGGTATACATCCCAGCCGCCGCCGACCTTAACAGGCGTGCCGTGACGAAATGGGCGTCACGCTCGTGCCACTACAGGAGATCGAAATGTCATGTATTTGCCGATTCACCATGAAACCAAGGGTCATCTCCGGCTCACTCGGCGCTGCTCGACATACACCACTGGCTCGGGAACCACCAGGATCAGAGAGATACAACCTTCGCTTGAATAAACCTGCAACCAGCATCGAAAAGGAGTTACACGATGAACCGCGAACACGCCGAACAAGAGATAACACGCCTCGCGGATGCCTGGGCCGGCGCCGAATTGCGTGGGGACATCGCTTTCCTTGAGCGGGTACTCACGGACGACTTCACCGGGGTCGGACCGCTCGGCTTTATGCTCACCAAACAAGAGTGGCTCGCACGACATCAGTCCGGTGACTTGAAATACCTTGCATTGAATCTGGACGAGGTCAAGGTGCGCGCCTACAACGAGGCGGCCATCTTGATCGGCCGTCAAGTGCAGGATGCCGCCTATCGCGGTAATAGCGTCAAGGCGCAACTGCGCGCTACGCTGGTGCTGGTCTATCAACAAGGACAATGGCGCCTGGCGAGTCTCCACTTGAGCCCTATTGGGCAAGCCCCGGATTTCGCCCGATCCTAGCCTGAACCCGCGGCGTCGCGCCGGAACGACGAACAGCCCACCGGCCCCACGCGACGCGCAACCAGGCTGAGCGATCGGAAGAACCGGCCGGTGCAATCGCGCCCGCGGAGAGATCGGAGAGAGAAGCAGGTGGAGGGAGACCATGTCACACCAAGTGAACCGCTCGCTTGATGTAGCATGGTCTCCCAAATCGCCTTCCAGGGTCGGCATGATTCCTTCACGCGTCATGGCTCCCAGCCAACGGTAGACATAGCTGGAAGGTACTCCCCTCGGGCCCGGTCTTGGCCAGATCCAGGCAGCCACCCATCGCTTCCGCCAGGCGCCGCGCGATGTAGAGGCCCAGCCCCGTTCCCACGCGCCCAGCTCGGATCCGACTGCCGGGGATGCGGCCAAACCGGGTAAAGAGTTGCGACCGCCCCCGCTCGGGAATCCCCGGACCGTGATCACGGACCAGGATGCAGGCCAACGGCCCTTCCTGGCGCCAACTGACCGTGATCGGACTTCCCTCGGGGGAATACTTGGCCGCGTTGTCCAGGAGGTTCACCAAAATCCGCACGGCGTGGCCTTGCTCGGCCAGTACGCGCATCGCGGCAGGTCCTTCAAGGGTTATCTCCTGTTCGCCATAGGCGCCTCGTACTTCGGCGGCTGCCCGCTCCACCAGCCGGATCAACGTCATCGCCTCGACTGGCAGGGTTTGAGTCTCCGATTCGGCCCGACTAAGGAGGAGGAGATCGTCGACCAGTTGCTTTTGACGGTTCGCCGAGAGCACGATGCGGCTGATTTGCTCCAGTCGGCGGCTATCATCAATCATATTCCAATGCGCTTGCAACAGCTCGGCATACCCGACTATCGCGGTAAGCGGGGTGCGCAGTTCATGGCTCACCGCCGCCACGAAGTCGCTCCGTAACCGCGCCAGTTGTTCAGCGGCCGCCCTCGCTTGCTCCGATTGCCGGCGCGCTCTGGCCTGCTCGGTCACGTCGATCAGGAATACGGCTCGCTTCTCCTCGTGGTCGACGCCGCTGATCGGCGCTACGGTGATCACGCAGGTGCGCACCCGACCGTCGAGCGCGCGCACCTCCACCTCGATCCCTTCCGCCGGCCCGTCGACCAATGGATCGATGGGGATGCTGGGGAAACGCTCCTCCAGGGCCTGCCCGGGCATCTCCTCCTCGCCGGCGCCCAGAAGCGAGCGGAAGGCCGAGTTAACCGCCTCGACCGTGCCCGCGGGCCCCAGAATGCAGATCCCCACCGGCGCGTGATCGACCAGACTGCGGAAGCTTTGCTCGCTGGCCTGGAGGGATTGACTGGCGTGGAGTTGTTCCGTAATATCCATCGCCACTCCGATCAGGCCGGTAATTGCGCCTTCGGCATCGCGAACCGGGGTCAGCCTGGACTCGAGGGTTACTCCATCGGTGGTCACCATGGTCGTGGTTGGCTCGCCGGCGAGGGTTCTCCACACTGAATCAACCGCTTCGGCGGAGTTCGTCCATACGTCCTCTACCGCCTGGCCCACGATCTCCCCCGGACGGCGTCCAATCGCCGCTAGTCCACGGCCCTCGGAGAGGGTGTAGACGCCATTGGCGTCGATCGCGAACAGAATCACCGGTAAATGGGCGATCAGGGTGCGCAGCTGCTCGTCGCGGGCGCGCAGGGCTGCCTCGGCCGCTGCCCGCTCGCTCACGTCATGGGCGTTGACGATCAGGCCGGCGACTACGCCGTCCTTCCCTTGATCGATGACGGTCATCTCCAACCGCCGCCAGGAGCCGTCCGCGTGACGGAGGCGGGCCTCGTACCGGGCAATCGTCTCCGAGCCGGTGAATAGGCCGGCAAAGTCGCGCTCCACCCTTTCCAGATCGTCTGGGTGCATGAGGCCGCGAGCCATGGTGCCAAGGAGATCCGCGGGCCGATAGCCCAGCACCGCCAGGTACGAGGGGCTGGCGTATTGAATGACCCCGGTTGGGTCGATAATGCTCACCAAGTCCAGGGTATTGTGGGATAACGCCCGGTAAAAACTCTCTTGCTTGGCCAGGGCCTCGGATGCATAGGCGGCGGCATGTTGGAGGGCGGTGCGGAGGAATCCGCACAACATACGTAAGGTATCCTCGTCTCGCGCCCCAAATGCGTTGGGAACTCGCGAGGTCACCAGCAGTACGCCGTCCGTACCATCCGGAAGCTGGAGTGGGGTGACCAGCGCCGATCGAGTTCCCAGTACGCGGGCGCGTTCCGGGTTAACCCTTGGATCTGTCTGAATATCGTCGCAGCGGAGCGGCATTCCCAGTTTTAATGAGAGCCCGGAGAATGACTCCATGGTATGCCAGTGCTGGTCCGTTGGGATATCCAGATCACCCACCGCCCCAAGCAGGAGCAATTCGGCGCCAATCCGCTGCTCCACGGCGCCGCCATTGGCACCGGTGAGCGCCCTCGCGTGGCGGGCAATCGCCGTGCTGATCGCCGCGATATCGCTCCCAGCCTTGGCCAGAGCCTCCTGGAGGGCCAGAATCTGGGCCAGGACGAATCGTTCCGCGCCCTGGTCTCTGGAGCGGCGCGATCTGGGCCGGTGCGTGGCGCCGCGTCCCTGGCTTCGCGGAGAGGTGGGGGGTACGGATTGCATGTTGGTGACGCTGATTCCGGCCTTCACTTGAAGCTTCTCGATGCCCACCCTGGCGGCACAACGGAAAAGAGAGACGTGATAGGTGTATCGCGTCTGGCCTTTAGAATGCGCCCAATCCAACCTGGAGGCAAGAGGTACTTTTCACCAATGCCTTACCGTGGACAGCGTCGGCTACCGCGCCGGATCTCAGCTATCGAGAGCTAGGTACACTTCATCCAGCGAGGGCGCGTCCACCACGGCATCCAGGAGAGCGGCCAGCCGATCGGGATCGGTGGTCTGCTCGATTCGCGCGGCCAGCCGATCGGGCAGGATAGGGTAACGACGGCTCAAAATGCGGAGGATGTCTTGCTGTCGGGCCCGCACGATACCCTCCTCGCGGCCTTCCTCGCGGCCTCGCTCGATGCCCTGCTGAATACCCTTCTCCAGTTGGTCTCCCAACACCTTCACCAACAGATTAGTCGTCATCAGTTCCTCCACCATGGTATTCAGGGCCGACTCCCCAAGAACATGATACGCCAGGGCCAGCAAGCTGGCTATCGCCCGTTCCTGATCCGGAGCGGGCAATTGTCCCGCTTGCGCCACCGCGTCCCGGAAGACCTGCTCTTGTGGCCGCCGCTTCTGACGCATCAGGGGCTGAAACAGCAGGTCGATTCGCTGGCCGGATGTGAGCGGAGTTCCCGCCGCGAGGGTACGTTGCAGATCGCGGTACACTCGTTCCCCGTCGCGCCTCCCCAGATAGATGTTATGCACACGATAGGTCAGGGCGGGGGTGCGGATGCGGGAGGGGGCCCAGCGGACGTTCGGGCCGTAGATAACCACCGTGCGGATGTCTCTCTTGGTCTCCGCGTAGAGCGCGGCGTCATATTGGAGGAAGCGGGGCAGAGTCTCGGGCGTATGGTCGGTCTGATGCTCGAAATGCAATAGCGCCGTATCTCTGGTTTCGAACACGTTATCGAGCCGTTGGAGACGCAGCTTGAGTTGCGGCAGTTCGGTAGGAAAAGGGCGGATGATTGCTGGGATAGGCAGGTGGAAATGAGTAGCCAACGCATCCGCCAGATATTCCGCCTCATGTTTGAGTAAGCCATCCAGAGCATGGGCGGTTACTTGAAAGCGGTTGGAAGAGCGGCGCTTGCGACGGGTCTGCTTGGAAGCAGGCTCTTTATTCTCGGAGGGTTGGCCGCGCCGAGTT
>DATBTL010000188.1:0-28912 GCA_036559345.1 Chloroflexota bacterium | reverse complement strand
GCCCTGGTGCATTTTTCCTATCGTCGTTTCCTGGAGAATCAGCTCCGCGAGCAGTTCGGTTTTGTCGGTACGGCAATTCGCCTGAACTTCCGGTCCTCTCGCGAAGCCGCCGATCAGGAAGGGATCCCTCGGCGAGGAAGCGCGGGGAAACGCCAGGGGAGCGCCGGGCACTCCCACGCGAAGACGACGAGCGCGAGACGGTAGCGGTCGGCCGCGCCGCGGGCGGCTGTTGTGGACGGGCGGGTAGACGATGCAAGTATGGCACTACGTGGCCTCGATCATCCTCGGTTACCTCCTGGGCGCCATCCCTACCGGCTTGATCGTAGGGAAGCTGGTGAAGGGAGTGGACTTGCGGGACTATGGAAGCGGGAAAACCGGCGCCACGAACGCTCTGAGGACGCTCGGCAAGGTACCCGCGGGCTTGGTTGTGCTCTTCGATTTCACCAAAGGCATGATTGCGCTGGTGATCGTCTATTCTCTCACCGGGTCGGTGGCGGCTCAATGTCTGGCCGGCCTGGCGGCGGCGGTTGGCCACAATTGGCCGGTGTACGCCGGCTTCCGCGGTGGACGTGGGGTGCTTGTATCTTTTGGCGTATTCTGCATCCTCTGTTGGCCGGCGGCCCTGATTTCCCTGGGGATCGGCGGCGTGATCATCGCGGCAAGCTTTTTTGTCTCCCTCGGCGTGCTGGTGGGGACCGTGGTAGGCCTGTTGCTGGCTGTTCTCTTCGTAGCCCTCGGCCATTTTTCACCGTGGATCCTCCTCTACTGCGGGCTGGGAGCGTTCCTGATCGTGGCGCGCCATTCCGATAACATCCAGCGCCTCCTCTCCGGCACGGAGCGGAAGATCGGCCAGCCCGCCCAGCCGATAGCGGGATAGAAGAGTGGGTCAGCCGATGTTCGGTGCCGCGGTACCGGCGGTTAACTCCACCATCCCCTCGGTGGCTATTGTCGGGGCCGGGAATTGGGGCACCACCCTCGCCCTTCTGCAGGCGCGGGCGGGGCGGCCCGTGCTGCTTTGCGCCCGCACGCCGGAGCGCGCGGCCCAGCTGCGGGCCGATCGCGAGAACCGGGCCTGGCTGCCGGGAGTAGCGTTTCCGCCGTTCATATCGGTTGCCGACGGCTACGCGGAGGCCGCGCGGGCCGAGCTCATCGTGATCGCGGTCCCCAGTGAACATCTCAGATCCGCTTGTCAGGAACTCCGGCCGCGGATCCGCCCCGATCACCGCCTGGTCAGCGCCACCAAGGGCCTTGAGGTAGGGAGTGGGAAGCGGGTGTCCACAGTCATCGGCGAGGAGTTACCGGAGGCAGCGGGAGACCTGTGCGTACTGTCGGGCCCCAATTTAGCGGGCGAAATCGCGGCCGGTCTCCCGGCGGCCGCGGTGCTGGCCGGCGCCAATCCGTATATCGGCGAGAACGCGGCCATGCTTGCCACCCGGTTGTTCCGCCTCTATACCTCCGATGATCTGATCGGGGTGGAACTGGGCGGAGCCCTGAAAAACGTGGTGGCGCTGGCGGCGGGTATCTGTGACGGGCTGGGGATGGGCTTGAACGGCAAGGCGGCGATCGTCACCCGAGGGATGGCCGAGATCGTGCGCCTGGGAGTGGCTTGCGGCGCGCAGCCGGCGACATTCGCCGGTTTGAGCGGATATGGCGATTTGTTCGCGACCTGCGTCAGTCCCTCAAGCCGGAATCATTCCGTGGGCGAGCAGCTCGGGCAGGGGCGCTCCCTGGCCGAAATCCGCGGCGGAATGACCATGGTAGCCGAAGGGGTGCCCACCGCGCGGGCCGCCCTCTCGCTTGCCGCGCGCCATGGGGTCGAGTTGCCGATTACCGAGCAAGTCTGTGAGGTCCTGTTCGCCGGCCGCGATCCGCGGAGCGCCATGGACGTCTTACTCTCGCGATCGGCTGGTCATGAGGATGCCGGAGCTCCCAGGTAGCGCATGGCCGAGGAGAGACAGGAAGATCCCTTCGCACCTCACGTCGGCTGGAACTTTTCCCTCATGGGGATGGACATTGCCTTCTTTACGGGCGGGGTAAGCTTTTCCTCCTGGAACACCATTCTGCCTCTGTTTATCCGGCATCTCACCTCATCCAATCTGGTTCTGGGCCTGATGCCGGCAGTTCGGAGCATGGCGGCCAACCTGCCCCCGGTGCTGATATCGCCGCGGGTCTCCACTCTGTCGCGGTACCGGCCCTTTGTCCTGTGGCTCACCCTGTTGGAACGATTCCCCTATCTGGTGCTCGCGCTGTGTACCCTGTGGTTTGGCGTGGATCATCGTACGATCTTGCTCCTTGTGTTCTTCCTCATGTCCGCTACTTGGGCGGCTGGCGGGGGAATCACCACTCCGGCCTGGCTCAATCTGATCTCCTTGATGATTCCCACCCGGCTCCGGGGCCGCTTTTTTGGTGGCGCCGGGGCGATTGGCGGGCTCCTGGGGATCGGCGCGGCGGCGATCACGGCGCTTATTCTCCGTGGCTTCGCCTACCCCACGAACTTTGCCCTGTGCTTTCTGGCCACCTTTGCCTTCCTGGTTCTCTCTTTCATATGCCTGGCCATGGGGCGTGAGCCCAGCGTCCCCACCGGCACACCCAGGGTAGCTACGCCGCCCCTGGGGCCCTATCTGAGAGCCTTGCCTGGTTTCTTGCGCCGAGAGCGAAACTTTACCACTTTTCTGGTGGCGGGCACCCTGGCGAATGTCGGCATAGCTACCTCGCCCTTTATTACCGCCGCCGCTTCGCGCTCGCTGCATGTGTCGGACGCGCAGGTAGGCGTTTATGGCGCCGTGCTCATGGCGGCATCGATGCTGGGAAGCATCGGTTGGGGCTGGCTGGGCGACCATCTTGGCTACCGACCAGTCCTGGCGATGGGAACCACGGCGGGTGTCGCCTGCATGGCGCTGGCGGTGGTGGCCGATGCCACGGGGACACCCGGCATCCTCTACGGGGTATTCCTGCTCCTTGGCGTCTATAGCAGCGCCACCCAGCTTGCCTCGGTGGCGGCGGTTGTGGAGTTCGGCGCCCTTGACGAGCGGCCCACCTTCGTGTCGCTCAGCTATCTGGTGCAAACCCCGGTTGCCCTGCTGGTCCCGGTCGCCGGAGGGGTGGTCGCCGACCACGCGGGATACAGCCCGGTGTTTCTTGCCGTGGCCGCCTCGCTCGGCGTGGCGGTCGCCCTGTATGTGTTCAAACTGAAGGACCCGCGAGATGGAGGAAGGTGAGAAGGAGAAGCCCGGCCACTTTCGGGGCCGGGCTCCTGACCTGGTGGCGCGGGCCGGCGCGGGCCGGCAAAGAGAACCCCGTGGTTAGTTTGCTGCCGCCTTCTTGAGCACGGGCATACCGGAACTCGCGGTTTCCACGACTTGCCATCCATCCGGGACAGAATCGAGCACTCCATCCTTTTGGCTAAGCGAGAAGAAGTAAATCTTCTGCTGACGATTATTTCCCCGCAGGGTGACCATCCTCTCGTGGAGGAAGTAGGTCTGGCCCTTCTTGTTTGTGTGCGCGAACGCCATCGTCTCCTCCTCTGCTACTACCGTGCTCACGGTGCGCCCAGTGTACACCCCCTCTGGGCGTCTGTCTAGACGGCGCGCCATTCTTGCATGGAATAGCCCGAAATCAGTTCCCGATCGTCGAACAGTGCGGGGGAACCGGGGTCGTGGCCCAGTCACTTTCGGGGAAGCAGTCTTGAATGTGTTGCATCTTATTTGGCAGCAGGGTCACGAATTCCGCCAACCAGCTCGATGTCTTGTGCGGCAATTGCGCCTGGATCATTGGGGTGTAGATCTTGCCGATGTGAAAATAGGAGACGGCCGTGACCATAAACAAACAAATCAGCGTTCCGCTCAGCACTCCCAGTACCGCTCCCGCCAGTTTGTTCACCGTATCTCGGACCATCAGGCGGGAAATCTTCCGAGCGAGGACGGAGAAGGCAAGGAATAGCACGAAGATGATCGTGAAGGCCGCCACGTACCCTCCCCAATCGCGAGCGTCCTTGGGTAACCCAACGTGCCCAAGCAGGAGGCCGAAATTGTGAAAGACCTGGCTGGCCGCCACCGTGCCCACGATGATGCCGCCGATCGTCACGCACTGCGCCATAAAGCCAACCCAGGCTCCGGTGAGCGTGTTGTAGACCACGATGACCAGGAACAGATAGTCCACCCAATTCAGCTGATGGAGCCAGGAGGAATCGATTGAGCCGACAGCCAACATTTACAGTCTCCTCACCTGAGGCGCCTGGCGGTCGCCCGCCTTCCCCGAAGGACACAATGACCCGCTCCCATGGAGTCCTAAGACTGGGCGCGCCCACCCGTTACCCCTGGGGTTGGCGCCAGTATACCACCTTGCCCACGAGATGCCAGGGGGCTATAAGTCCTGTCCGCGCCGCCAATTCTTTCCTCGCGCGGGCGGATCTTACCGATATTGGCGCGGCACGCGGAGGCTAATCCCACAGAGGATCTCATAGGAGACGGTACCGGACCAGACGGCCAGGTCATCGGCCCAAATGGCCGCGTTTCCCTGGCTCCCCATCACGCACACGGGATCGCCTTCCCGCGCTTCGGGAACCTGACTCAGGTCGAGACTACATTGGTCCATGCTGACTCGCCCGATGATCGGCGCTCGTTGCCCACCCACGGCCAGATAGCCGGCGCCGGAGAGTGCCCGTGGCAGCCCATCGGCGTAGCCAATCGGCACCAGGCCGACTCGCGTGGGCTGGGTGAGGGTGTGGGTATGGCCGTAGCCAATACGCGCGCCCCCCGGTAACGTCTCGACCCGCACGAGCGCCGAATGAAGCTCCATCACCGGCGATAGCGGCAGCTGGGGGGCCACCGCGGGGTCGGGCCGATAGCCATAGATCAGCAAGCCGGTGCGGACCATTGCATAGTGAGCCTGGCGGGCGATGATGGTGGCGCCGCTATTGGCGGCGTGAAGGAGCGGCGGATCAATGCCGCGGCGCCGCAGATCCGCAAGCGTTTCCTCGAACCGATCAAGCTGAGCATCGGTGGCCCGTGATGGATCCTCCTCGCCCCGCGCCAGATGCGTGAAACACCCTTCGACCACGATCGAGGGTGCCGACCGCAGGGTGGCCGCGACCAGGGGAATCTGATCCGGCAGGATGCCGAACCGGCCCATCCCCGTATCAACCTTGAGGTGTACCCGAACCGGACTGGCCATCTCTCGCGCCGCCGCCGCCAGCGCCTTGCATTGAGTTACCGTGCCTACCGTGAGCGTGAGGTCGCCCCGAATCGCCGCCGGGGCCTCCGCCGTCGCGGAGTGGCCGAGCACCAGAATGGGCGCCGTAATTCCCTCCGCGCGCAGAGCGAGCCCTTCATCGACGCAAGCCACCCCCAGCCACCGGGCGCCCGCCTCCAGGGCGGCGCGAGCCACCGGTCCCGCCCCGTGCCCGTACCCGCCGGCTTTGATCACGGCCATCAGCATCACGTTGGGACCAATCCAGGCCCGCACGGCCCGCACATTGGCTCGCAGTCGCTCCAGGTCGACGATCGCCCTGGTCAATCGGCGGGAGGGCAAGACGTCTGTCTCGGCGTACGTTAGGACGCTCACGAAGCCAGGACTACCTTGATTGCCTGGGGAATTAAGGACAGGAGATCGCCGGCCAGCATTCCGCGCTCACCATAGGTCTCGACCGCCAGGTCCGCCGCCAGCCCATGAAGGTAGACCGCCGCGCGGGCCGCGTTGAACGGCGCACAGCCTCCGGCCAGGAAGGCGGCAATGATTCCCGACAGCACGTCCCCGGTTCCGGCCGTGGCAAGGAGCGGGTTACCGGTGGGATTAATCGTGAGTTCTCCCGTCGGGGCCGCCACGATGGTAGGGGCTCCCTTCAGCACCAACACCTGACCCCACGTTTTGGTCCAGGTGGCGGCCACCTCAAGGCGATTCCGCTCAATGTCCGCGCCGGACAAGCCGGTGAGACGGGCCATTTCACCGGTATGGGGGGTCAGGACCAGGGGAAGAGGCGCCTGTTCCCACCAATTTGGCGCCTGGGACAGCGCGAACAGGCCATCCGCGTCCACCACCGCCGCGCGGGGGCCGGACAGCGGTTCCGAGAGCAGCGATCGCACCAGGAATACCGTATCAGGCTCACGACCCAGGCCAGGGCCGATCAGCAACGCCTGGTAGCGGCCCGCGGCTTCTCGGATATGCGCCACGGCGGTTCTTGGGGCATCGGGTACCACCAGCATGGTCGGCTCGATCAGCAAGGCCGCCATGGCGGCTCTGGAAGCCTCGCGGACTGCCAGGGTCACGTACCCCGCCCCTGCCCGGAGCACCGCCGTGGTGCACAGCACCGGCGCCCCGGCGTAGAGGGGCGAGCCCGCCAGGGCCAACACGGCGCCCGCCGTGTATTTATGGGTGGTCGGCGAGCGTACGGGCAGCCAGCCCGCGACATCGGACCCTTCCGGCAGGCACGCCACCACCGGCACGATCGGAGTATTAGGCAAACCTATATCCACCAGCAAGACCTCGCCCGCCAATTCTCGGGCCGGGGAAAAACGGAGGCCCCGCTTCTCGTAACCGAAGGTGAGAGTGTGGCGGGCGGGAAGCGCGTGAGGGTCGGCGGCGCCGCTATCCACGTCAACTCCGGTCGGCACGTCGAGGGCCACGATAGACGGGTGCTTGGGGGCGGATCGAACCTCGCCCAGCATGGTGGCCAGATCCGACTCAATGGGGCGAGCCTTTCCGGTTCCCAGGAGCCCGTCCACTACGATGTCGCAGCCGAGAAGCGCCGCGCGGAGACGTTCGAGGCTCGGATCATCCGCGCTATCGAAGCGGGGAACGCCAGAGGGATCCACTGGCGACGGTTGGGCTCGCCGGTAGGTGACAATCTGGACCGCCGCGCCCGCCTTCGCGAGCAGCCCGGCTACTACCAGGGCATCGCCGCCATTATTTCCGGGGCCCGCCAGCACCAGGTACCGGCGCTCCTTCCCTTTCGGCTGGTGCAGCAGCCAGTCGGCGGCGCCCCGGCCCGCCAGTTGCATGAGAGCGGCGGGAGTAAGCCCACGCCGGCCGGCCTCCTCCTCGGCGGCTCGCATCTCGGCCGCGCTGACCAACGCCCGCATCAGGCACTCTCCCGCGGCTGGCCCAAGCCCAGGGCCACCGCCAGGGCCAGATCACCAGTGTGGGTGATGCTGACCGAGATCGGACCGAGCCCCAGTCTAGAGGCAACCTCCGCCGCGCGTCCGTACAGACAGACGGTTGGCTTCCCTCGCCGATCGGGGAGGATTTCCATCTCCCGCCAATGCACGTAGCGAACCCCCGTGCCAAGTACTTTGCTGATCGCCTCCTTGGCGGCGAAACGCCCGGCCAGGCGCTGGGGTTTTCTTCCGCAGTACCGCTGTTCGGCGGGCGTGTAGACACGGTCGAGGAAACGCTGGCCCCAGCGATCCACCGCCCTGGCGATCCGGGAGATCTCGGCGGCGTCGATCCCAGTGTGGGGAATCCCCGTGGGCGGGTGGCCGGCCATGATTTCGGGAAGAATGGTAAACCTTGCCTTTGCTAGTCGGAAGGCCGCGTGGGTCGAATCCCCGCTCGCGGCTCGCACAGGCATGGTAGCAGCCCTCGCGAGACTGGCCAACGCGGTTCCCCACACTTCCGATCATTGAGGGTGGCCCAGCCGCGGCCTCGTTCCATCGCGGATGCCGCTCCTCACGCACCTCCGAAAGAAGCGTAGGCGACAACCTGCTCCATGGTCATACGGGCGCCTTCGGCCCAGGCGGCAGCGAGCGTCTCCGGCGGAAGATCGGCGCGCAGCGCGGCCAGGTTCCGCTCATAGTCGAGCTTGTCATTCCCATGCAGCCCAGCGCCAACCCTTGCCCGCAACGATTCGGCGGCGCCCAACAAGCGGGCCGCTCGCTCCGCCTCACCGGTCGTTCTCGCAAGGGCCGCCAGTCCCTCGATGCAGGCAAGAATGCCGACCTTGTTACCGGCGTCGCGATGCATGGTCAGACTCTCTTGGTAGAGGCTGCTCGAACGGCGGTATTCCTCCTGATAGCGCAGCACCTCGGCGAGATTGACGGTCATGATCGCGACACCCTGTTCATCCTCCAGCACCCTATAGATGTGGAGCGCCTCCTCGTACCGCGCGGCAGCGGCCGCGAAGTCACCCAGGTCGCTGGCCACGATGCCGAGATTTCCCATGGCGCGGGCCATGCCGCTTCGGTCGCCCATTTCCTGGACGAGGGCCAGGCTCTCCTCATGGAGCGCGGTCGCGCGCGCGAAGTCACCGGTGATGCGGGCGATCAGGGCCAGAATGTTGAGGCAGGAGGCGATGCCTCGTTTGTCGTCCAGACCGCGGTAGAGGCCGAGCGCCTCATCCCCCAGCCGGGCCGCATGTTGATAGTCGGCTTGCTCATTCGCCAATACGCTGGCCCCATACAGTGCCTTCGCCCTGGCCGGATGTGCCGCGGGGTCGGCGCTACCCGGGGCCTCCAGGAGCCGCTGCAAGCGCCATCGCCCCTCGCTGAGGTGGCTATGGGTATTCCAGAAACGCCACAACGCTCCCGCCAGACGGAGACCAAGTGCCGCGTCCTCCATACACGCCCATTCAAGGGCGGCCCGAATATTGTCGTGCGCATGCTTCAGGCGCTCAAACCAGAAGGCTTGTCGCGGACCAGTTAGCTCCGGCTCCGCGGCGAGCGCCATGTCCAGATAATAGAGCGCGTGTCGCCGCCGCATGGCCTCCGCGTGACCGCTTGCCTCCAGCCGGTCAAGGGCGTATTCGCGGATCGTCTCAAGCATCCGGAAGTGCCACGCGGCCCGCCCATCAACGGCGAGAGGCTCAGGCGCCGGATCACGAACTACCAGGCTGTGGTTCACAATCTGATCCAGTATCTCCGCCAGTTCCGGACGCCGCGTCCCAGAGTCCATGAACGCATCTTCTGGTGGATCGGCGGTGGCTCCGGCCGGCGCGAGAGAGCACACGGCTTCGGCCGCCTCAAGGGACCATCCGCCGACGAACACAGAGAGACGTGAGAAGAGCGATCTCGCTTCAGGGCCCAATTGCTCGCAACTCCAGGTCAAGGTGCCGCGGAGTGTTTGCTGGCGCTCCGGCAAATCCGCCGGCCCCGAGACCAGGAGGTCGAGGCGTTGCTCCAGGCGTTGGAGGAGAACCGGTGGCGGCATGACGTTGATTCGGGCCGCCGCTAACTCGATAGCCAGCGGTAATCCATCCAAACGCGCGCAAATCTCGGCCACGATGGGCGCTGTCTCGGCGGTAAGTTGAAAATCTGGGAGCGATGCCTGCGCGGATTGGGAGAACAGGGCAATGGCGGGGTACCGCGACAGGCCGTTGGTTTCGGTCGGCATGGGGGGCAGCTCAAGCGGAGGGACCAGAAAAACATGTTCGCCGCGGACCCGAAGCGCTGCTCGGCTGGTCACCAGCACCTGCAACGCGCGGCTGCTTACCAACAGGTGCGCGACCGAGGGGGCGGCCTGCAAGACCTGTTCAAAGTTGTCCAGCAGAAGCAGCATGCGCTTGTCGCGCAGAAAGTCGAGCAGGCGCGCCAACAATGGCTTGCCGCCCACGTCACCGAGCCCCAGGGCATGGCCAATGGCTGATTGAACCAGGTGTGGAGCGCTGACGGCGGATAGATCGACGAAGATCACGCCATCCCCGTAACTCTGGAGCAAGTCATCCGCCAGACGGAGGGCGAGTCGGGTCTTCCCAATACCGCCAGGGCCGGCAAGGGTCACCAAGCGAACATCAGGCCGGCTCAACAGATCCCGCACCGCGGCGGCATCATGGTCCCGACCGATCAGGGGAGTCAGCGGAAGAGGAATGCCGGACCGCGCGGCGTCCACGGCGGCGCGGCCTCGGGATGAAGCAGCACGTCCACGGGGGGCTGGAGTGACCCGAGCGGAGAACGCCGCCGCCGCCTCGGCGGGCAACCCAAGCGCGACCGCCAGACGTTGCAAGGTGCCCTTTTGTGGCAGGGAAACCCCACGTTCAAGATCCTGGATCCCGCGGATGCTGACGCCCGAAAGATTGGCAAGGGCTTCCTGGGTCAGACCGGCTGCCCGCCGATATTCCCTTAGCACGGCGCCAAAAGGTGGGGCGTCTCCGGCTATTGGCACACTCGTTTCAGCCACCCTGTTCCACCAATTCACAGCGACAGCTCAATGAGAATGCGTTCGCGAGTTGGTGGTAATCATACCAGGTTGCCGAGCCCGCAATGCGTAGATTCCACAGTACCACGTAGCCACAAACTTGTATCACCGATGCGATATACGTGGGTAATCCTGCCGATCCGCGTGGCGGATTGGGTTTTTCCGGCGCATACTGGGGGCGGTTCATGGGCGCGGATCGTTCGCTGTCGGTGAAGCGTGGGAGCAGGTCTATGTTGCCGCTGGTCGAGTTACACGGAGGGAGCCCTGACTCTGGCGCTCCCGTGGGCGATGGAGCGGTTGGATGGAGTGATAGCGCGATCAGCGAAACCCTTTCGGAGTTCAGCCGCCCGGCCAAGGATGCCTACGCCACCCTGAAGCAGCGTCCCCAGGCGGTACCGGAAATTGTTGGTCGAATGCTGGCCCGCGACGAGGACGCCGAACGGATAATCGCGGATCTCCGTGAGGAGGCGCGAAGGTTGCGGGCGGAACGAGACGCACTCCTGCGGCTGGCTACCAAGGACAGCCTCACCGGGGTGTGGAATCGCCGGGCAATCTTCGAGTTGCTGGCGAAAGCGCTCGCGCGAGCGCGGCGCGACAGCCGGCCCGTGGCGGTCCTCATGGCGGACCTCGACAACTTCAAGAGCATCAATGACCACTTAGGGCACCTGGTTGGCGACGCGGTGCTGCGGGAGGCAGCCCGAAGGCTTTGCTCTTGCGTCCGTCGTTCGGACGAGGTAGGCCGCTATGGGGGTGAAGAGTTTCTGATCGTGCTTCCGGGCTGCGTTGGTCAGGCGGCGCTCGCGCGGGCCGAGCAGTTTCGGGTGGCGGTTGGCGGAACGCCAATCCTCTCCGCGGAGGGGAAGATCCATGTCACCTGCAGTTTTGGTCTCCATAGCGTGATCGATACTGGCTATGACCGCGACGAATTTGTGCGAAAGGCGGACGCCGCTCTGTATCAGGCCAAGCGCCTGGGGCGAAACCGGGTGGAGACCGCCGGCCTGAATTAGCCCGCGCTCTTGCGATGCACGGAGACCGCGTACTCGCCGCCTGGCTGCCAGGGATCCTCGTCCCAGGTTGTCCAGCGCTCGGCGAGGGTGAAACCGGCCTCCGTCGTCAGGAGGTCGTAGCGATCCAGGCCAAGGCGATCTGGGAGGAGTTGGAAGCCGGCGATCAGCAGCCCTTTGGGGAGCAGGTGACGGGCCAGGTTCGCCAATACCGCGGCCTCGGTACCGGGGGTGACGAAGATCATCACGTTCCCGGCCAGCACCACCGCGTCGAAGACGCGGCCCAGGTTCACGGTGGCCAGATCGCCAACCTGCCACTCCAGTTCGGGGGCCTTTTGTCGGGCCACCGCCAGCATTCGGGGGTCGAGATCCACGCCGGCGGTCTCCAGGCCCCGGCGGGCCAACTCTCGCGCCAGGCGTCCGGTGCCGCAGCCGGCATCCAGGACCGAGCGGGGGCCGTGCCGCTCCACGAAATCGGCTTCGCCATGGACATTCTGGCCGGCGGCGGCGCGCGTCTCGTATGCCGCGTCGTAGCTGTCCGCGTCGGTGCCGCCTACAATCCAGGGCATAAGCATCTCCAATCAGTATCGTTATCGTGACCTTGAGCGCTAAGATTCCCGCGAACCCGGTGGGGCGAGGATGAGGGCCGGTACGATGGAGTGTAACTGGAACGAATGGGAGCGGTGCATTCTCTTGAATGGCATCCACATTGATCGCCCCAAGGGTTGTTGTCATCCGCGCTATCCCAACATGATCTACCCCCTTGATTACGGCTATGTCCTCGGTACGCTGGGCGGCGACGGGCAGGAGGTGGACATTTTTGTCGGTACGGAAGGCAAGGGCCTGAGCGCGATCCTCTTGACGCACGACAAGCTGAAAGGCGAGGACGAGATAAAGCTCCTGTGGAATCTGAGCACTCAGGAGATCGCCATTGCCAATCAGTTCTTGAATGGCGGCTCGATGACCAGCCGTATAGTCTGGCGTCCCCAAAGTGCCCCAGATCGGCCAGAGAGCATGGATCCTACCGGCGCGAACGAACCTGCTCCGCGCGTATAGTACGGTCTCCCGGCAAGCCTTTTTTGCCGGTTCGGGCTCGGCGGGCAGCTCCTTGAGATTCAATAACGTCCTGCGTGGCATGCTCATGCGCAAGCCATGATATGGCCGTCGCGGATGCATCCGCGACGGCCATGTCTTCTTCAACCATGTTGGCCTATGTTAGATCCCCGCGTACCGCGAGTACCATCCCTCGTGCACCACGTCGCCGAACCCATTGGGATGACCAAGCTTTTTGGGCCAGGGCGTGGCATATTTTGCCGCCAACTGATTGCAGCGCTCGATATTGGCCACCGCCTCGGTGCGCAGGTGGGCGCGCCGCTGGTCGAGATCCTTGATCTTGACACTGTCCTTCCAGATTGCCCGCCCAGCCAGGAAGCCGGAGGCGCCGTTCTGGCAGGCAATCTCCACTTGCCTGGCGAATTGGTCGATCCCCACCCCGGCGCTCAGGATGACCCAGGGCTGGCTGGTGGCGGCGTCCAGCTTCCGGCACCACTCGCCCAGGTTATTCTCATCGAAAGGATAGGCGAGGTCGACCGGGAACTCGGCCTTGTAGACATCGAAGCCCAGGGGACAGAGTTCTTCCGCCGAACGGACCACCGCGTCCGGCTTGCTTTTGGCGAAACTCTCTTTATCCTGGCCGGCCAGTGGGTAGGCTACCGCTTCCACCAGCAGGGGGATGTCGTACTTGCGGCAATCCTCCAGCACGGAGGCGACCACGTCGCGCTGTTTGCGGGCGGCCTCCATCTCGTCGGGATGGTAGTAGACCAGCAGTTTGACGGCGCTGGCCCCCATCCGCTTGATCCGGACCACCCCCCAATCGGGGATCAGTTCGGCCAGGCGGCCGCTGCCGTCCAGGGTATATCCGGTCTTCTCGATCGAGACGATCAGCCCACAACTGCCGGGGAGCGCCCCTTCCGCGATGCATTCGGCGGCCCCGTATTCCGGGTCGATCAGCAAGGCACTGGCATGAGGGGCCAGCGCCCCGACCACGTCGATCTTGGTCTGGCGCATCTCCCCGTAGGGCACGTCGCCTCCTGGATTGAGCATGGACTTGAGCGCCCCCCGCTGGTCCATCGCGGCCATGGTGAAGATGCCCTGCTGGTTGGAGATTTGTTGCAGTCCGCGTAACACGCCAATGGATATGGCCATGGTTCTTCCTTTCCCCACCCCCGGTAGGTTATTTTTTGGGCGCCGATTTCACGGCGTGCCCGCCAAACTCATTACGGAGCGCCGCCAGCATACGGTCGGTGAAACTATTGGCCTGGCGGGAGCGGAAACGCTCGAACAACGAGAGGGTGATCACGGGGGCGGGAACATCCCCGTCCATGGCCGCCAACACGGTCCAGCGGCCCTCGCCGGAATCCTCCACGTAGGGCTCCAGGCTATCGAGGCCGGGATCCTTCTTTAGCGCGTCGGCCGCCAGTTCCAGCAACCAGGAGCGGACCACCGAGCCATGGCCCCACAGGTCGGCGATTCCCGGCAGATCGAGATTCGGGAACAGCTTGGAACTCTTCATAATGTCGAAGCCCTCGGCGTAGGCTTGCATCATCCCATATTCGATCCCGTTATGGACCATCTTGACGAAATGGCCCGATCCGGCCGGTCCGCAGTGCTTGAAACCGTCCTCGGGCGCCAGGGTGATCAGGGCCGGGGATACATGGGCGATCGCCTCGTCGGAGCCGCCCGCCATCAGACAGTAGCCGACTTGCAGGCCCCAGACGCCGCCGCTCGTTCCGGCGTCCACGAAACGAAGCCCCTTGGGCGCCAGTTCGGCGGCCCGGCGCATACTGTCGTGCCAGTTGGAATTGCCGCCATCGATGATCGTGTCGCCGGATGACAACAGGCCGGCCAGTTCCTTGATCGTATCCTCGGTCGGGCCGCCCGCCGGGACCATCACCCACACCGCGCGCGGGGCTTGCAGCTTACTCACCAGATCCTTAAGCGAGTTAGCTCCGGTAGCGCCATGATCGACCGCTGTTTGGACCGCCTCCGGGCTGCGATCGTACGCCACCACCTGGTGGCCGCCCTGGACCAGCCGAGTCACCATGTTGCCGCCCATGCGGCCAAGGCCAATCATCGCGATTTGCACATGACCTCCCTCAGGTCGCCGGCGCGACCAAAACACATAGGCACGCGCTGGACGCGGCAGTCCCACGTCCAGCGCGTGCCATCCACCCTACTAACCCGCGTGGGCCAGGACTTCCTGGCACTTGCCGCTAATCGTGGTCATGAGATCGGTGAACGACTTGGAGAACGACGCCACTCCGTCGTCCTGCAGCTTCCGCGTCACCTCGGCCATGTCGATCCCCGCCGCCTTCAGTCGGCGCGACAGGTCGCGCGCTCCCTCGACATCCTCTTGCAGGGAGTTCCGTACCCGCCCATGGTCCAGGAAGTCGGTGATCGTGCCGGGCGGCATGGTATCGACGGTGTCGGGACCGATCAGTTCCTCCACGTAGAGGACATCGCGGTAGGCCGGATTCTTGGTGCTGGTACTCGCCCACAGGGGGCGCTGCCGCCGAGCGCCCTTGGCCGCCAGGGCCTCCCAGCGCGGGCCGTTGAAGAGTTGCTCGTACACATCGGCGTAGGCAAGCTTGGCGTTGGCGATCGCCGCCTTCCCGTGGAGCGCCTGATATTCGGAGGCCCGCGCCGGGTCATCCTTGGCCTTTTGGTCGAGCAGCGCATCGACGGCGGTGTCCACCCGGCTGACGAAGAACGATGCTACCGACGAGACATTGTGCAACGGCTTCCCGGCTTGCGCCAAATCTTCCAACCCCTCGATGTAGGCATTGGCGATTGCCCGGTAGCTGTCCAGCGAGAAGAGGAGGGTGACATTGACGTTCACCCCCTCGCTGGTCAGCTTTTTGATCGCGGGAACCCCTTCCGCGGTGCCGGGGATCTTGATCATCAGGTTCGGGGCGTTCAGGAAGCCGAAGTAACGGAGGCCCTCGGAAATCGATTTGGCGGTCTCGTGCGCTAACTCGGGGAGCACCTCCAGGCTGGCGAAGCCATCGCCACCCTTAGTCCGGTCGTAGACCGGGCGCAGGATCCGCGTCGCGTTCCCGAGATCCTCAAGAACCAGGGCGTCGTAGATCTCCTCCGTGGTCTTGCCCGCTCGCCCCATGGCCCGGAGCGTATCGTCATACTCCGCTCCGCCGCTGATCGCCTTCTGGAAGATGGTTGGATTGGAGGTGAGGCCCACGATCCCCTGGTCCACGAGCCGTTGCAGCTCGCCGGTCTGGAGCATCCCGCGGGTAATATTGTCGATCCAGGGGCTTTGCCCGTGCTCGAACATCTGTTGCAGAGTATTGGCTGCCATAATCTTCCTCCTACTTCTTGACCAGAGCCCTGGCCCGGTTCGTCACGTTCTCGGCGGTAAAGCCATACTCCTTGAACAGCACGTCCGCTGGCGCGGAGGCGCCGAAGTGATCGAGGCCTACCACCGTGCCGTCGAGCCCGGTAAACCGGAACCACGGCTCGCTCGCCGCCGCCTCGCAGGCCAGGCGGGTCCGCACCGCGGGGGGCAGCACCTCGTCTTGGTATGCCTTCGGCTGGCGCAGGAACAGTTCCTGGCAGGGCATGCTGACCACGCGGGTGGCGATCCCCTCGGCTTGCAGGGTGGTCCGCGCCCCTACCAGCCATTGCACCTCGGAGCCCGAACCCATCAAGATGAGGTCAGGGGTGGACTTGCCTTGCTCGCGGGCCAGGATGTAGCCGCCCTTGGCGGTATCGGAGACCGGCTGCCCTTCATCGTGGTTCAGAATGGGCAGTTTCTGCCGGGTAAAGCACAGGGCACTGGGCCCCTCGCGATGACTGATCGCCATTCGCCACGACTCGGCGCTCTCGTTGGCGTCCGCCGGGCGGAATACCAGTAAATTGGGGATGGCCCGCATGGCGGCCAGCACCTCGATCTGCTGGTGGGTGGGTCCATCCTCGCCCAGGCCGATTCCGTCGTGCGTATAGACGAAGAGCGAGGGACTCTCCATCAGAGCCGCCATCCGCACCGGGTTCATCATGTAGCTAAAGAACATCAGGAAGGTGCCGCCAAAGGGCCAGAGGCCCCCATGCACGGCCATCCCGTTGACGGCGGCGCCCATCGCGTGCTCGCGGACCCCGAAGTAAATGTTCCGTCCTTGATAGTTGCCGGGGCCGAATATCCCCATTCCCTTGAGATCGGTTTCGGTCGAGCCCGAAAGATCGGCGGAGCCGCCGATCAGGGTGGGAAGATGTGGAGCGATTGCGTTCAGCACCTTGCCACTGGCCTGGCGGGTCGCCTGGGCATCGTTAGGGCCGAAGGTGGGGATGTCGGCGTCCCAGCCCTCGGGCAGTTTCCCCGCCTGCGCCGCCTCCCACTGTACGGCAAGGTCCGGATGGGCCTGGCGGTACGAGGCATAAAGAGTGTTCCAGGCAGCTTCCTGGGCCTTTCCCTTGGCAACCTCCTCGCGAAAGTGGGACAGGGCGGTGTCCGGGACCCAGAACGTTTCCTCATTGGGCCACCCCAGCGTGCGCTTGGTCTCTATCACCTCGGCAAGGGAAAATGCGCTTCCGTGCGCCTTGCTGCTGTCTTGCTTGGGGCTGCCATAGCCGATATGGGTTTTGACCCGGATCAGGGTTGGTTTCTCTTGCTGGCTCTGGGCCTCGCGAATCGCCCCGTCGATCGCCTCCAGGTCATTGCCGTCCTCCACGTAGAGCACATGCCAGCCGTGACCCTCGAAGCGGAGACTCACATCTTCCTGATCGAAGCTCAGGCTGGTGGGGCCATCCAGGGAAACACTGTTGTCATCGTAGAAGGCGATCAGTTTGTGCAGGCGCATATGCGCCGCCATGGAGGCGGCCTCGGAGGAGATGCCCTCCATCATATCGCCATCGGAGCACATCACATAGGTGTGATGGTTCACGATCTCGTAGCCGGGGCGATTGAACGCGGCGGCAAGATGGGCCTCGGCGATCGCCATCCCCACGGCGTTGGCGAACCCCTGGCCGAGCGGGCCGGTGGTCACCTCTACTCCGGGAGTGCCAGGGTATTCCGGATGGCCGGGCGTCTTGCTGCCCCACTGGCGGAAGCGCTTCAACTCATCCATCGGGAGGTCGTAGCCGGTCAGATACAGGAGGCTGTAGAGGAGCATCGAGGCGTGCCCGGCGGATAGGACGAAGCGGTCCCGATCGGACCAGTGAGGGTTCGTGGGGGAATGCTTGCGGAAGCGGGTCCAGAGCACGTAGGCCATGGGCGCGGCTCCCAGGGGCATCCCAGGGTGGCCGGAGTTCGCGTGAGTCACGGCGTCGATGGAGAGGGTGCGGATCGCGTTCACGCACAACTGGTCCAGGGCGGTGTCTTGCTCGGTGGCTTGGCTGACTGTCGCACTCAAGGTGGTCTATCCCATCACTCAATCGAATCGGGTTCTCCTAATTGGGGTGTGCCATACGTCCATGATAAGGCACCCGGCTATACCGGTGTTCAGTGTGCTTCAGGCGGTCTCACCCTGCTGCTGAATCAGCTTGGCGATCAGACCCGTCCACCCGGTTTGATGGCCGGCCCCCAGTCCGAGACCGCTGTCGCCATGGAAGTATTCATGGAACAGGATGTAGTCGCGCCAGTGGGGATCCTGTTGCAGGAGTGGGTGGTCTCCATTGAAAGGGCGGTTCCCCTGCTCGTCGCGCTCGAAGAGGCGCATCAGGCGGCGCGACAAATCGTCGGCGATCGCCCGGAGGGTCAACTTTTGCCCCGATCCAGTCGGGCACTCCACCAGAAAATCGTCGCTGTAATAATGGTGGAAGCGCTGAAGCGCCTCGATCAGGAGGTAGTTCACGGGAAACCAGATTGGTCCGCGCCAGTTGGAGTTGCCGCCGAATGTACTGGTCGTGGACTCGCCCGGCTCGTAATTCACCGAGTAGACCTGGCCATCGACATCGAATCGATACGGATGGTCCTGGTGGTACTTGCTCAGGCCGCGGACACCGTAGTCACTCAAGAATTCGTTGGGGTCCAGGGCGCGGGCCAATATGCGCTTCAGTCTGTGCCCGCGGACCAGGGCCAGTTGCCTGCGCTCGCCGGCTCCCGGCTCGTGCCAGCGGGAGATCAGGGCAGCCAGGTCGGGTCGGATGTCGAGGAACCAGTCGAGGCGCTGAGCGAACTCGGGGCAGGCATCAAGGACCGCCTGGTCTATGGTGGTCACGGCGAACAGGGGAATCAATCCAACTAGCGACCGTACTTTCAGCGGCGCTGCCCGCCCATCGGGAGCCCGGAGAACATCATAGAAGAACTCATCCTGATCGTCCCACAGCGAGAAGCCCTCATCTCCGATGTCGTTCATGGCGGCGGCGATGTAGAGAAAGTGGTCGAAGAACTTGGTGGCGATATCCTGATAGACCGAATCATCGCGGGCAAGCTCGATCGCAATCTCGAGCAAATCGAGACAGAACATAGCCATCCAACTCGTGCCGTCGCTCTGCTCGATGTATCCACCGGTCGGCAGCGGGGCGCTCCGATCGAAGACACCGATGTTGTCCAGGCCGAGGAAGCCGCCCTGGAAGACATTCTTCCCTTCCGAGTCCTTCCGGTTGACCCACCAGGTGAAGTTGAGGAGCATCTTGTGGAAGACCCGCTCGAGAAAAGCTCGGTCGCCCTTTCCGCGCTGCTTCTGCTCGATCTTATAGACGCGCCAGGCGGCCCAGGCCAGGACGGGCGGATTGACGTCACCGAAGGCCCACTCGTAGGCGGGCACCTGTCCGTTGGGATGCTGATACCACTCCCTCAGGAGGAGATCGATCTGCGATTTGGCGAACGCGCTATCCACCAGGGACAGGGTGATGCAATGGAAGGCCAGATCCCACGATGCGTACCAAGGGTATTCCCAGGTGTCGGGCATGGAGAGCACGTCATGGTTCCGCAGATGAAACCAGTTATGGTTCCGGCCGTCTTTCCGTTCGGGGGGGGGCGGCGGCATGGTAGGGTCGCCGTCCAGCCATGGTTTGACGTTGTAGTGGTAGAACTGTTTGCTCCAGAGCATGCCGGCCAGGGCCTGCCTCTGGATCATCCGCTGATCGTCGCCGAGGTTTTCTGGCTGGATCTCGGCATAGTACTGATCGGCCTCGCTCTGGCGTTGAGCAAAGATCTGGTCAAAGTCCGAGAACGGGTCGTCCACTGGCGGACCTAGCCGGAGCCGGACGGTCACCGATTGCCCGGCTGGAATGGATTGGCGGTACACCGCGCATGCCTTGGTACCTTCATTCGCGGGATTTACCGCGCCTTCCTCATGCTCGATCAGGTATCGGTGAAAGGCGTCCTTGACATAACTTCCAGCGTTTGGGGCGTTGAAGAGCCGTTGACAATTGGTCTCATTCTCGGTGAATAACAGTTGGCTCGCGTTCTCACAGACCAGCGAGGTAGCGGGCAAGCCCGCGTGTTCCACTCGGATGGTTGGGTAGGACTGGCTCTGATTATGGGACAGCCGTGGTTTGGGCGAGTTGGCGGCCCAACTCCAGGTATTGCGGAACCAGAGCGTGGGAGCCAGCAGGAGATCGGCGGTATCGGGCCCGCGGTTGTGGGCGGTAAGCCGGACCAGGATGTCGTCCGGGGACGCCTTGGCATATTCCACGAAGACATCGAAATAGCGCTGCTGATCGAAAATCCCCGTGTCCAGCAGTTCGTATTCGGGGTCCATCCGGGTGCGCTGGTGGTTCACCGCGACCAGTTCATCGTATGGGAACGCCGCGTGCGGGTATTTATAGAGCATCCTCATATAACTATGAGTGGGCGTGCTGTCCAGATAGAAGTACGCCTCTTTCACATCCTCGCCATGATTGCCCTCATGGCCGGTAAGACCAAACAACCGCTCCTTCAGAATAGGATCCTGGCCATTCCAGAGTGCCAGGGACAGGCAGAGGTGCTGCTGGCGGTCGCAGATCCCGGCCAGCCCATCCTCGTTCCAGCGATAGGCATGGGAGCGCGCGGCGTCGTGGGGAAGATAGTCCCAGGCATCGCCGTCCGGACTATAGTCTTCTCGGACCGTCCCCCACGCCCGTTCGCTCAGATACGGTCCCCAGCGCTTCCAATCCTCGCCGGCGCCGTGCAGCCGCTCCCGCTCGACGCCGCCGGCGCCAGTTGTGGACTGCCCAGGCATCTGGTTCCCCTTTCCCTTCCGTTTTTGGCTCCCCAATTAATTCATCCCCTGCAGGTATTCTCGGATCATCAGGGCGGCCGTGGCGCCCTCCCCGGCGGCGCTGGCTGCTTGCTTGGTGCTTCCGTGCCGCACATCGCCGGCGGCGAATACGCCCGGCATGCTGGTCTCCAGCATTAGGTTGGTGGTGATGAACCCGAAAGGATCGCGGGCGATCTCGGGGGGCAGGAAGCCGCTGTTTGGGGTCAAGCCGATAAAGACAAACACCCCAGCGGGGGTGATCGTCTCCTCCTTGCCGGTCTTCCGATCACGAAGAGTGAGTCCGGCCAGCTTCCGGTCGCCCTGGAGGGCCGATACCTCGGTGTTGTACCGTACCTCGATGGCGGGATTCTCCTCCACCTTCTCGATCACGACCTTACTGGCGGTCATCGCCTCGCCGCGGACCAGAATGATTACTTTTTTCACGAAGCGCGTGAGAAAGAGGCTTTCCTCGCCGGCACTGTTGCCGCCGCCGATCACCGCGACCTCCTTGCCGCGGTAAAAGGGACCATCGCAGGTAGCGCAATAATGGATTCCGGCGCCGATCAGCTCGTCCTCGCCGGGGATTCCCAGCCGCCGATAGGTAGAACCGGTGGCAATCAGGACGGCGCAGGCCCCATATTCCGCCCCATCGGCGGTTTGTACATACCGTGACTCCCCTTCAGCCCGGAGACCGACCACATCCTGCGCTTGCAGGGTTTCGACACCAAAGCGATGGGCCTGGAGGGTGAGCCGGTCCGCGAAATCCGCCCCGCCGATCCCATCGGGGAAGCCGGGAAAGTTGTCCAGCCGTTCGGTGACCCCCGCCTGGCCGCCAAGGCCGCCGCGTTCGATCACCAGCACCTCAAGCCCCTCGCGGGCCGCGTAGAGGGCAGTAGTCAGGCCGGTAGGACCGCCGCCCACCACGATCAGGTCATAGTAGGGGAGTTTGGCTTTGGTCGCCAAACCAAGTTTCGTCGCTAACTGAGCGTTCGAGGGCTCGATCAGGACCGATCCATCGGCGAACACGATCGTGGGAATGATGTGCTTCCCGTCGTTGGCCCGCTCCACCACCGCCAGGCCCTCTGGATCCGAATCCACGTCCACCCAGCCGTAGTGCACCCGCTGCTCGCCAAGAAACTTCTTGGCCCGCTTGCAATCGCCGCACCACGGGGCGCCATAGACGGTTAAACTGGTTTCCGCCACCGCGTTTTCCTCCCTTGAACATTCGCCTTACGCACCAGGAATACGGGAAACCTGAGCCCCAGGGACCTCTATTCCCCAGCGGCATTTCGCGCGCTCGCGAAAACTAGCGCGGCTGGCCCTCATAGTTCCAATGGCTGATCACGGATTGGTCGCGCTCGTAGCCGAGAACACAGATGGCCCCGGTGCCCAGAGCGAACAGCCGTCCATCGGCGGGATGAAGGGCGAGCCAGCGGGCGCAGAGGACGCGCAGGAGATGGCCATGGGCGAAGAGGGCCACCTGGCCGCCGGTGGCCCGTAACTCGGCGATCACTCGGTCGGCCCGTTCGCCCACCATCTCGGCGTTCTCGCCATTCGGGGTGCCGTCGCGCCAGAGGTTCCAGCCTGGGCGTTCCTTCTGGATGTCGGCGGTAGTCCGTCCGTCATAGTCGCCGTAGTCCCATTCCCTTAGATCGGGACGAATTTCCGCCTGGGAACCAAAACCGGCAAGAGCGCAGGTTTCGATCGCCCGCTGGAGCGGACTGGTGAGAACCAGGTTGAAATGAAGCCCGGCCAGTCCTTCTCCTACCAGGCCGGCCATGTGCCGGCCCTCCGCCGTAAGAGGGAGATCGGTGCGCCCAGTGTGCTTACCGCTCACGCTCCACTCGGTAGCCCCATGCCGGACCAGGATCACTCTGGTTGCGACTTTCTCGCTCATGGATTATGCCACTTTCGCCCATCGCGCCCGAGCAAATCGACGGCTGCGTGCGGTCCCCACGACCCGGCGGCATAGGTTGGCACGTCGGCGTCGGGATCGGCCCAGCGGCGCAGGAGCGGATTGACGAAGCCCCAGGAGACCTCCACCTCGTCGGCCCGGGTAAAGAGCGTACTTTCGCCGAGCGCGCAATCGAGAATCAGTCGCTCGTAGGCGTCGGGCGAGGCCACGGAGAACGAAGCCTCGTAGCGGAACTCCATATTGACCGAACGCAATTGCATCTCGGGCCCCGGTTGTTTGGCGCCAAAGCGGAGGCTGATCCCCTCGTCCGGCTGCAGGCGGAGCACCAACAAATCCGGCTCAAGCGCCTTGGTACCCGAGGCGGCGAATGGGAGGTGGGGAACCGGTTTGAACTGCACCGCCACCTCCGAGACCCGGGTGGGTAGGCGCTTCCCGTGGCGCAGATAGAAGGGAGTCCCGGCCCAGCGCCAGTTATCAATCCCCACCCGGAGGGCGACGAAGGTTTCGGTCTGCGATTGCGGATCGACCTTCGGCTCGCGCCGGTATCCAGGCACCTTTTCCTCCCCGATCGCCCCGGCACGATACTGGCCGCGGACCGCGTCCTCGGCCAGTTGGTCGCCGTAGGGCCGGAGGGCTTTCAGTACCTTGACCTTTTCGTCGCGCACGGCCTCGGCCTCGAAGGTGACGGGCGGCTCCATGGTGACCAGAGCCAGGACTTGCAGCATGTGGTTCTGCACCATGTCCCGTAGGGCGCCCGCCTCCTCGTAGTAACTAGCCCGACCCTCGATGCCAATACTCTCCGCGACCGTGATTTGCACGTTATCAATATGCTGCGAGCTCCAGACCGGTTCCCACAGCCGATTCGCGAAACGGAAGGCAAGGATATTTTGCACCGTTTCCTTGCCCAGATAATGATCGATGCGGAACACTTGATCCTCGGTGAATTCCCCGAGCACCTCCTGGTTGAGCTTGCGGGCGCTGGCCAGATCATGGCCGAACGGCTTCTCGATCACTACGCGGGCCCAACCGTGGCCGGAAGGCTTTGCCAGGCCCGACGCGCCTAACTCGTGGATGATCGCCGGGAAGGCCGTGGGCGGGGTCGCGATATAGAAAAGGTGGTTACCGGCGGTGCCGCGATCCCGGTCAAAGGTTTCCAGCCGGGTCCGTAATTCGGCGTAGGACGCCGGGTCGTCGTAGTTCCCCTGCTGATAGTAGATGCGCGGGGCAAGGGCCTCCCAGACCTCCTTGCGAATTGGGCGGGTGCGGGAGAATTGATCAATGCCCGCGTGAATGCTTTTCCTGAATTCGTCGTCGCTCTGAGGGTGGCGGCCGAAGCCGAGAATTACGGTGCGGTCCGAGAGGAGGCCGCCCATCGCCAAATTGTATAGAGCGGGCAATAGCTTCCGGTTCGTCAGGTCACCCGAGGCGCCGAAAATGACGATGGCGCAGGGCGGCGCGGACCGCTCGGTCTGGGTAGGCGCGGCGAGATTCTCGGTGGTGGGAGAGGCCATGGCATTACCTTTCCGGTCGGTTTGGTGGTCGCCGGGTCGCGCGAGCAACCGCGGCGCCTTCTCACACCATTGAAGGTACTACAGTATGGCCCCGCCCGTAGTCTTTCCACGCGGGGAATGCACGGTTGAGGTGGGCGGTGTACAGTACCATACAAGACCTGAATGTCTCACATGGGTCAGTAGTCGTTGGGAGCGACCATGAGCTTGAACCCCACGCCGCCATTTGTCCTGGTGGTGGAGGATGACCAGGGGTGCAGTGAGCTAATCACCGAAGTGGTGACCGATCTTGGCTACCAGGTGATAGTGCGGGATAACGCCGAGGAGGCACAAACCCTACTGGGCGAGCAGCGGCCACTCTTGGTGATCCTGGATATTATGCTGCCCGACGCCGATGGTTTCAGTGTGTTACGGTCCATGCGCGAGAACCCAGATACCGCGACGACTCCGGTCATGCTCTGCACGGCCGCGCTCTTCGAGGTGAGCGAGTTCCATAACCCGATAATCGACCCGCATACGGAGATCATGCCGAAGCCGTTTCATATCGAGGTTTTTGTGTCCGTGATGGAACGCTTGATCGCGGGAAGGTAGTCATGCATACGCTGTACAAGGAGATCCAGGAGCAACCGGGGATCCTTGCCGCGCTCCTGGAGCGCGAGGCGGAGCCCGCGCGTGAACTAGCCGAGCGACTCCGCCAGTATCAGCCGCGTTTCGCCATGATCGTGGCCCGCGGTACCTCGGACAACGCGGCGGTCTATGGGAAGTACCTGCTCGAATCGTTCGCCGGTCTCCCAGTCGCCCTGGCGGCCCCATCCTTATACACGCTCTATGGCAGACCGCCACGTCTGGAACAGGCCCTGGTGATCGGGATCTCGCAGTCCGGCCAGTCGCCTGATCTGGTCGAGGTGATGCGGGAGGCGGGTCGTCAGGGCGCCCTCACGGTGGCGGTGGTGAACGAGCGTGAGTCTCCCCTGGCCGAGTGCGCCGGCCATGTCTTGTGGTGTGGGGCGGGGAAGGAGGTGGCCGTGGCGGCCACCAAGAGCTTTACCGCGCAGCAACTCCTGCTGGCCTTACTCACCGCCGAGTGGTCGCGCGCCCCGGAACTCACCGAGTCTCTTTCGGCGGTGCCTGGAGCGGTGGCCGGCGCCTTGCGGCTCGACGCCGGCATGTGCGGCCTCGCCCAGCGGTGGCGCGATCTGGGAAGCTGCCTGGTCCTTGCCCGTGGTTATGCCTACGCGGCGGCCATGGAGGTGGCGCTGAAGATCAAGGAGACCAGCTATGTGATGGCCGATGCCTATTCGGGCGCGGACTTCCTGCACGGGCCGATCGCGGTTATCGAACCGGGATTCCCCGCTCTTCTCCTGGGTGCCTCCGGCCCAGCCATGGGTGGGATGAATGAATTGGCGATCAAGCTCCGCGATCGCGCCGCGGACACGGCGGCGGTCACCAATGATTCCACGCTGGCCGCCTCGGTAGGGACCGCCTTCCGCCTGGACGAGGTCGCGGGCGAGGCTCTGGCTCCGATCAGCCTCGCGGTGGCGGGCCAATTGCTGGCTTACCACTTAGCGGTGGCGAAGGGGTACGACCCCGATCAGCCGCGTGGGTTACGGAAGGTAACCAATACGCGCTGATGAGCGGCGACCATGAATCGGACGGATCGGACCGATCCGTCCGATAGGGGATGAGGCAGCGGCTTGCCTACCTCGCGCTCACGAACTGGGTGAAGACCCAGCCAAAGTTCTGACTCCCCAAAACCTGCACCTGGGCCCAGTTTCCCTGTACTCCAATCACCTTGAGCTTGTCGCGCGAGGTCAAGTGGCCGATTACCAGCCCTTTCGGCTCGCTCCGTAGTTGCAGATCATCGACCGTGGGCCGCACCACCAGGCCGGCATGGAGGTTGGGAGAGGTTTGCGAGGCATCAACCAGGGTGACATTTTTGGATGAATTGGTTTGCCCGCAACCGCCGCTGTCGGCGAAAACCTGGGTGAGATAGATAGTGTAGTTTCCCGGATCACCAAGGAGCGAGATGCCGATCCCCACGGCATGGTGATTTGGGTTGGTGATATTGTCCCAGTGCGGGCCGCCGCCATCCGCTTCGCGCGAGAAGAAGGCTTCACCATGTTGAATGGCCTCGCCCACCGTTGCCCCACTGCTGGTGACGACGTTTTGCCCGGCATAGACGGCTTGGATCCCGGCCACTTGTACGCGGGCGAGAATGCTGCCCGCTGGGTCGCCGTCGGACCACGAGCCAATCGAGGCCATGTACGCCGAATGCAACTCCGCGATAGCGCTCAGGGTGGCGCTGCGCTGGAGGGCACCCATCCCAGCGTAGCGTTGGCGGTCGTGGGTTAGCGCGGCGTAAGCGATCCCAAGATAGGCTCGGCCGGCGACCACCGCGGGATCGGAGGAGAGATCAAGAGCCGGGCAATCGACGCTGGAGGCGTGGCCCGAGGGACTGGCATGAGCTAGGAAGGGTCGGGGAGAGAAGGCCAGAAGAGAGAGGGCGAGAAGGACACCGCGGACGAGATTTCGTGCCGTTTTAGTCCTTGCCATGCCGGCTTCCTCTCGCTTGCAGCCGTACCAACGGGGTACGTCACCGGCGCCCTGGAGCTATTCACCAGGCACCGGGTTAGGATAGCGAGTTCGGGAAGGTTTGGCAATCACCCACGATCCCTAGCCTGATTGGTTGTCAAGTGGGTGCGTGGATATGGCACTGTAAAAAGCGAACTACCGTCCGGAAAGAGATCCAGACGGTAGTCACCAATTCCAGCACGGAGGGTGGATGATCAGGCGGCGAGGCTTTCGACCGCCTTCACGACCTCGGGATAGGGCGGTTCGTTCGCCGGGCTCTCTCCGACCCAGCGATAGACGATATTGCCGTCTGGGTCCAGCACGAAGACTGCCCGGCTGGCCACCTCCTTGACCATTCCGCCAAGCAACGGCCACACCACGTCGAAGGCGCGAATCGCCTCGCGCTCCATGTCGGACAACAGCGGGAAACTCAGGTTGTTCTTCTCTCCAAATGCTTGAAGAGCATAGGGGAGATCGATGCTGATCCCGTAGACCTTGGCATTGAGCGTATTGAACTGGGCCAAGCTGTCGCGGAAGGTACACATCTCGGTGGTACACACACTGGTAAAGGCGGCCGGGAAAAAGGCGAGGACAAGTGGTTGGCCAAGGAGGTCCCGGACCCGCGTTTCCTTGAGATCGGTGGTGATGAGACGGGCGCTAAGCTGCTCCGCGGTCGCGGCCCTGGAGGTGATCATACGAGGCTCCTCATGACGATTGCGGCCAGGATGTGGCCACGTATATGGTACCAAAGAGTTTTTAGATGGAACGGGAGCGGACGGACTAGGCGCGTACCACGGGCCGGCTCATCCATCCGCATGATACAAGGGCGATCTTGACGCCGTACGATGACCATGTCCAGCTTGAGTGGACGTTGCATTGCAAAAGTGAGGGATGTGAGCCGTGGCCAGTAAAGAGCAAGAAATCATGACCAAATACCTGGGCGACATGGTGGCGTTGGAGTCGCACATCCTGCAAGCTATCGGCATGCAGGCAAAACTGCTCGACGATCACGTCGACGCCCAGCGGAAGGTCAGGACCTATCGCGATACGCTCTCCACTCACGTCGATGCGTTGAAGGCGCGGCTGGATGAATTGGGCGGCAGTCCTACCCATCCGCTAAAAGAGGGAGTGGCGGCCGCCATTGGCGTGGCGGCGGGATTGGTGGACAAAATGCGCACCGAGGAAGCCTCCAAGGATTTGCGCGATGACTATACGGCGATCAACCATGCGATCATCGCCTACGAGATGATGTATACCACGGCCCTGGCGGCGGGTGATACCAAGACCGCCGATCTCTGCAAGCGTCACCTGCGAGACAATGCCCAGTTCGTGATGGAGATCAACAGCTTCATGCCCAAACTGGTGCTGGATGAACTGACGCAAGATGGGATGTCGGTGAAACCAGACGCCCTCTCGAACGCTCAGGCCGGTATGCGGGAAGTGTGGTCACAGGCGGCGAGCTAACGCGGGTTAGGGCCGCTCCCGATCTATCCCCTCTAAAGAGGCGGCAGGCGCTGCCGCCTCTCAGGGAAAAAGGTGATTGAGCGGCAGTGCGAATCCTGGGAGGATGTCGTCGGTGAGCGTGAACTGCATCCCAACCTCTCCACAGGCTACCATGCCAACCAACTTTATGCGCTGATCGACGCCCTGTTCAGGGGTCCAGCCTAGGGCGCGCGCCCGATCCTCCAGATGCCGATCGATAGCCGATACGAGTTGTGCTTCAATAAACCCGTGCTTCCACCTTGGCGGCTACATGGCGCGTATTTCTCCTCGCACCAATTCATGGCGATTGCCGTCATTGGGCAGAGCCATGAACTCCTCAACGGTGACTGGTCGCGACCTCGTGAGCATCTTTCGTTCTCCCCTGGATGATCGTACCCGGAGTATACAACGTCGGGTCAGCGACCTGCTTACAGCGCCTTGAAACGCTCGAAGGGATTGCGGCACTCGGCGCAGCGGTAGATGGAGCGGCAAGGGGTGGGGCCAAACAGATTTTCCATGGTGGTACGGGTTGAGCCGCAGAAGGGACAGACCACGGTTTGCTTGTGAATCATGGGGAGGGAGCGGCCGCGGGTGAGAGGAGCGGGCGCGATGCCGAATTCAAGCAGATGGGCGCGCCCTTGATCGGTGATCCGGTCGCTGGTCCAGATCGGATCGAAGACGAAGCGGACTTGCACGTCTCTCACTCCTGGTTCGCGGGCCAGGCGGCCACGGACGTTCTCGGCGATGATCGGGAGGGCGGGGCAGCCGGAAAAGGTCGGGAGAATCTCCACGTCCACCAGCCCGGACTCATCAAGCTGAATCTCACCTACCATCCCCATGTCCAGGATGCTGACCGTGGGGATCTCCGGGTCCACCACCTCGGCCAGGGCTGCTCGAAGGCTGTTGGCCGTGGTCATCGTGGGCACGGGGTCACCACCTTTCACCCAGTCCCGAGGTGGAGACCATGGTCATTTCCGCGTGTAGAGCCTGGAAATCATCGCTTACCGGGCGTGACCCGCGTGGTTCGGGCGCGACATCCAACAGGCGGACCAGCGCGGGGTCGAGGGCGACCAGCAAGGGCCGCGCCTGTTCGCGCCAGGAAGTGTGAAGACTGGCCGG
>DATBTL010000187.1:0-23102 GCA_036559345.1 Chloroflexota bacterium | reverse complement strand
GGATCTTCCGGATCTGGAGCCACGGCTGCTCAATCTGCCGAAGCTCAGTATCGATCACCTTGGCCTATCGGGAGCCGGCCTCGCGGCCCTGCTCCGCCTGGTCGAGCGCGGAGCGCGGGTCAAGGCGACCGGCTTCGGGCGGACGGATATGGATGTACGAGAAACGCTGCGGGCGATCAGCGCCGCCAACCCCGCCGCCCTGATGTTCGGCACCGACCTCCCTTCTACTCGCGCGCCACGGCCATTCGAGGACGCGGATCTCGCCCTGGTCCTGGATACACTGGGTCAAGAGCTAGGGAATCGGGTGCTGCTGGATAACGCCGTGGCCTTCTACCGGACGCGCCAGGCCGGCATCACTCCCAGGACTGAAGATTCCCCTACGGCGTGACTATTGTTCCGTCGGGCGTCCGTGTTTGCGTCCAGGCGATCGGCTCGTTCGCGCAGGGGTAGCGGGCGGCCTCCTTTTCGTTCAACTCCACCCCTAAACCGGGACGATCGTTCGGATACATATACCCGCCCCGCACTTCCGGGCTGCCGGGGAAAATAGCCCGCTCCTGATCGGTGAACGGGGACCACTCCTGGATCCCGAAGTTGGGGCAAGCTAGGTCGAGATGGAGATTGGCCGCGTGACCGATCGGGGACACGTCGGCCGGCCCATGCCAGGCCGTGCGGACTCCGAACGCCTCGCACAGAGCGGCCAGCTTCCGAGCCGGAGTAATACCGCCGATGGCACTGATATGCACCCGGATGAAGTCGATCAGCCGCTCGGAGATCAGGGGCAGCCACTCAACTGGGTTGACGAACAGTTCGCCCATCGCCAGCGGCACGGCGCACTGCCGCCGGATGGTATGGAACCAGGCTATTTGCTCCGGCGGGAGCGGATCCTCAAGGAAGAACAGGCGATAGGATTCCAGATCCTTGGTCAGGCGCACCGCTTCGATTGGCGCCAGGCGCTCGTGAATATCATGCAGTAACTGGATCTCCTCCCCAGCGCGCGCCCGAACATACTCAAAGAGACGGGGGACGCTCCGCGCGTAGCTCTCAGGGTCGAAATAGGCCCCGGCCAGGGTGTCATCGGGGGAGAGACGCAGTGGGCTGAGACCGCCATAGCCGCCCATCTGGCAGCGGATATACTGGTATCCTTCTTCCATGAACGCCTGGACGCGCTCCGCCACCTCGGAGGGATCGCGCCCATCCGCGTGCCGATAGACCGCCGCCGCCTCCCGGCACTTGCCGCCCAGCAATTGATAGAGCGGCAATCCCGCGATCTTGCCCTTGAGATCCCAGAGCGCCATATCCACCCCGGAGATCGCGTTGTTCAGCACCGGCCCATTGCGCCAATACGAATTGACGTGCATGGTTTGCCAGATATCCTCGATGCGGTGGGCATCGCGGCCCACCAGCAGCGGCACTAGATAATCATCGATGGCGGTGCGGACCGCCAGGTGGCGCTGGGTGAAGGTGGCGCAACCCAGGCCATGGAGGCCGGGCTCCGAGGTCTCAATCTTGACCACCACGAGGCGCACGTCGCGCGGAGCGGTCAA
This sequence comes from Chloroflexota bacterium, assembly GCA_036559345.1. Taxonomy (GTDB): domain Bacteria; phylum Chloroflexota; class UBA5177; order JANWHV01; family JANWHV01; genus JANWHV01. The sequence goes on along the minus strand of DATBTL010000187.1, from coordinate 21,558 downwards.
GATGGTACGGATAGACCGAATAGTCAACGGAGCCATGGCGCTTCCTTTCACATACTTACTCGCGCTCTTCCCATCCCAGTACGCTCGGCCAGCGGTACTGGGGCCGGTAGCCGAGCACGTCATAGGCCCGAGTCGCGTCGATCAGGGACTCCCTACCGCGAGGCCGAGTCCGCCTGGGAACGGCGGAAAAATAGCGATCCAGCAGGGTATCGCTGGGAAGATTGGCGGTAGTATCGCCGGCCACGATGAAGAGCGGATGATGACCGCTGTACGGGGTGGTAAGGGCAAGGATGCATGCCTGGGCGGCGTCACGCAGATCGACGTAGCTCCAGAGATAACGGGCGGATCGGCTGGGATCGCGATGGACAGCGCCGATAAACTCCGCGTAGCTGTCCTCGCACAAAATAGTCGAGAAGCGGAGACTCGCCGCGCTGCCCGCTCCGCGGCGGCAGTAGGCTGCCGCGATGTCCTCCCCGGCGGCCTTGGAGAGGCCATAGGCATCCTGGGGCACGAGCGGGTGCTCCTCGTCGACAGGGAAGTACAAGGGCTCGGACCATAGATGCTGAAAGGGGAATCCCAGGGCCGACACGCTTGAGGCATGTACCACCCTCCCAATGCCCAGTGCGGCCGCCGCCTGGAAGACATGGAAGTCCGCCATGACATTGTTGCGATAAACGACCTCCGGCGGATGCTCGATAGGCGAGGGGATGGCGCCAAGGTGCAGGATCGCCTCGCAGCCTGCCACTCCGTGATACACCTGGCCCTGGTCGGCAAGATCCACGATCAGCGAACGGGCGATCTGCTCGCGCGGCGGCATCCGATCCAGGCGCACCACGTCCATCCCCGCGTCCACCGCGGCAGCGACCGCCGCCCGCCCAAGCCGTCCGCTCGCACCAGTTATCGCGACCCGCATGGAGAACCCTTTCCCCTTCGCCGATCCTGTCACTCATTGTAGTGGAGGGAATGTCCTAGCGGTAAAAGCCTCCCTCACTGTGCAGAATCTGGCCGGTAATCCAGCCGCCGTCCTCGCTGGCGAGGAAGGCAACCAGCCGCGCCGCGTCCGCCGGCATCCCCAGCCGGCCCATCCCCATGCGGGCCAGGACGGCCGCCTTCACCTCCTCACTCATCCAACCGCTGTCGGTAGGGCCGGGATTGACCGCGTTGACCGTGATCCCCAACGGCGCGACCTCAGCCGCCAGGGTCACGGTGAACGCCTCGATCGCCCCCTTGGTGGCGATGTATGCCAATTCGCCGGGCATGGGTCCGCGGGATTGCCCGGAGGTCAGATTGATGATCCTTCCACCCGATCCGCCCCGGTAGCGCCGGGCAAAGCCGGTGCAGAGCAGGGCCGTGGCGCGCAAGTTGACCGCGTAATGCGCGTCGAGCATGTCGGCGGTCAGGTGCTCGTACCCGGCGCGGGTGTCGTACGCGGCGTTATTCACCAGAATGGCCGGCGTTCCCAGCGCCTCCCCGGCATCCAGCACCGTATCCCAGGAGCCTGGTATGGCCAGGTCCACCTCCAGGTCGCGAACTTCCACGCCCGTGGCCCGCAATTCGGCCAGCAGGCGCGCCGGTCCATCCTCCTCGGCAAGCTGCTGGATATGGTCGAAAGGGCGCCAGTGGGTGAAGAGAATGTCGTTCCCAGCAGCGGCCAGGGCCCGGCATATGGCGGCGCCGATTCCGCGTGTCCGGCTGGCCCCAGTCACGATGGCGACGCGGGATGTTGTCACTGCTTGCCCTGGTTCCATCAGCGCCCTCCTACGGCAATCGCGCGAGAATCCCCTTGAGCAGCGCGGAGAACTTCGGCTTGGCCGCCTCAGCCTCCACCAGCACCTCTTCCGCGTTGGCGGGCGCGCCATCCGGCAGCGCCAGGTTGGTAATCAACGAGATGCCCAGCACGCGCATCCCCGCATGGCGCGCGACGATCACCTCCGGCGCGGTGGACATACCGACGGCATCGCCGCCCAGCACCTGGCACATCCTCAATTCCGCGCCGCTCTCGAATGCCGACCCTGATACCATCGTGTACACACCCTCGCGCAGCGTCGTCCCCTGCTCCGCGGCAACCGCGCGAGCAATCCGCCCCAGCTCGGCATCGAACGCGCCGACCATCGCTGGGAAGCGTGGGCCGAGTCGGTCGTCATTCTCGCCGCGCAATGGATGGAAGCCGGCCAGACCGGGCAGAAAGATCTGATCCGTGATCCGCATCAGGTCGCCGACTGACCAGTCGGCCCGGAGCCCGCCGGCCGCGTTGGTCACAAGCAACACCTCGCAGCCGAGGGCGCGCATGACCCGCACCGGGAAGGTGACCTCTTGCATCGAGTAGCCCTCATAAAAGTGGAGGCGCCCACGCATCGCCACGATCGGCTGACCGGCGAGCCGGCCCAGGGCCAGTTCACCGCGGTGGCCCGGAGCGGTCGAGGCGGGAATGCCCGGAATCTCATGGTAGGGGATCTCTGTCGCTTCTTCCAGTTCATCCGCCAGCCCGCTCAAGCCCGAACCGAGAATCATCCCGACCCGTGGGGCTAACCGGGCGCGCGCGGCGATCACGTCACGTGCTTCCTCGATCCGCGTATACAAATCATCCATGGATACTCCACTCCTGTCCTGTTGGCTGATTCTGGCCCAATCTCGTAACACAGCATATGTTCTCGTCATACGGAGGGTGGATAATGCTCCGCTCCGGGATAAAGGAGAATGCGTTAAATGACCCGATCATTGCCGCCGTCCACGGGAATCTGCGCGCCGGTGGTCTTCGCGAAGAGCGGGCCGCAGAGTTCGGCGGCCAACTCCGCGACGTCATGACTGGTGATCTCGACCCGCAGCACGTTCTTGGTCTTGTATTGCTCGACGGTCATCCCATAGCTTGCGGCGCGGGCGCGCAGCACATCGTCGGTCCACAGTCCCGTGTCGAAGACGGCATCGGGGTGTAAGACATTGACTCGGATACCGTCGCTTCCCCACTCCAGCGCCGCGACCCGGGCAAGTTGGGTGAGGGCGGCCTTGGCGGCCGAGTAGGCGGCGGCGCCCGGTCCCGGAGCCGCCACGTTCTTCGAGCCGATAAGAGCGACCCGCCCACCGCGCGGCGCATGGATGAGCAGCGGATGGGCTTCGCGCATCAGGGCCAGGTTGGCATCCAGGTTGACCGACATCGACCGGCGCCACTCCGCCAGTGGCAAGGCGGCGATTGGGCGGCTGGATGGGAAGATACCGGCGTTCAGAATCAACATATCCAGGCCGCCAAACGTCCGGGTCGTTGCCTCCAGCGCCCTATCCAGCGCCTCCGCGTCGGTCACGTCGCAGCACAGCCCCAGTACATCGGGCCGGCCGAAGATCGTGCTCACGGCCGGATTGAGATCCAGGGCCGCCACCGCCGCGCCGCGGGCCAGCAGCGATTCGACGCATGCCTTCCCTATCCCTGATGCCGCTCCGGTGACCAGCGCCACCTCGCCGCTGAAGATCGGCGCCGCCCCGCCCGTAAGGAGCTTGGCCTGTTCCAGATCCCAGTACTCGGCGTTGAACAGATCCCGCGCCGGGAGCGCCTGGTACCCACCGAGGACGGTGGCACGCAGCACAATAGCGATGGTATGGCGGTAGATGTCCTCGGCGATCGCGGCGTCTCGCACGGTGCGTCCGATGGCGCACATGCCAAGCGCGGGGTCGAGGATGATACGGGGCGCTGGATCGAGCATGGTGAGCGGCCGGCCTGCCGCCTGGGCGTGGGCGGCAAAATATTCCTCATAGGCTCTGGCGTACGCGGCCACGTCGCGCCCAAGCTGCGGCAGGCGCTTCGTCCGGATCACATGATCGGGCGTTGCCGGACCTTGTTGGGAGATCGTCGCGCGGTCGGCGCGTTGGGCGAAGCCGAGGCACCGCGCATCAACATGCGTGGCCATGATCATGGGGACACGAGCGGCAGTGGAGACCTCGTGGCGCAGCGCGGCAAGCTCGTGGCGTAGCGGTCGATCAAGCGGCGTGACGGACGGGGTAGTGATCTCCCAGGCTCCGCGATTGGCAAGATACTCCTCGGCCAGCGTGACCAACTCGACCATCCGCTCGTAGGCGATCCGTGCCGTCTCGCCAAACGAGAACAGGCCATGATTCATCAACACCAGGCCGATCGTCCGTGGGCCGGCCTGCGCCGAGAAGAGATTCTGGCAGCATTTCGCCAGCTCGAATCCCGGCATCACATACGGTATGACGACAACCCGATCGCCATAGATCGTGTGGACGTGGTCCAACCCATTCGGCGTATTGGTCACGGCGATCAGCGCGTCGGCATGGGTGTGATCGACAAATTTGAACGGCAGGATCGCGTGCAGGATCGCCTCCACCGAGGGCATGGGCGCGGCGGGATTGGTCGTTGCCAGGCGCAGCTCGGTGGCCATCTGGAGGTCGGAGAGAGCGTCGAGTTGGGCCAGACGGAGCAGATGGCGCAAGCGCGTCGGGGCGAAGCCGGCCGCCGTGATCGTCGCCAGATCCCAGCCGCTGCCCTTGACATAGAGGATCTCCTCGTCCTCACCAAAAATATCGGTCTCGCGGAGTTTGACCGACGTGTTGCCGCCGCCATGGAGCACCAGCGCCGGATCGCGGCCCAGGAGGCGCGAGGTGTAGATCCGTTGCTCCAGATCACCGCCGGCGGCCGCCGCGTCCCGATCATCCCAAAGGCTTCGCATTATCCCTCTCCTGCCAGCGAAAGTACGCGCTGGGCGGTTTCCGTATCGGTAATCAGATCATGGCATACGCGGCCGCGCAGCGCGCCCAGAATGACCGTGGCCTTGGTTGGTCCGGCGGCCAGCGCCACTGTATGGGGGATACGCAGAATATCGTCCCAGGTGAGTGAGATAAAGTAGTTCTCCAGCGGCACCGGGATATGACGACCCTCGATGTCATAATAGCGGCACAGGACATCCCCAACCGCTCCCTGGCCGCGGATCGCCACAATCTGATCGGTCGTCATATAGCCCGTCTTCACCAGGGTGCATCCTGGCTCGACATCGCCCAGCCCAACCAGCGCCAGGTCACATTGTCGGGCATGCGCGAATGAACGGCGTACCGCCGGTTCTTTCAGCAGCGCCTCGCGCGTCTCGGCACTATGCACCAGCACCGGCACCGGCAGGGTTTCGACGGGCGCCCCCAGCACCTGGGCAATTTGCCAACTCACGCTGTAGGGATTGCTATGGCCGGCCCAACTGCCGATCAGTTCATTCACCACACAGGCGACAGGCTGCGTAAGTCCCCTCAGCCTTGGGCCTACACGGCTGACGGTGGTGCTCCAGCCGACCCCCAGACGGCAGCCAGGAGAGATGATGTCGAGGACGTGGTCGGCTCCCGCCGCGCCGATGTCGTCCAGCGTCTCGTCAAGGGTGCCGCGGGTCCGGACCACCAACGCGTGCTTCAGCCCAAATGCGTTCGTCAACCGGCGCGCCAGGTCGTACTGCACCGGCCGTGGTTTCGTCACCTTCACCTGTACGAGGCCCTCGCGCCGCGCCTGTTGCAACAGCCGGGTCACGGCCACGCGCGACATGCGCAGCTTCCGCGCGATCGCTTCATGGGTCAGCCCGTCGTCGTAATACATCCAGGCTACCGCGACCATCGCCTCTTCATGACGGTTGGTATCCACACCGCTCCTCTCGTACACAGCACGGCAACGCGACAGCGGCCGTTAGTAAGGTGTATCGCCGCCATCCACGTTGATCGACTGGCCGCGGATGATCGTGGCCTGATCCGAGAGCAGAAACGCGACGACGCGCCCTACCTCGATCGGCTGAACATGCCGGAGCATCTGCTTGGGCTTCATCGCCTTGACGAGCTCTTCCGGGGCGCCTCCGACGCGCGCCGTAACCCACCGTGCGACATCCATCAGCATGTCCGTATCGACCCCGCCGGGGCAGACGGCGTTGACGTTGATCGTGTACGCGGCCCACTCAGTGGAGAGCGATCGGGTGATGTTGATCACCGCGGCCTTGCCGGCGTTGTATCCAACCATGTTGGGGAAACCCACCTTACCCGCGTTTGACGCGATGTTGACAATCGCTCCTCCGCCCTGCCGGATCATCTGCCGGGCAGCAACCTGGCAGCAGGTGAACAGGCCGATCACATTGACTTGCAACTGAGCCTCCCAGTCCTCTTGGCGCGCCTCAAGCGCCGGATCCATGCGCACGATGCCCGCATTGTTGACCAGGCCATCAAGGCGTCCGAATACCTGGACCGCGCGCGCGAAAGCAGCCTCAACGGTATCCGGCCGAGTGATGTCGAGAACCGTAGCCAGCGCGCGCCGGCCCCGCTGCTCCACCAGCCGCGCTGTCTCCTCGACCGGCGGCAGCGCGAGATCGCCAACCACGACATCCGCCCCGGCATCGGCAAGGGCTTCGGCGATGCCGCGTCCCATGCCGCGTCCGGCCCCGGTCACGAAGATTACCTTATCCGTAAGCACTTTTTATCCCTTGCCGCTAAAAGATCTGATGGGTCATGACCCCGCCATCAACCCTCAGGCTTGCTCCCGTGATCCAGCGCGCGGCGGGCGAGGCCAGGAAAAGGCAGGCATCGGCGACATCCGCCGGCAAGCCCAGGCGGCGCAACGGGGCGGCTTGCCGCCAGCGGGCCACCCCTTCCGGCCACGCTTGCTCGATGCCCTCGCGCCAGATCAGGCCGGGGGCGACGGCATTGACGCGGATCCCGTGCGCGCCCAGTTCATTCGCCGCCGCGCGCGTGTACATCAGCACGCCCCCCTTGGAGGCGTTGTAGTGGCTGTGCAGCGGGGCCGGGTTCTCCGCCTCGATCGAGGTGATGTTGACGATGGCCCCGCCAGTGCCCTGGGCGATCATTTGCTTCGCCGCGGCCTGCGTGCAGAGGAACACGCCGCGCATGTTCGTGGTGACCGTCTCGTCCCACTGAGCCGGAGTCATCTCCAGCAGGCTGACCAGCGGTTGCTTGGCCGCGTTGTTGATCAGCACGTCCAGCCGGTCATACTGGTCGGCCGCCTGGCGAATCAACCGCGCGACATCCTCCGCGTTCGTCACATCGGCTTGCAGGGCGATAGCCTGCCCACCATTCGTGGTGACGCGGCGCACCACGTCCCGCGCGCCCGCTTCACTGGACTGGTAATGCACCACCACCCTCGCTCCCGCCTCGGCGAACCGGGTGGCGATGGTTTGCCCCAGGCCGCTCCCGCTGCCGGTGACCAGCGCCACCTTGCCGGTGAAATCCAACAGAGTGTTGACGCTTGGAATATCCATAACTCTTCCTTCCCGCGGGTCGCTGTTCAGTGAGTCAGCGCGGCGATCAGCGTGGCGCTCGCCGGGTACTGCCGCGCCAGGGCCGCGCCATCGCCCAGTTCAAAGTCCGATGGATCATAGGCCGGGGCCATGGTTGTACCCAAGAGGGCATAGCGCCCGCCTGACCGCACACGTGAGCCTTGCCACACCCCGCCCGGCGCCACGAGTTGCACATGCTGCCCGTCTTCCAGGTCCGGGCCGAGCAGATGTACCACCTGTGACCCATCGGGATAGAGCAGCAGCATCTCAACCGGATCACCCAGATAAAAGTGGTAGATTTCGTCCGTCGGTAACCGATGCATGGCCGAGAAGTGATCGTCGTGCAGGAGGTAGTAGATCGCCGAGCCCAACGCCCTGGCGTGCCTGTAGCGCTCAGGCAGGGCCGCGCTGCTCACGGGTTGGTCGGCCACATAGGTCCGGCGAAAATAGCCGCCTTCAATGGGCAGCGGGGCGAGTTGGAGCAACTCGATGAGGCGTTCAGGAGTAAGCATCGGTGTCCCTTCTCAGGTCAGGGCGGCGCGCCGCCGCGCTTGAACGATGAAGAGAGCCGCCAGCGTGATCACGTAGGGGAGCATACTGGTGAACTGCGACGGCACACCGACGCCTTGCAATCTGATGCCGATCGAGTCCGCGAAGCCGAAGAGGATGCTCGCCGCGAAGACGCCAAGCGGATGCGCCTGTCCGAGCATCACCGCGACCACCGCAATCCACCCGCGTCCGGCGCTCATGTTCTCCACGAAGAGCGTCACCTCTCCCAGGGAGAGCTGAGCGCCCGCCAGGCCGCACAGGAGCCCGGAGCAAATGATGGCGGCGAATTGGACTCGCTCGACATGGATGCCAAGGGTCGCGGCCGCTTCAGGCTGCTCGCCAACCCCACGCAGGCGCAACCCGATCCGATGCCGGAACAGCATGACGTAGGTCACCGCGACAAGCGCCCAGGAGCAGTAGACAATCCACGTGTGGCCTGATAGGATGGGGCCGATCACGGATACCTGGTCGATGCCAGGCAGGGTCATGGTGCCGATCCCCTGGATGCGCGGATCTTGGAACGCGCCTTGCACGCCAAAGAGCGCGCGCAGCAAGAAGACGGTGCTACCCGCCGCCAACAGGTTGAGAGCGATACCGATCACGATCACATCGCCGCGCAGCCTGATCGCCAGGAGGGCAAAGATCGCCGCCAGGACGGCTCCGGCCGCCATGGCGGCCAGGATGCCGACGAATGCGTTGCCGGAGTAGTAGCTGCCGACCACCGCGAAGAATGCCCCGGTCAGCATCAGCCCTTCGAGCGCGATATTGAACACTCCGGCCCGCGCGCAAATCAGTCCGCCCAGGGCGGCCAGCAAGACCGGGGTGACGGAATCGACGGTCGAGTTGAGCAGGGTTGGGTCAAATAGATCCATGCGGGCGCCTACGGTCCTTTCTCGCTGCCTGTGATGCGGAAGCTCCCGCGCGCGGCGACAAGGAGGATAATCACCGCTTGCAGGATCAGGGAGAGCTCGTGGGGCACCTGGGTCGCTTGCTCCATGCCGAGGCCACCGGTTTGGATGGCCGAGAAGAACAGTCCGGCAAGCAGCACCCCAAGCGGCGCCGAACCGGAGAGCAGCGCGGCCATCACGCCAACCCACGCATACTGTGGCGACGTAAGTGAACCGTCGACAAAGCGATAGTCCACCCCAAGAACCTGGATTGCGCCGACCAGGCCGGCGATCGCGCCGCTGGAGAACATCACGCCGTAGCCCAGCTTCCGCAGCCGAATCCCGCCGTAGCGGGCAAACGTCGCGTTTTTCCCGGCCATACGCAGTTCATAGCCCACCACGGTGCGTCCGATCACGAACGCGGCCACAAGCACGACGGCCAGGGTGATAAAGACCCCCGCATGGAGTTGTGTATTGGTCATCAAGAGCGGGAACTGCACGGCGCTGGGAACTTGCAGGGTCTCCGGCATGCCCGAGGCCACGTCACGTACCAGATTCACCGCCACGTACGAGGCGAAGAACCGGGCCGGGTAATTGAGCAACAAAGTGCTGATCAGCAACGGCACATGGAACTGGAACTCCGCCCAGGCCGGTAGAACGGCCCACAGCCCACCGACCAGCATCGCCGCGGCTATGGTGACCGGGAAGAGCAGGAGCGCGGGCAACGGCAGGTAGATCGCCACCAGCGCGGCGGCCAGCCCGCCCAGGACCAGTTGTCCCTCGCCGCCAAGGTTGAAGAAGCCGGCGCGAAAGGCCACCGCCGCCGCCAGCCCCATGCCCACGATCGGCGCGGCGCCGGTCAAGGTCGACGCGAGGTTGGTCAGGTTGGGGCCGGCGAGCGCGCCGCTCACCATGGCGGCGTAGGCTTCGAGCGGGTTGTGGCCGGTGAACAGCATCAGAAGACTGCCGATAACGACCCCGCCCAGGATAGCGAGGAGCGGTCCCGAAATCGCGCGCCATGCCGCGCCGGCATGCTTAATCAGCCGGGCCGCGGTCCGTCGTGGGGGCGCCAACAAAGGGGGCGGCTCACTAACATCCATAGCCTATGACCTTCTCCGCCCAGGCACGACAATGGCGCCATTCACCGGGATGACCGTGCTGTTACGGATGAGATGATCAGCCATGCCGCACCGCGCTTGTCGCGCCGGTCATCAGCAATCCCAGCCCATACTCGGTCGCCTCGGCGCCAGGCACCTCGCCGGCGATGCGCCCTTCATACATCACCAGAATGCGATCCGAGAGCGACATCACTTCATTGAGATCCGCCGAGATGAGCAGGATCGCGTTGCCCTGTTGTCGATATTCAAGGAGTTGCCGATGGATAAACTCAATCGAGCCGACATCCACACCCCAGGTGGGCTGCTCCGCGATCAGTATGGGAGCGCGATGGGCGACCTCCCGCGCGATCACACCTTTCTGCCGGTTGCCACCGGAGAGATTCGCGGTGGTCTCGCGGTAGCCGGCGGTCTTGATGCCGTACTGACTGATGAGCTGCTGGGCGTGTCGTCGGGTGGCCCCGAAGTTCAGCAGGCCACGGCGCCCATAGCCCGGCCGGCGTTGATAGCCCATCAGCAGGTTGTCGCCTAGCGGCGCGTCCAGCGCCAGACCGACGTGCCCGCGATCTTCCGGGATGTAGGCCAGACCGGCCTGCCGGCGCTCGGCGACCGTGGCGTGAGTAGCTTCGCGCCCGCGCAGGGTCATCCGGCCGCTCGCGACAGGACGCAGGCCCACCAGCGCCTCGACCAACTCCGCCTGTCCGTTGCCGGCCACCCCGGCAATCCCCACGATCTCGCCTTCACGGACCGACAGGGAGATGTGGTCCGCGGCCAGCTGGCCGCGATTGTCGCGTACGCTCACATCCTCCAGGTCGAGCACCACGTTGCCGGTAGTGGAGAGCGGCTTTCCGGGGCGCAACAACACATCGCGGCCCACCATGGCATGTGAGAGTTCGGCCGGCGAGCTTTCCGCCGTGCGCACGGTCGTGATCACGGCACCGTCCCGCAGCACCGTCGCCTGATCGGTAATACGCATCACTTCATCCAGCTTATGGGTGATGAAGATAATCGTTTTCCCATTGTCGGCCAGGCGGCGCAATACGTGGAAAAACTCTTCTTCCTCCCGCGGGGTCAGAACAGAGGTTGGCTCGTCGAGGATCAGAATGTCGGCCTGACGATACAGGGTCTTGATGATTTCGACCCGTTGGCGCATCCCGACCGAGAGTTGGCCGATGGTTGCGTCTGGGTGTACCGCCAGGCCATAGTGCTCCATTAATTCGGCCACCTGCTGTCGGGCGGTCGCGCGGTTTATAAAACCGAACCGGCTCGGCTCGGCCCCATAGATGATATTTTCCAGAACGGTGAGCGAGGGAAAGAGCATGAAGTGCTGATGGACCATTCCAAGCCCGGCTCGGATTGCCTCTTGCGGCGAGTGGAAGATCACCTTCCGGCCGCGCAGCAGAATATCGCCGGAATCGGGCTGATAGAGGCCATACAAGATGCGCATCAGCGTCGACTTGCCGGCACCATTCTCACCAACAAGCGCGCGGATTTCGCCCTTCTCGATGGCGAGATCGACGTGATCGTTCGCAAGAACCCCCGGGAAGCGCTTGACGATCCGCCGCAACTCCAATTCGGGAGGCACGGGCTCCTCCATCTGGCGAGGGGGGTCGTCGGCATCCAACTAGCGGCCCTGGCCAACGACCCCGGTCTGATCACAAACCAATCCTTAAAGAATCAGTGGTCCCGTCAGCTTGAAAGCGCCGGATCCTTGAGTTTGAGCGCGCCGCTTATGATCTTGTCCTGATACGCTTTGACCTTCGCGATCACGTCGGCATGCTTCATGATCTGGCACTGGCTGCTTTGCGGTTTGGCCAGGGCGAATGGCACCACGCCGACGCCGCCCTCCTTCAGACCGTACACGGAGAGCGACCGCGCCTTGCCACTCATGATGGCATTTATGGTTTGCAACGCGGCTATGTCCGTGCGCTTAAGCAGGTTGTCAACAATCAGCCCGGGCGCCAGGGGACACTGGTTCACGTCGACGCCATAGCTGAAGAACTTCTTCTGCTGGGCGGCATCGAAGATTCCCCGGTTGCTAGCGGAGCCGACGGCGAAGATCTGGTCCGCGCCGGTCGCCGCCATCGCCAGCGCCACTTCCTTGGCGCGTACTGGATCCGAGAACGCCGATGGGTCGCTGCCGATCCAGAGTGTGGAGACTTTGACCTTGGGATTGGCCGCCCTGGCGCCGAGAGCGAAACCGACGGTGTAGCGGTGCAGGAACGGAATATCAAGGGCGCCGATCGCCCCCACCTTGTTGGTTTTGGTCAGTAGTCCCGCCTCAACACCGATCAGATAGGCCGCCTCATACTCGCGGAACACCGCGCAATGGACGTTCGCCGGCGGCTTGGTGATGCACTGGTCTATGAACAGGAACTGGGTGTGAGGCGCCTGGGGCGCGACTTTGGCGATGATGTCGTTGAACTCAAACCCGGCCACGACCACGATAGCGGCGCCTTCGTTGATCGCGGCACGCACGTTCTGTTGGCGGGTCGCCGGATCCGTGCTCTCCAGAACCTGCATGCTCGCGTGGTACTTGGCGGCCGCCTGGGCTACACCCGCCTTGATGAGGATCAGAAAGTCGTCAACCCCCAGGGGATTAGGGGTGACATAGACGAACTTGAGCGGCTTCCCAGCCGCGGACGCGGCCCCTATCGCGGCGGCATGGGCCGGCAAAAGCAGCCCGATAATGGCAAGCAACGCAATGGCGGCGTGGCGCATACGGATAAACATGAACTCCTCCGGTATCTACATCCAACGGGAAAGGGTCCGCGTCCCAACCGGGGTGAACTCACTATGGCGGCTTCATCCACCTCCCGTTCCTGGCTACACACCCACCACCAGGTATATGCCGACCTGGATTCGCGCCGATAGGGAAAATGTATGCGCGCAAACGCACGACAATCGGCACGTACATCCCTCCTGGGAAGTGCCAATCGCGCATGGAGAAACCAGCGCCGGTGCTCCCTGGTCAATGCACAATCGTTCCTATCCGTACGATTGTTCGGCATCGTATAGCAGGGCGAAAGCTGTGTCAAGAGGGCAGAACGCGCCGCGCGACAACCGCCGGTCTCAGGAGGCTTGAGCCTGGAGGGCCATGAATGCCGCGGTTTCCGGCCCATGACGCTTTAGCCAGACCGCGCTGAGCGCGGCGGCGAGCGTGCCGGCTACCATCACCACGCCGGCGATCACGAAGGGGGCCGGGTGACTCTGATGGTAGAGAGTCAGGGATAAGAAGGCGGAGCCCGCCCCGCCAATCGAGCCCGCCAGGCCGGCCACTCCCTGGGCCCGCCCTCGAGCCTCCGGGGGCGAGGCGGCGGCCAGGAGCGCCTGCACCGCGGGCTGCTGGAAGGCCAGGAAGACCCCCTCGATGATTCCCAGCACCAGGATCGCCGCCAGGTTGCCGACAAAACCGTAGGACATGTAGATCACGCTGATCAGCAGCCCGAACCGGAGGACCGTGGGGGCAATACCCCAGCGGTCGGTCATTCTCCCACCGATCGCTCCGAGCAGGATACCGGGGATCGCGAAGGCGGTGAACGTGAAGCCGATGTAGGTATACGAGCCGCCCAAATCCTTGATCCAGATCGTCCAGAGAGCCGAGAACACACCCATTACGCTCGAGAAGGCGAAGGTGGTAGCGTAGGCGCCCAGCAATGGTGGAGTAAGGAATCGCCGCCAGGGTACGGGCCGCTCATGTGCCTGGCTGTCGCGGTGGCGCGCGGGCTCTCGGACCGACGCCAGCACCAGGACAACCGAGATTGACTCGAAGACCACGCTGAGGACATAGGCGCTGGCGAAACCGAACTGCTGGCCCACGATACCGCCGATCAGGGGCCCGATCAGCAGGCCGCCGCTGCTCGCGGCGGAGAGCACACCATATGCCTCGGCCCGGCGTTCCTCTGGGACCACATCGGCGATGTATGCGGCGGTGGCTGGTTGTATGCCGGCGATTACCACTCCTTCCAGGAATCGCAAGCCGATTAAATCCACCGGGGAGCTAAAGAGAATATAGGCCACCCCGATGATCGCGTGGCCAATCATCCCGAACAGCAGGACCGGCACGCGGCCCCAGCGGTCGACCAACCAGCCCAGCGGCATCTGGCACAACATGGGAGCCAGGAAGAAGGCGCCCGCCATCATGCCCAATTCCGCCGGAGTGGCATGATGGGCCTGCGCGTAGAGCAAGCGCAGGGGGAACGCTGCCGAAACCCCCAACTCGGTGAGGAACATGGCCAGCAGAAGCATACGCAGATCGCGCTGCCGCATGGTGGGGCCGCCCAGCGCGTGGAAGAGTGCGGAAAACATACGAATGTGGCTGCTCCTCGGCGAACCTAAGGCCGGATCAGGGCGCGACGCACCCCATCGCGGTCAACGGCATGCCTTCAATGATGCCAGATCGGGAGCGTGCCGCGCTATATCCGAGGTAACAGTGGGTGCGCCTCACATCCGTGGATACGCGGCGGATCGGCTTGGCGGTCACGAGACAGGATCGCGGGTCTCCAGGCCAAATCATTGCCCACGAATCACGCCCGCACACTGCATCGGAACGTGTTTTGGTAGGGGTGCACAGCGGTGCGCCCGGCTGGCCATCGCGAGGGCGCACCGCTCTGCACCCCTACCCGACTGCCTACCGCCCACATGCCCCTGGAGAGAAGAATGTGGGTTCTAAAGGGGTATCACACCCCCCGAAGGCCCTCCAGGCAGGCGAAGTAGTCCGGGAAGGTCTTGGCCACGCAGGCTGGGTTTTCGATCACTACTCCTGGCACCACCAAGCCGGGCAGCGCGAAGGCCATGGCCATCCGGTGATCGCCGTAGGTGTGGATGGACGCCCCGTGCAGGGTCGAGGGCTGGATGGCCAGCCCGTCAGGCCACTCCTCCACCTGGGCACCCAGGCGACGCAACTCAGCGGCACTGGCGGCCAGCCGGTCGCATTCCTGCTCCCGAATGTGGGCCACGTTACGAATGGTCACCGGGCTCTCGGCGAACGGGGCGATGGCGGCCAGGGTCATGGTCATATCGGACATGCCATGCAGATCGATGTCGATCCCGCGGAGCCGCTCCGGCCCGGTCACTTCGATATCGGCGCCGGCACGAGTCACGAGGCAGCCCATCCGCTCCAGCACATCGACGAATCCCAGATCGCCCTGATCGGTCGCCAGGTGAAGGTTCCGCACCCGCACCGTGCCACCGGTGATCGCGGCGGCGGCCAGGAAATACGACGCCCCCGAGGCATCGGGCGGCACATCATAGACGCGCGGCTGGTACCGCTGCCCGGCGCGGACCGTGTAGGCGCCGTCCTCGGAACGGTCCGCGGCCACCCCCCACTGGGCCATCATGGTCAGGGTCATGTCGATATAGGGCGGCGAGGCGACGGGGCCGGACGGACGCACGACCAGGCCCCGCGCGGCGTAGGCGCCCACCATCAGAAGGGCCGACAAGAATTGCCCACTCCGCGAGGCGTCCAGAGTTACCTCTCCACCAGGAAGGCCGGACGCCCGCACTCGCACCGGAGGGCAGCCATCGCCATCCACCGATTCCACATCGGCGCCCAGGACTCGCAGGGCCTCCAACAATTCACCAATTGGACGTTGGCGCATCCGCGGGGTTCCATCCAGGAGGTAGGTACCCTGACCGAGAGGCAGAAAGGCGGTGAGGAATCGCGCCGCCGTCCCCGCGTTGCCAATAAATAGATCGGCCTCGGAAGCGGGAATGCGCCCGCCCCGTCCTGCCACCTCGATGACGGAGCCGACCTCGTCGGTAGCCACCTCAAAGCCCAGGCGGCGTAGCGAATCGACGAATACGCGCGAATCATCGCTGAATAGAGCCCCGCGAAGCGTGGACCGTCCCTCGGCCAGCGCGGCCAAAAGCAGGGCCCGATTGGTCTGGCTCTTGGAGCCGGGCACGCTCACCGGTGCCCGCGGCGGGACGGTCAGCGGACGGACCTCATAGGTAGCAGCCTCCGCGCCATGCACGCCGTCCCCGGCCCCCGCGGCATTCGGCTGACCCATCAGTACCTCCCGCACTCAGGCTGCTTCCTTTTCTTCATACACCGACCACCCTCGGGACGCGACGGAGGGCGGGCTAAAGCCCACGGCTAGGCGAGCGGTGAGCCTCCCCGGCCTGAGGGCCGGGGCTTCAATCTGGTACAACCCTGTCTGTCATACAACCTGTCCGCTTCATCCGGCCGCAGCCGGAGACTCCAGTCCCGGATTCAGGCGGCCTACCTGGGCGCCAGGATCACGGCCACGGCACCCTTCTCGTTGAACGGCTTGCCCTCGGGAGTGCCCACCGTCGCCAAGCTCTTTGTCAACGTATCCACCATGGCGCGAGCCGGACCCGGGTCGCTCCGCTTTCTGGGATCCAGCTCCACCCGGAGCTTCACCCGATGGCCGGCGGCGAGAAGCCCCTCGGCCTGTTTCCGCTTCGTCTCCACGTCGCCCGCGCCGGTCGCCACGCGCAGCCGGAGTTCCTTTGGCGGCTTGGCGGCGCCGGCCGCCACCCTCGCCGCGCGTGCCGCGTCCGCCGCCCATGCCGCCGACTGAGCCAGGGCAAAGCGCGGCGGGCTGGACATGTTGTCCAATCGCACCAGATCCAGTCCCCGTTCAGCGGCCAGCGCCATGGCCTCCGGCATCGGCACGAATCCAAGATCCCGGCCCTCTTCATCGAAAAGCCAGACCTCGCTCGGATTTGCTGCTTGCCGCTGTTGCCCGCCGCGAGTCACCTTACCGTTGCCTCCCTAGATGTAGTTCCATAGTGTCTTAGCTCGCGCCCGGGCGATCAATGAACACATCCGCCGGGAGACCGAAGTGATCGGCCAGCCGCGTAATATGCGTAAGATTCAGCCGGCGCTTACCTGCGAGCACGGCGGAGATCACGGATCGTCCCCCCATCACCGGTGCTAGATCAGCCTGACTCAGATTGTGCTCGATCATAAGGTGCCGCAGCACATCCACGCCCGTTACTCGTGGCCAGGTAACGTGCTGTTGCTCATACACGTACACCAGATCCGCCAATGCACCCAGGTACTCCTCAACGCCCTCCCCACGTACAACCAGATCGGTGAGTTGGTCGATAATTTTCAATGCCTCTTCAAGATGCGCATCGTCCCGGATCGGTGCCAACGGGAACGCACGGACCAAGCGCCAATACTCATCATCAATGACATATTGCTTCACCGCTGTTCCCATCTGACATTCCTCCGATACCATGACCTGCCTGTTGCCTACGTCATCCCTGCTTCGATTTACTCAATGTTCTTCCAGCGCCCTTTGTCGTACTCACCATGGGTAAGCAGGAACTTGATGTAGATCCGCCCGCCGTGATAATCGATTCCCGCTATCAGACGATAGTCATTCCCTTTGATGTTGAATACGGTGAAAGTATTCACCGCGTCAGCATGCGGATAGGTCATCCGTACTTCCGCCAGGTTACGCCACCGCGCGGCGCGAACCGTCCGAACCCAAACAGCCACCTGTTCAGTGCAGTCACCGTGGCTCTCCGCCAGTCGCTTGAGACGACTCTCCGCGATAATTCGCACCTCGCCATCCTCTACTCACGCGACGATTTCGGGACGTGCCTGCATCGTCTGTATTATGTTAGCAGTTTGCGAACACTAGCGGCGGGAGATCGCGCTAAGGATGACCAGCAATGAGTCATGAGACATACGCATCCCACGGCAACACCGGCAGATCCTCCAGGCCGTAGCGGGAGAGGGCCTGCACGAACAGGCGTGCCGCTTGCAGATTGGTCAGCAAGGGCACGTTAAAATCCACGGCGGCCCGCCGAATCGTGTAGTCGTCGTTGAACTGCTCGGTGGCGTACTCATCGGTAATGTTGACCAACAGATCGATCTCGCTCCTGGTCAAGAGGTCGAGGATGCTGAGGCGCGGCGCCCCATGACTACCCGATCCCGCGACCTCATGGATTTTGTAGACCCGTTGATTCGGGACGTTGTTCGCGGTCAGGAAGGCGCTGGTCAGGCGAGTGGCCAGGATTTCCAGCCCCAGGCTAAGCAAGGAGCGGGCGGAGGCCAGGAAGTCCCACTTATTCTTCTCGCCGCCCAGGCTGAGGAACACCCGTGCCCCCGCGTAGCGCCCGCCGCCGTCTCCCTCGGGGGCGCGGCGCTTCGGCAGCTTCATCCCCACCGCCAGCACCGACTTCAGATAGGCTTCGCGCAGATCGCGGCCAAAGGTCGCCACCTCCCCGGTGCTGGCCATCTCCACCCTCACGATGGGGTCGGCGCCCTTGAGGCGCGCGAAGGAAAACTGGGGCGCCTTCACCGCGACGTGGTCCAGATCCACGGTCTGGAAATGGACGCCGCCGCGCGCCGCCAGCACGTCCTCGCCCAGCATTGATCGGATGGCGATGGCGATGAAGTCGTGTCCGGTCACCTTGGAAACCAGAGGGAAGCTGCGGCTGGCCCGGAGATTGCACTCAATTACTTGCAAATGGTTGTCGCGCGCCAGGAACTGAATGTTAAACGGCCCCGTGATATGCAACGCGGCGGCGATCCGCTTGGTGACCGATTTCACCTGCCGCACCGTTTCCAGATAGAGGCGCTGCGGCGGGACCATCACCGTGGCGTCGCCGGAATGGACCCCGGCATTCTCCACATGCTCGGAGAGCGCGTAAATGACCAGATTTCCCTCGCGGGCCACGGCGTCGATCTCGATCTCTCGCGCATGGTCGATGAATTTGCTGATCACCACTTTATGTTCATTGGAGACGCTGGCCAGATGCAAGAAGCGATGCAGGTGCTCGCTGTCGTAGGCTACGTTCATGGCGCTGCCGGAGAGGACGTAGGATGGCCGGACCAGGACGGGATAGCCGGCGGTTTCGGCGAACCGCTCCGCTTCCTCGGGAGTGGACAGTTCCGCCCAGAGCGGTTGATCGACCCCCAGGGCGTCCAGTAAAGCGGAGAACTTGAAGCGATCCTCGGCCCGGTCGATATCCACCGGACTGGTCCCCAAAATCGGCAGCCCCGCCCGGTGGAGGCGGATGGCCAGATTGTTCGCGGTCTGCCCACCCACCGACAGGATCACCGCCTGCGGCCGCTCGGTCTCACAAATGTCGAGCACTCGTTCGAACGAGATCTCCTCGAAGTAGAGGGCGTCGCATTCATCGTAATCGGTGGAGACGGTCTCCGGATTGTGATTGAGCATCACGGTGCGCCAGCCGGCGGCCCGCAAGGCGCGCGTGGCGCTGACCGTACACCAATCGAACTCCACGCTGGAACCGATCCGGTAGGGGCCCGAGCCCAGGATCAGCGCCGTCTGGCGGTGGTCCCCAGCGGCACGGGTGCGGGCGCTGCCGGCGCCCCCACGGGCGCCCTGGTAGGTGGTATAGAGGTAGTTGGTGACGGCGGGGTACTCGGCGGCCAGAGTATCGATCTGGCGCTCCACCGGCGCCACGCCGAGGCGGAGCCGCCAGGCGCGCACGGCGTCCTCGGATACGGCCAGCAACTGACCCAGCCGGGTATCGGAAACCCCCAATTCCTTCGTCTCCCAGATGAGACGCCGCCAGGCGTCGTCACCCTCGGACGCGCCGTCCTTCAGATCGGGAGGAAGCCGGAGCGCCAGATCCCGCACCGCCTGCTCGCGGCGAAGTACGTTGGCGACGCACTCCACGAACCAGCGGTCGATGCCGGTGGCGGCGGTAATCCGCTCCACCGGAACCCCACGCGAGAGTGCCCACGCCAGATCATGCAGGCGGCGGGGAGTTGGGGTAAGGAAGCCCTCATCGTCCTCCTCGCCAGCTTCGCTCACCTCCTGTTCGGATGGCAGGAGCCCTTCCATCCCGAAACCGAGCATCCGCACCGCCTTTTGCAGGGCCTCCTCGAAGCAGCGACCGATCGCCATCACCTCACCCACGCTCTTCATGGCGCTGCCCAGGGTTGGGTCAACCCGGCGAAACTTATCCAGGTCCCAGCGCGGGTACTTCACCACGACGTAATCGAGAGCCGGCTCGAAGCAGGCGCTGGTGGTCCGGGTGACCGAATTGGGAAGCTCGGGCAGGGTATGACCGAGGGCCAGCTTGGCGGCCACCCAGGCCAGGGGATAGCCGGTGGCCTTGCTGGCCAGGGCCGAACTGCGCGAGAGGCGGGCGTTCACCTCAATGACGCGGAAGCGGATCCCGGCGCCCTCCGGCGGGTTCGGATCGAGAGCGAACTGGATGTTGCACTCGCCTACCACCCCCAGATGGCGAATGGTCCGGATCGCGGTCAGGCGGAGCAGGTGATACTCATCGTTGGTGAGGGTTTGCGAGGGCGCGACGACGATACTCTCGCCGGTGTGAATCCCCATGGGGTCCACGTTCTCCATGTTGCAGACCACGATGCAATTGTCGGCCCGGTCGCGCACCACCTCGTATTCCAGTTCTTTCCAGCCGGCCAGATACTCCTCGATCAACACCTGGCGGTGAATCATCCGGTCGCCGGGGCCGGTCTCCCCACGCGGCAGGCGGGCGAAAGCCACCGCGGATAGGGTACGCAACTCCTCGGCGGTCCCGGCGCGCCCCGAGCCTTCGCCGCCCAGGGCAAAGGCGGCCCGGAGAATGACCGGATAGCCGATCGACGCCGCGACCTCAAGGGCCTCATCGACCGTATGGGCTACCTTGCTCCGAGGGGTAGGAACGTCGATTTCGTTCAGGCGCTGGATAAAGCGGTCGCGATCCTCGGTATCGCGAATGGTCTCGATTGGGGTTCCCAGCACCTGAATGGTATGGTGGGCCAATACGCCGCGTTCAGCAAGGGCAAGGCCGCAATTGAGGGCGGTCTGGCCACCGAAAGCGAGCATAATGGCGTCGGGGTGCTCGCGTTCTATCACTCGTTCCACGAAATAGGGATCGACGGGGACAAAGTAGACCCGATCCGCGAACCCGGCGCTGGTCTGCACGGTGGCGATATTGGGATTGACCAGCACCACCCGGATGCCCTCTTCCTTCAGGGCCTTGACCGCTTGCGAGCCGGAATAATCAAACTCGCCGGCCTCGCCGATCTTCAGGGCGCCGCTCCCCAGCAGCAGCACCGTACGCGGGGAAGAGGGGGAATCGGACATGCGACGCGCTCCCAACCATAAAAGTATCGGTTCTGGCCCGCGGCGATCCTGCGGGCGCCTCACCTATGGTAGCGGAGAGCGAGGCCCGCTGGGTACGGACCGCCGAATCGATTCTCAGCCTACAAGCGAATGGCAGGGACCAGCCGGATCGATCTCAGTCGGCGTATTCCATTCCGGCCCCGGTGAAGAGATTGGGATCGAGGGTGAGGCCGTCATAGAGCCGAGCGAGCCGAGCGCCCTTGAGCGCGGATCGGCTTAGTGCTATCGAGCGGTGTGGCGAGTCAAGGAGCGAACAACTCGGATAGGGTCTCCAGCACCTCCCGGCGAGTAGCATCGTCGATGATGCCGAGCTTACGCAACAGCCTCCGCTTGTCCACGGACCGCATCTGGTCCAGGATGATAAGTCCCTGCTTGCCGTCAAAGAAGCAGGGAACCCGTGTGGGATAGGGGTGGCTGTGGGTGGTCATGGGCGCCACGATGATCGTTTGGATCGTCGCGTTCATCTCATCAGGAGAGATCACCAAGCACGGCCTAGCCTTCCGTATCTCGGCCCCGCTGGTCGGATCCAGCGTCACAAGGTACACCGCGAAGCGGCTGACTACCATTGCCACTCGGTCTCGTCCCAGTCCGAGGCAACCAAGAATTCTTCATCGAGAAGGGCATCGTCGCCTGCCGCCGCCATGCGCTGGAACGC
>DATBTL010000186.1:0-2405 GCA_036559345.1 Chloroflexota bacterium | reverse complement strand
CAGGACTCGAACCTGTAACCTCCAGATCCGCAATCTGGTGCTCTATCCATTGAGCCACGGGCGCATGCGAGAACGCTTTCCCAGTATACCCAGGCCACGATTCACTGGCAATCCCAGGATGAACCCTGAGGGCGCACGGGCATGGCGGCATCCTGAAGCACAGAAGCACGGAGGAAACGGAAAACACAGATACCTACCCTGGAAGCAAGTGAGGGATGGAGAAGTGAGAACGCGGAATCGGAGAAACGTTCTGTGCCTTCCGTGCCTTCTGTGCTGCTCTGAAAAGCCGCCCGTTTTCATCCCTGCGGGTGTCCCGCGCACACGACATGACAACTCTGTGCTTCAGGAATCGGCAAGCCCGCTGGCCTACGGCGCCCTGCCGGCCAGCGCCGCCCGCACCAACCCCGGCAGTTCCGGGATGGCATCGGCGACCGCGAATCCCCGGTCGCGGAAGGCCGCCACCTTGGCCTCCGGCCCGCCCAGGCCGCCGCTGATAATGGCGCCCGCGTGCCCCATCCGTTTGCCGGGCGGAGCACTCCGTCCGGAGATAAAGGTTACGACCGGCTTCCGTTCAGCCGCCGATACCCCCGCCAGATAATCGGCCGCATCCTCTTCGTCGCGGCCGCCAATCTCGCCAATCAGCACCACGACATCGGTTTCCGGATCGGCCTGTAGCAGGCGGAGAATATCGACGAAGTTGGACCCGATCACCGGGTCGCCGCCGATCCCCACGCAGGTGCTCTGGCCAAGACCGTTGCGCGAGAGGAGGTCGCCCGCCTCGTAGGTCAGGGTGCCGCTCCGCGAGATGATCCCCACTCGACCAGGACTAAACGCGTTGCCCGGCATGATCCCCACCTTCGCCGCCCCCGGTGTAATGAGGCCAGGGCAGTTTGGCCCGATGAGTCGAGTTTCCGGATGCTCACGCAAGAACCGAACCGCCCGCACCATGTCGTGGACCGGTACGCCCTCCGTGATGCAGACCACCAATTCGATCCCCGCCGCCGCCGCTTCCATCACCGCGTCGGCCGCTCCCGGCGCCGGGACGAAGAT
This sequence comes from Chloroflexota bacterium, assembly GCA_036559345.1. Classification (GTDB taxonomy): domain Bacteria; phylum Chloroflexota; class UBA5177; order JANWHV01; family JANWHV01; genus JANWHV01. The sequence continues at coordinate 1,355 of DATBTL010000186.1, read as the reverse complement.
GATGGAGACATTGGCTCCGGTCGCCTCCACGGCATCCCGCACCGTATCGTAGACCGGAACCCCGTTGACCTCCATGCCGGCCTTCCCAGGCGTAACCCCCGCCACCACGTTGGTCCCGTATGCCTGCATCTGAGACCCGTGAAGTCCTCCGTCGCGCCCTGTTAAGCCTTGCACCAGCAAGCGCGTCCCCGTCCCAACCAGAATCGCCATCCGTGCCTCCCGCTCTGCCCTTTGTTGGGGCCGGCATGCATCCGGCCCCTCCACTCCCCGAGTCAGCCGCCGCGCGTGTGCTTCAATGCTATGCTGACTGCATTTAGCTTTCGTGTACGGTGACGGATAGAATACGCACTGGATCCTGAGGCGACGATCGCTCGGGCCCGCCCACCGGCACCGCCGCGATTGCGTCCACCACATCCAGCCCAGCGGTGACCTGGCCAAAAATCGTATAGCTTGGCGGCAGACTGGTGCCGTTTGACCCATGCACGATAAAGAACTGGCTGCCGTTGGTGTTCGGTCCCGCGTTGGCCATGGCCAGGGTACCGACCTTGTAGGGCGTGGTCACCCGCTCGTCGTTGAACCGATAACCCGGACCACCCCGCCCGGTCCCCGTCGGGTCCCCAGTCTGAATCATAAAGCCCTTGATCACCCTATGGAACAGCACGTTATCGTAGTAGCCGTGGACGGCCAGAAAGATGAAGTTGTTGACCGTGATGGGCGCCAGTTCACTCAACAGATCCACTTCGATCGCGCCCTTGGAGGTCTCGATCGTGGCCGTATAAGTCTTCCCCGGCTGAAGGGCGGAATCGGGCGGAGCCCCCCACTGCCCGGTGCCCTTTGGCTGCTTCGCCGCGTTTTTGAAGTGCTCCAACATCGCCGTACTCCCTCCCTATGTTCATTTCCGCGCTCACCCGCGCGTCCCATTCTCAACCGAGTGTAACCCCGGCCAGATCCGCGGCCCGCGATGGCTCAGGATACCTGGACTGTTATCGTTTTGATGATCACCGGGCTATTCGGGGCCGAGGTAGCGCCGTCGCCACCCGCGTGAGCCGGTGCGTTGGCGATCGTGTCCACCACGTTCTGGCCCTTTGTCACCTGGCCAAAGAGATTGTAATTTGGCTGCAAGGCGACTCCTTGCGATCCCTGAATGATGAAGAATTGGCTGCCATTGGTGTTGGGGCCGGAGTTTGCCATGGCAAGCGAACCAACCGTATAGGGCCGGGCTACCTTCTCATCCTTGAACGAATACCCCGGGCCGCCGCTGCCGGTACCCTGGGGATCGCCGCCCTGGATCATGAAGCCGGGAATGGTCCGATGGAAGTCCAGCCCATTGTAGAACCCATTACAGGCCAGGAAGA
>DATBTL010000185.1:0-9955 GCA_036559345.1 Chloroflexota bacterium | reverse complement strand
CCCCGGTCAATGGCACCCGCCTCTACTACGAGATCAGGGGCCAGGGGCATCCTCTCCTTCTCATCCATGCCGGAATCGCCGATTGCCGGATGTGGGATCCGCAATGGGAGGCGCTTGCCAACCGCTTTACCTTGGTCCGCTTCGACATGCGGGGCTTTGGCCGTTCCGAGCAGCCAGAGGTGCCATGCTCGCTGACCGACGACCTGGCCAGCATGCTGGCCTACATCGGGATCGACCGGCCTTTCGTGGTTGGTAGCTCGATGGGTGGCAGCGTGGCCCTCGACTTCGCCCTGGAATACCACGAAGACGTGGCGGCTCTGATAACAGTGGGCGGTGGGGTCAGTGGGTACCGGCATACCGACCCCAGCACCCTGGCCCAGTGGGAGGCCATTGATGCCGCCCTGGTCCGCGGCAACCAGGCGGAAGCGGTCGAGTTAGAAGTGAGGATGTGGGTGGATGGCGTGGGACGGACGCCGGCCGATGTGCCGCCTTCGGTGCGCGAGCGGGTCCGAGAAATGGACCTCGCCCTGATTCAGCGGAACGAGCCGGAGCTTGAGACGAAAGAGATTGAACCGCCCGCCATTGGCCGGCTGGGGGAGATCACCGTCCCAACTCTGGTAGTGGTGGGGCGGCACGACCAACCAGGGATCCTGGAATCGGCGGATCTTTTAGCAAGCGGCATCAAGGGCGCCCGAAAGGTGGAGTTGCCGGATACCGCCCACCTCCCGAGCCTGGAGGCCCCGGATCGGTTTAACGTGCTGTTGGTGGAGTTCTTAACGGGGATTCAATCCACCGACTCATAGGTTTCCAGGCGGGCGGTGGGCGCATCGGGCCCGCCCGGGCCCTGATGGGCCTGGCGGAAGGACTCACTTTTGCTCCAGGCGCCGAAGGCGGCTTGCGTCTCCCATTGAGTGATGGCGAGATAATCCCGCGGGTCGCCTTCGCGGGTGCTCCTGAGGAACTGAAAGCCCAAGAATCCTGGGATGCCTTGCAAATTACCGGCGTGGGTATACGCCCGTTCCAGATGTTCGGCGGCCCCGGCGGGCGCGGTAATCCAGTTGATCGCGACAAACACAGAGTGCCCCTCTCACCTACGCAACGTAACGGCTGCCGGAATCGCCGTCGCGATCCGGAAAATTGGAGCCCAGGAGGGACCGGAGGTGTCGCGGTAGCCACCAGTTCCAGTCACCCAGGACGCGCATGGTGGCGGGCACAAGGAGACAGCGGATCAAGGTGGCGTCGAGGAGGATGGCGAAGGCCAGCCCCAGCCCCACGGCCTTGACCAAGACGATATCGGTAAAGGCAAAGCTGCCGGCCACCACCACCAGGATAAGAGCGGCGCTGGTGACGATGCGCCCCGTCCGCTCCAGTCCGTAGGCCACGCTGGCGGCGTTGTTTTGGGTGCGGATGAACTGCTCCCGCATGCGGCTGAGGAGGAACACCTCATAGTCCATCGAGAGGCCGAACAGGGTACAAAACATGATAATCGGGGTGATCTCATCCACATAGCCGGTGGGGCTAAAATTGAGCAGGCCGCTGAGATGGCCTTCCTGAAACACCCAGACCACGGCCCCATAGGCGCCCAACAAACTGAGCGCGTTCATCAGCACCGCTTTGAGAGGAAGGATCACCGATCGGAGCATAACCAGGAGCACCAGATACGTGACTATCACCACGAAGGCGATGCAGAGTGGGAATTGGCTGTAGAGGTTGGTCAGGTAATCCATTACTCCGGCATTGAAGCCGCCTACGTCGCGATGCAGTCCCGCGCCCAGGGGAACCGCCCGCACCTGGCTCACCAGGTGCTCCAGCTGTTGCTCGCTCTGGCCTGGGGTGGGCGGCAGCACGATCACCGTGGCGTTCCGCGCCGCGTACAGGCGGAGGGAGGCGGGAGGAATGGCGCCGCCGGCCAGGCTGGTGAGGGCGACAAAGCGGGCCCGTGAGATTCCAGGGGCCAGGGAAAGCAGACTCTTGACGGCGGCGGAACGCACCCCCGGCAAGCGACTCAGGGTTTGCGCGTACTCATAGAAGGCCCCGGCGCGGCTTTGGGTAAGCAAGGTACCCGTGCCGTAGACTACCACCACCACCGGGTCGTCCTTCTGCTGGTCGAATTGCTGGTTCAGAAGGTCGAATCCCTGCCGTGAGGGGACGCTCTTGGGGAGAATCGTGGCATCGGGCACGTTCAGATGCAGCATCCGGACCGGGAGCGCGAGGATGGCCACCACGACCAGAACGCCGGCGATCACCGGCCAGGGGCGACGCATTACCACCGAGGCCAGGGCATGCCAGAAACGGCTATTGGCGTTGGTGCGCCAGGGGACGATGGGCAAGGCATCAACCCGAGGCCCCAGGATGGAGAGGAGCGCGGGCAATAGGGTGAGCGCGGCGATCACCGAGATGAGGACGACCAGACTGCCGCCCATGCCGATCGAGCGGAGGGCTGGAGAACGAAAGATCAGGAGACCGGCCAGCCCGATCATCACCGTGACCCCGGAAAACAGCACCGCCCGCCCAGCGCTTCCCACGGCGATCGCCACCGCCTCCTCGACTGGGCGCCGATGGACCTCCTCGCGGAAACGGCTGACCACGAAGAGCGCGTAGTCTATCCCCACTCCCAGCCCAATCATGGTGGTGACGTTGAGGGCGAAAACCGAGGTATCGACATGCTGAGCGACGAAATAGAGCACGGCCAACGTAGCCGCCACCGAAACAGCGCCCGTGATGATCGGCACCGCCGAGGCGACCAGTGTACCGAAGATCGTGACCAGCAGGATGAGCGCGATCGGGAAGGTGTAGCGTTCGACTTTCGCCAAATCGGACCCGGAGACCGTCTGCATATCGCCAAAAACCGCGCCATCCCCGGCGACCAGCACTCGCAGGACTGGACTGTGGATGGTGGCCCGAACTGTCGGCACCAAACCCTGCACCAGATCGAAGCTGACCGTGTAGTCCAGGATGGCCAGGGCCGAGTGACCGTCATTCGAGATCATCCGCTGGTCCAGGACCGAGGGGAGATGATTATAGTAGGTGTCGATCCGTGAAACGTCCTGGAGATGCGCGGCGGGAACCAACGCGGCCCGCATGGCCTGCTGGAATCTGGGGTCGGTAGCTCGGAGGGTAGGACTGGTAAAAATCACGGTCAGGCTACTGGGAGGGACGCCCAGATCGGAAACCAGGAGGTTGGTGGCCCGATCCGATTCGCTGGTCCCGTTGGCGAAACCGCCGCCCTTGAGCACACTGCTTACCTGTGGCACGAAGGGCGCGCTCAGGGCCAAGACCAGCAGCCACACGGCCAGCACGACCCAGCGGGCGTGGTACATTGCCCGACCCAGTCGCTCAAACACTCGCGATCTCTCCAAGGAAATGGGATGTCTGTCCCTGAGGACACTGATAGCCGTGCCCTCTATCCATACTATTGCTCTTTTGGCCCCTTTGCTAGTGGCTCATAGTGTACCCGGTTGCGTGCCAGGCCACGGTAGACAGGGAGCCGTGGGAGAGGGGCGGGCGCGAAGACCAGGCCCGGGGCCGCGGAGCGCGGCCAATCAGATGGAAAGGGAGCCGACGAGCAGGCTCGAACTGCTGACCTGCTGTTTACGAAACAGCTGCTCTGCCAACTGAGCTACGTCGGCATGGGACCACCTGGTTGCGTGCCCCGCCTTGAAAAGTATAGGCAGGGGATAGGCTGCTGTCAATGAGCACGCGAGCTTTGTATGCTTTAATCACTTGCGTGTGGTCACTCAGGAGCAAATACAGATGGCGCCGCTCATTCGTCCCTTGGCTGAGAGCGAGATGCCGCTCCTCCGCCGCCTGCTGGCCGACTATCTTCTCGAATGGGATCCGTCCGCCGACCCAGCCGGCTACTGGCACGACGACTATATTGCGGCTTTTCGGGCTGGGCTGGCGGCCGGCACACTGGCGATTCTCCTCCTCTGGTCCGACGCGCCGGATGACGGTGAGCCTCTTGGATGTGCTATAGCGCGGATTGAGAGAGCCTGGTACCGTGCGGGTGACCTCACGGGAATCGTGGAGGAGTTCTATATTACTCCGGCATATCGGAGGCACGGTCATGGGCGCGCGCTGGCCGAGGCGATATTCGCCCAGCTGCGGCGCATGGGCGCCACGGTGATCACGGCCCAGGTGCTGCGGGAAAACACGCGGGCCCTCCACTTCTGGCAGGGGATTGGGATGAGTATCGAGGTCTATCAACTTTACCGGTTGGCCACCTGATCCACGTCATGCCCGCCCCGCCATTCCCCTCAATTCGGGTGCCTGGCCCGGTTCGTGGATACCCCCCGAATGGGGCTTGTGACACCACCTACAATAAAAGGAGAGGCGGGCACTCACCGATCGAGATCTCGCCCCACGTACGAACCAAGAAATATCCCCGGCTGGTTCCGGGTTCCGGAGGAACGTGGATGGAAAACCCTTCAGACGCTCGGGTCGCCCTGCTGTTGCGCACCGCCCATCGCATTGCCATCGTGGGCCTTTCCAGCAAGCCGGAGCGACCCAGCTATAACGTGGCTCGTTATCTGCTGGATCATGGGTACGAGGTGATTCCGGTCAATCCCCACGAGCAGGAAGTATTGGGCCGCCAGGCCTATGCCAGATTGGCCGACGTACCGGGAACGATCGACGTGGTAGACATCTTTCGCCGGCCCAAGTTCGTCCCGGGCGTGGTAGCTGAGGCGGTGGCGGCGGGTGTCGGAGCCATATGGACCCAACTGGGGGTAATCAGCGAGGAGGGGGCGGTCCTTGCGGCCGCGCACGGGCTCACCATGGTCATGGACCGCTGCATGGAAGTAGAGCATGCCCGCCTGGTCCTCCATGGGGCTCGCTTCCAGGCGGACGCGGGACCACCGCTCGCGGTGCCGGCCTGAACGCGGCGGGAATGTCCAGCGCCACGGAAGAGTATGGGCAACGGAAGAGAACCAGCGATGACGCATGAAATCATGGTGCGGTCGCCCCGTTTGGCCCAGATTCCGCTGACCCAGGAAGTGACGGCGCCCTGGCCAACAGTCTTATCGCGGCTATGGCCTCTACGCGCCGACCAGTAGCGCCTGTTCCGCCTCCAATGCCTCTTGGGCGATGTGCTTCGGGGTGGTGGGAAGGGCGTCACTGTCAAACAGCATCACATTCGCCCACTCCGAGTGAGCCAGGGCCTCGGCCAGGCGAGCGCGCATCCTCCGGTTCGCCTCCGTATAGCGGGCGACCGGCTGATCCGGTAGCGGTTCATCGAGCCATATGGAGTAGAACAACTCGGTCGCCGCCAGGTGGCGTAGGATCCGACGCAGGCTCCAGCCACCGTCCGGGGGCATCCAGTCGAGTTGATCCTCGGCTAGCCGGCTCGCGCGCCGCGCGACCATTTCCACGGCCAGGTCGATGCGCCACAGCCAGGCAGCGAGCTCGGCGGCATTCAGCGGCGCGCGGTCCTCGTCCAGGGTGACGGCGGAGCCGACCCAGCCGTCCGTCGGAGTTGGAAAAATGCCTGCGAGCTGCCAATCAAGCCACTGATCGATCTGGTTCAGGTGATCGAGCGCATGGTCCAGCACGCGGCGCAGGATCTTTCGGGGTGTATAGGTGTAGCCGGGCAGACTGGCCACCACTTCCGCCGCCGGATCATGGGCGAGCAGCCGTTGCAGATAGGGGCGCGCGGCGGCGTGGGCCGCTCTCAGATGCGTGGCGGCATCGACTGGCATCGGCAGCGCGGCGAGCGCCAGCCGCGCCTCCCGATGGGCGACATCGCATAACCGCGCTCCGTCCAGGCGCGCGGCGCCCGACAGAATGTTCGCTCGCGATGCGTCCAATTTCTCCAGCCATGCTTGACCTGCCAGGGCAATGATCATCGTGTTTCTCCATCGAACAGCACGGAATCCCTCGTTGCCCATGAATCGTAGCACGCGAAGGTTTCGACACCGACCGAAGCATGGTCAAAAAGTGCTTCTTAGTCCAGCATGGAAATGAGCGGCTGGTCATCGGCCAGCGGATAGAAGGCAATGAAGACCGCTGTCTCCGTGTTGGACGCATTATCGAACCGGGCGATCGTGACGCCAGACGGCTCATGGAAAACACTTCCGGCCCGCAAGGTCGTCGCGGACTGCCCATCGATCTGGAGCGTGATCTCGCCCTCCACGACATAGCCAATGACGCCGCCCGGATGGCAATGGCGGCCCGTGCGCTGGGCCGGTTGCAAATCGATACGATGCGCTCTGGGCCGTGTTGGGCTGGAACACCCGTGACACGCAAGGTGCCGCCCTTAGGACGCGGGACTTCTATCCGCGTCCAGCGCGGCATCGGCGTGGCGCCGCCTAGCCGCCGGGCCCCGCTGACCGTCGTGAGAACCCGGGGGACGTAGGTCAGGAATTCGCGTCCGCTGGTGTCGAGGTTGTCGGGGTGGTGGTCGTGCGAGAGCAGTACGACATCGATCGGGCCAATCTCATCGGGACCGAGCACCGGCCCCATGGTTTTGGTAAGGCTATACCCGCGACCGCGATCGTAGTCGCCAGGGCCATCGAAAGTGGGGTCTGTGAGCAGCCGCAGACCGCCGAGTTCGAGGATCACGGTCGGCCCCCCGAGGACGCGAGCGCGGAGTTGGGTCGGATCGAGTGTCGGGCTCTTCACGGGATTCCTCCAACATTTCTCATGACGGGCTCATCCAGACAACCCTAACGGGGTGCCCTGTTTTGTGGCCACGGTCACCAGGCACGCGCGTCGTTCATCGGCTCTCGATGTCCTTACTATACCTATTCATGTGTTCACGTTCTAGGCGACATTCACGCCTGCCCGCGCGTCCCCGCTATACTGAGGGCACATTCCCGACCGTGCATGGCGGTCGGGCGCCGGACGACGCCGCCAGTGGAATCAGGACGCGATAGGCATGCTAGAGCTCAAGTTTATTCGTGAGCATCCCGATGTAGTGCGCGAGGCCGCCCGGAAGAAGCGGAGCAGCCTCCCCCTTGATGAATTGCTGGCCCTGGACCGGACGGTGATGAGTGAACGCCAGGTGATTCAGGATCTGAACACCCGGCGGAACACCCTCTCTCGCCGCTTTAAGGACGCCACTCCCGAGCAGCGTGAGGGGCTCAAGGCGGAGAGCGGCCAGATTGGCGACGAGATTAGCCGGCGAGAGGCGGATCTCAAGGAGCTTGAGACCCAACTCCACGCCTTGCTGCTCCGGGTGCCGAATATCCCCGATCCCTCGGTGCCCGAAGGGGCCGGCGAAGAAGAGAACGTACCGGTGCGCCACTGGGGTACCCCCCGACGGTTCGACTTCACACCCCTGGACCATGTGACCTTGATGGAGCGCCTGGACCTGCTGGATCTGGAGCGGGGCGCGCGCGTAGCGGGAAGCCGGAGCTACATCCTGAAGAACGCGGGCGCCCTCCTGGAGTTCGCCCTGATCCGTTTCGCTCTCGACCATGTGCGGGCCAAGGGCTTTACCCCCATGACCGTGCCGGCCCTGGCGCGCGAGTTCGCCCTGGAGGGGACCGGCCAGTTTCCCAGTGGGCGGGACCAAATATACTCGCTGCCGGAGGACGATCTTTTCTTGGTCGGGACCGCCGAGGTCAGCATGACCGGGATGTATAGCGGCGAGATTCTCCGCGAGGCGGACCTGCCGATCAAGATGGTGGCCGCTTCCCCGTGCTTCCGCCGAGAGGCCGGAAGCTATGGGCGGGATGTTCGCGGACTGATCCGGGTCCACCAATTCACCAAGGTCGAGCAGTTCGTGATCTGCGTCAACGATCCCGAGCAGTCGTTGCAATGGCTGGAGACCCTGTTAACCAACGCCGAGGAGCTCTTGCAGGCGCTGGAACTCCCGTACCGGGTGATGTTACTCTGCACGGGCGACATGGGCGACGGCAAGGTGAAGAGCTACGACATTGAGACCTGGGTGCCGAGCGAGGGCAAGTACCGGGAGACCCACTCCGATTCGGCATTGTTCGAGTGGCAGGCCCGGCGCGCGGATCTGCGGTATCGCGACAGCGCCGGGAAGGTCCGCTACGTCCATACGCTCAACAACACCGCCCTGGCCTCGCCCCGCATCCTGGTGCCGCTCCTGGAGAATTATCAACAAGCGGACGGGTCGGTGGTGATCCCGGAGGCGCTACGCCCCTATCTGGGGATGGACCGGATAGTCGCGGATTGAAGCCCCGGCATGGAAGGCCCTCCTGAAGCACAGAAACACTGAGGGAACGGAAGGCACAGAACGCGGCTCCGATTCAGCACCCACGCTCCCCGTCCCTCACCCTCCTCCCAGGGTAGTGATCTGTGTCTTCCATTCCTTCTGTGTTTCTGTGCTTCAGGGCGCCCCAAGCCGGACGCGTCCACCAACTTCCCTCCTACGTACGCGCCAAAGCGGCGGCTTCCAGCGCGGCCAGGAGCGCCTCATTTTCGGCACGTGTCCTCACGGTCAGGCGGAGGTAAGCGGCGAGCACTGGATGACCGGCATAGGTGCGTGGCACCAGGCCGTGACTCAGCGCCGCCTCGGCGGCTCGACTGGCGGCCTGGGGCGACGGCCAGCGGGTGAGCAGGAAATTGGCGCGTGACGGCGTCATCTCCGCTCCAAGAGCATGGAGGGCGGCGCCGAACCAGTCACGCTCCTCGATGAGACGCCCAACATTCGCCCGCATGGAAGGCAGATCGCGCATCGCCGCCTCGGCCAGGAGGGCGCTGATGTAGCTGACGCTGTTCGGGGGGCGCATCCGATTCACCAGGGCCGCCGTTTCGGGGTCACACAGCGCGTAGCCGACCCGAGCCCCGGCCAGGGCGAACGCCTTCGAGAGAGTCCGCACCACGATCAGGCGCGGGTTCTCCCGGATCAAGGGAGCGGCGCTTTCGCCGGTAAACTCGAAATACGCCTCGTCCACGATCACCAAGCAATCGACCCCGCGGATCAGCCGCGTCACCTCGGATGGAGGAAGTGCCAGGCCGGTAGGGTTGTTCGGATTGCAGAGAAACACGGCCTTGGCTCCCATGGCGGCGGCGATCAGAGCATCCACGTCAAAGGAGAGATCCGGGGTGGCCGGCACGGCGTCGATGGTGGCGTCCATGATCTGGCTGACGATCCGGTACATGGCATAGGTGGGAGTAGGAACGACCACCCGGTCGCCGGGATTGAGAAAGGTTTTGGCCACGACATCGAGCATCTCATCGGCTCCGGCCCCGATTACCATGTGGGCGGGCGAGAAGCCCGTGTAGTGCGCCAGTTCGGCGGCAAGGGCGGCGTAGGAACCATCGAAATACTCGTTGACGTCCGGCAGGCGTCGCGCCTGCTCCAGCACGGCCTCCAGGCAATGCGGAGGAAGGGGCGAGGTATTGGTGTCGAAACGGACCACCGCCGAAGGGTCCAGGTGGTAGCGGGCGGCGACTTCCTGGTTCGCGGCCTCCCATACATAGGGCTCCATGGCCAGGGTGGCGGGGCGGGCAAGACGAGAGATCGGGGGACCGGCAAGGTCGTTCATGGACGCTCCTTTTAGAGGGGTGGGTGCCTCCCGCAAATGATAATGCCCCCGCTTCCCGGTTGGGAAGCGGGGGCATGAGCGCCGAACGGGATTAACCGACGGCGACGATGGTGACGGTGGCGCCGACCGCGGTCATCTTCTCCTTGACGGCCTCGGCCTCTTCCTTGGTCACGGCCTCCTTGATCGGCTTGGGGGCGCCGTCCACCAGATCCTTGGCCTCCTTCAGGCCGAGGCTGGGGAGCAGTTCGCGCACGGCCTTGATCACGTTGATCTTGTTGGGGCCGACCTCGGTCAGATTAGCGGTGAACTCGGTCGGCTCCGCGGCGGCCTCCTCGGGGGCGGCGGCGGCGGCGGGGCCGGCGGCGGCCACGGCCACGGGGGCGGCGGCCTTGACCCCGAAGCGATCCTCCATCGCCTTCACCAGGTCGGCGACTTCCATCAGAGTCATGGATCCGATAGCGTCAAGTAATTGGTCAGTGGTCTGGGTTGCCATGGTA
>DATBTL010000184.1:0-6983 GCA_036559345.1 Chloroflexota bacterium | reverse complement strand
TGGGGGCAGGCAGGTGTCTGGATCGCTCTTTCGCCCAGCCCGTTCGGCCTGCATCCGTAGGCGCTCGATCTCGGCTCCCAGCGCGTCATCGTCGAGCGCCTGGAGGCGACACAGATCCTCTCGCCGTAGCGCGACCGTGCGTCCAGCCCGTGCCGATGCCACGGCCGCCGCGCGTTTCGCCAGCCGTTCTGGTGTATACAGCCATGCATCCTCGCCCTCTCGAAGCTCGTCCATGCACTCCTTATGCGCCGGTTCGGAACCGCGCCGGATCGTAGGGGACGGGCGGGGTGTAGAGCACCCGCACCGCGACATCGATGGGAAAGAGCAGCAGGGCCAGCAGGGCCAGCAGGGGCCATACGGGTTGCCTTACGGGCCGGGTGCGCAGACCGGCGTTGCTAAAGGCATCGCCAGGCGCGTTCAGGGTGGGGGCGTTGCCGGCGGCGGCGATATCTCCCAGCAACGCCAGATTGGGTGGACCGGGGCGATAGGCGGCCGGATAGGGCACGGCCACGGCGGCGTCGGCCTGCCCCAAAATGGTGCTGTTGTCGTACTGCTCGATGTGGACCGTATAGACCCCAGCCTCGGGGTTATTGATCCGCGCGTTGTAATGCCCCGGCGCGTCCTGAATCAGCGGCAAGGTGATAGGTTGCCCATCGGGGGCGGTGATCAGGGCCCGGGTGGCCAGCAGATTGGCGAAGTTGCCCTGGGCATCATAGGCCTCGGCTCCAATCTGGAGGGCGCCGTTCTGATTCTCCATGTTGGGCTGCAGGAGGCGGGAAGCGGTAGGCAGCATCAGGCCGCGGGTGAGGTCGGCCCAGAACGCGGTTTGGCCCAGCCAAGCACGGGCCCAGCTTGCCGAGACACCGCCTGTCCAGGCCGCCACCTGGCCCAGGCCGTCCCGCCACTTGGTCAGGATCGGATCGCCCAGGGACGATTGCAAGACTACCTGGGCGCTGGCCCTCGGGGCCGCGATATTATAGGCGTTCAAGGGTGGCAAGGCGCGCCCGGTCAGGGAGCGGAGCGCCGGATCGTCCACCCCCTGGCGCACCGTCACATTGCCCTGCACGCGGGTGGGTCCACTGCTGATCCGCGTCTCCAACACCACTACCCGCGGAATCTCGTGGGGATCGGCGGTATGGTAGAAGCGTCCCCCGCCGGCATTGGCCCACGATTGCAACTCCGCGACCTCGGCATCGGTCCCGATCGCGATGGTGGAGAGGGTGATGTGATTTTTCGCCATCAGGCCAATCAATTTGAGGAAGGGCGCGGTTTCGCCCTGCCCATCGGTCATCAAGACGATGTGCTTGAATTGGGCATGGCTGGCGAAGAGATCGCGCGCGGCCTGCTGCAGGGCCGGGTAGATGACCGTGTCGCCGAACGGCTGCATGTTGAGGATCGCCGCTCTGGTTCGCGCTTGATTGGACCCGTTGCCGACCGGCCCGAAGGGCGCGACTACATGGGTGGTATCGTCGAAAGCCAGGACGCCAAATTGATCCTCTGGCTGCAGATGGGCGATCGCGTCGACCGCCGCTTGCTGGGCCATGCTGATCTTGGTCACGCCCTGTACCACATCCATCATGCTGCCTGACTTGTCGATGATCAGGATGAGACCCACGTTGCCGCGGCCGGCGCGGGCATCGGAGAGGCTGGTGACCGGCAAAAGCGCCTCCATGGGGCTCTTGGCGTAGCCGCCGGTGGCGAAGCTATGCGGCCCCCCCATTACCAGTAGTCCCTCTCCTTGATCGTGAACCGCCGTTCGCAGCGCGGCAACCGCGTCCGGCTTCAGGGCGCTCGCCGGGAGGTCCGCCAGTACGACCGCCGCGTAGGCGCCGAAACCCGCCGCCGTGGTGGGCGCCTGAGCCGCCGGCACAAGAGTTACCTGCTCGCCCGCGCTAGCCAGGGTGGCGACCACCGGTGCCGCCTCGGCCTGGTTGGCGGCCAGCACCAGTACACGGGGCGCCCCCGTGACCACCACGACCGCGTCCAGGCTGTTATTTCGCGGCACGTCGTCACCGGGCGCCTGTACGGCCAGATGATAGCGATGGATCCCGGCGACTCCGGCGCTTACCGCGAAGAGGAAGCTGTTCGGCCCCGCCTTCAAGGCCAGGGAGCGCGTACCCATCAGGGTGCCGTCCCGCCAGAGCGCCACGGTGGCCATGATCGGGCGCCCAGCGTCAATGCCCGCTCGTAATGTGAGATGGTCGCCGGCCCGCGCCGTGGCGGGCAACTCCGCCGCGGTTACCGCCAGGTCGTTGGGATCGCGCCGGCCTACTGGCACCACCGAGATCGGCACCCCGCTGCCTGCCGCCTCCTGGGCCGCCAGCAGCGCGTCGCCTTCGGTCTGCCGTCCATCGCTCAGAAGCACCAACCGAGAGGGCTGATCGCTGGGTAATCCCGCCAGGGCCAGTTGCAGGGCCGCTTGTGGGTTGTTCTGACCTGGATCGACAACAGGCAGGGCGGGCACATCACTTCCTGTCACCTCCGCCCAGGCGGAGGTGCCGCCATAGGCCACCACGGCGGCGCTGTCGTCGGCATGCTTCCCGCGCAGAGCGTCCCGCACCCAGGCATTGGCGGCCGCGTTCCCGGTTGCTCCCACGCCCACCGAGCGGTCGATGACGAAAACGACATGGACGCCGGAGGCCGCGCGGGTCAGGCTGGGATCGGCCAGGGCAAAGACCAGAAGGCCGCAGAGCACCAGACGGAGCAGCACCGTAACCAGGGCTCGGAGCCAGGGCAAGCGGCCCAGACGGGCGCGGGCGGAGAGGGTCACGGCGACCGCCAATGGCAGCAGGGCCAGGAGGAACAGCGGATGGGTCAAGCGCATGGACGCACCTCAAGTCTTGCGCGCATAATACACCCATTCCCCGCTCAAGGCGATCAGCGCCGCCAGAAGGGCCCAGGGCCAGAGCGTGCGAGAGAGCCCGGCGGCGACGGCAAGCGGCGCCCATATTGGGGTCTCCACCACGGCGGTCGCTACCTCTCCAGGCGAGGCCGGCGGCACCGTGAACAGCGGGGCTCCCGTCGCGGCGCTGCCCGTGGCGCCGGCCACCAGATACAGGCCGGCTACCTGGGGTTCGATCAAGGGACCGGTCAGGATCGCCCCGGTTGGGCTTCGCACCGATTGCACGTTGGTCGGGAGCCACAGCGCCGTGCCGGCCGGGATAGTGGCGGCGGGCGCCGGCGCCAGCCAGCGGACCAGCCGCTCGATCAGCAAGGGGAAGGACACATCGTGGCTGAACGCACTCGCAGTGGGTTCCCAGGGCAAAATAACCATGCGTTCCCCGGCTTGAGAGCCGTGCAGGATCAACGGCCCCTTGGGACCGCCCACGTCGACCGTGGCCCAGGGTGGCGCATCGATAGCCTCGCCGGCCGTGGGGAGGCCAGCGAGATCCAGCCCGCTGATCAGAGGGTCGGTAGGATCGGGCAGGGTCATGGGCAGAAACACATTGGCGCTCCGCACGTTCACCAGCACGTTGTTGGCGGGCGGATTGATCGCCAGGAGGGGAGTGTTGGGAAGCTGAACCGGAGCTATCCCATCCATCACTACCAGATCGGGCCCGACGGTATCGGTATCTTGATATGCCTCGATGGAGACGACACGGACGCTGAGCCCCGGCACCCCTTGCAACGCTCGCAGCAGAGGGCCAGGAGTGTCGGAGACCAGCAGGGCATGCACGGTGGGTGGATTGGGCGCGAGGGCGACCATACTATTATTTTCCACCAGGGCGTCGGGTCGAGTCAGGGCGACCCGGACCACGTTGGTGGCGCGGGGCACGACAAAGCTCAGATCCAACGAGCCGCGCGCCGGGAGGCTCAACGCTTGCCGGCCCAGTGATTGGCCATCTGCCCAGGCGACGAGCCCGTCGGCCCGTGGGAGGGGGTCGGCATTGCGCACGCGCGCGAAAGCCTCGCAGGTATCTCCCCTGGGAGCGCAGGCAACCGAGAGGTCCGAGATGCTCTGATCATCCAGCGTATGGCCAAGGCGCGTGGTGGTCACGGGGAGGTTTCCCGCCGGCAGGGCGGGCGTCTCGTTGGCGGTGATGAAGGTTAGTCGAGGAGTACCCATGCCGGGCGTCCCCGCCAGGCCTCGCGCCAGGGCGGCCGCGCCCGCCAGATCGGCCGGGCCGCTGGGGGGCGGAAGGGCGCGGAGGGCCGCCTGCAGGTCGCCGGCGCCCGGCGTCTGCCCGAGGAGCCGGGCTCGCGGGCCCGCCACGATCAGGCTCAGGTGGTCGCCATCCCCTAGATGGTTTATCAGCGACTGGACCCGTTGTTCCGCCTGGGCGAAGCGGCTGGGCGCCAGGTCGGTAGCGGCCATGGCGGCGCTGTCGTCCAGCACCACGATCCGGTGCGTGAGGGTGATGTGGCCGGCTCGTGGACCGGCCAGGAACAGCACCAGCAAGAGCGCGGCCAGCAATTGCAGCAGTAAGAGGGGGTCACGCAAGGGAAGGCGCCGGGTGGGCCGATGGCTAAAACGGGCCATTACCTCTTGCCAGAGCCAGGTGCTGGAAACCACCTGCCGGGTGTGTTGCGCCCGCCACATATAAAAAAGGACCAGGATTGGCAGGACGATCAACCCGAATAGGGCCCGCGGTTCCGAGAAACTGATCATCGGACCACCTGCCCCCGGAGGGCCCCAAACAGCACCTCGTCGATCGGCTGGTCGGTAAACACGCGAATGAAGGAGGCGCGCTGGGCCGCGCATGCCGCCTCGATCTCGAGGGTCCAGGCGGCGAATCGTTCGCCATAGGCACGCAACGCCTCGCCGTTGATCGCCGTGGTGAGCACGGCGCCCGTCTCGCAATCCACCAGATCGAATGGCCCTTCCATGGTCGGGGCGCTCTCCTCGCGGGCCAGCACCTGGAGCACGGTGGGTGTCAGGCCGGCTCGGCGCAGGGCAGCGACCGTTTCCCTGGTGCCGGTGGGAGCTAGCAGATCGGAAATCAGCACCGCCACGCCTTTCCGCGGGACGGCGCAGTAGGAGGCCGCCGCGGCCGCCAGATCCACCGAGCCGGCGGGCCGCAGGCCGTCGATCACTGAAAGGAGACGGCCGGTGTCGTTCTTGCCCCGCAGGCGAGGGAGAATCCGAGCTTTCTCGCCGTGCAAGACCCCGATCGCCACATTGTCGTACCGGGCCAGGGCCACGCAGCCAAGCGCCGCCGCCAGTCTTTGCATCAGGCGGAACTTGGACGGCAGGCCCCAGGCCATGGAACCACTGCAATCGAGCAGGAGGTGCAGGGTAGTGGATTCGGTCGCCTCGGTCAGGCGCAGGGTAAGTTCGCCAAGGCGGGCGTAGACATTCCAGTCGATCAAGCGGAAATCATCGCCGGGCCGATAATCCCGGTAATCGGCGAACTCCACGGAGCTTGCCTTCCGCGGACTGGCGTGTTCTCCCGCGAAACCGTTGGTGCCATGCCGGCCCACTCGGAGGGTGAGGTGTTCCAGGCGCTTGAGGAACGGGCCGTCCAGGAGCGGACCCTCGTGCTCGGTGCCGGGGAGATCCACCCAACCGCGGGCGGTCCCCTGGCGCAGCTTAGCCAGCCAGGCGAGCGCGTTCATCGTCTCTCTCAGTTGGGTACATCGGGAACGGTGGCCATGATCTCATCCAGCAAGGAATCGGCGGTGAGGCCGCGAGTTTCCGCCTCGAAGTTGAGGCCAATGCGGTGGCGGAGGGCAGGGTGAGCGGCGGCCCGGATGTCGTCGTACGACAAATTGAAGCGCCCATCCAGGAGGCTGAAAATCCGCCCCGCCAGACTGAGCGCCTGCGCTCCCCGCGGGCTGGAGCCGATGCGTACGTATTTACGGGTGACCTCGGGCGCGTCGGGTGATTCCGGCTGGGTGGCCAGGACCAGGCGGACCGCGTAATCCAGCACGTAGGAACTCATCGGCACCTCGCGGACCAGCATTTGCATGGCCATGAGGGTATCGGCTCCCGCCACCGGTTGCACGGGCGCGGTCTCGTTTCCCGAGGTGCGGCGGACGATGGCCGCCAGCTCGCCGCGGAAGGGATACTGGACCAGCAGCTTGAACATGAAGCGATCGAGTTGCGCTTCCGGGAGTGGATAGGTGCCTTCCATCTCGATTGGATTCTGGGTGGCGAGCACGAAGAACGGTTCGGGGAGGCGGTGCGTTTGGTTGGCGATGGTCACGGTCCGTTCCTGCATCGCTTCCAGCAGGGCGCTCTGGGTCTTGGGGGTAGCGCGATTGACTTCGTCGGCCAGCACCAGGTTGGCGAAAATGGGGCCGCGCTGAAAGGAGAGCGCGCGCCGGCCCGCGTCATCCTCGGAGACGATGCTGGTGCCAGTGATGTCGGCGGGCATGAGATCCGGAGTGAACTGGACCCGGCCAAACTGCAGATCGAGAGCGCCGGAGAAGGCACGGACCAGGCTGGTCTTTCCCAGGCCGGGCACCCCTTCCAGGAGCACATGGCCGTTCCCGATCATCGCCGTGAGGACGCCGCGGGCCACCGCTTCCTGCCCGACAATCGCGTTCGCCACCTCGCCTAGAATCCTCCGGGCCGTCTCGCGGAACTCCTCGGGGGTAATCATCAGTTACCGTCTCCACTAAAATACGCGCGAACCAGCGCTTGCTCCGCCGGCGAGAGGGTCGTGCCATCCTCGGGTATGTAGCCCTGTACGGTGGGCGCCCCGGCATATCCGGCGCCCTGGAGTCCGTTCCCGCCGGCCGTCCCTTGCGGCTCAATCCGCACCAGTCCCTGTCCCGAATTATCGGTACCGATCACATAATGACCCCCAAGGGAAATTTGGGGACCGGTCGCCGGACCCGCCTGGTGAGTCGCGGAGCGTGGCTGCCGCGTGCCCAATCCGTTGGCGCCGGATCGTCCCCGTCGAAGCAGGTTCGGGTCCTCCTGGCTATTTGGCGCGTGAACGGATGTCTTGCCGGCGGCGCCGGATCGGGTGCCTTTCGGGTTCGTGGATGAGTGGTTGCCCTGCCGCCCTTGCTGTCCCTGGCTCCCCGCCTTGCCG